>CBHRRQ010000058.1:0-18833 GCA_966081555.1 uncultured Terrabacter sp.
CGATCGACGCGGGGGCGACCGGCGGCGGTCCGGGCACGGGCGGTGTGGTGGGTACGGCGCGCAGCCCGAGGCCGCGCTCGAGGGCGAGGGCACGCGTCGTGTCGGGCACGCCGGGAAGCGGTGCGGCGGTGGTCCAGGCGTCCGACCAGCGCAGCACGTCGTACGCCTGCACCACCTGCGCCTGGCTGAGCCGCGGGGGCATCGTGCCGAGCCAGTCGACGAGGACTGGCTGCGGGGCCTGGTCGACGACGGCGGCGACGTCGACGGTCTCGACGGTGCGCCACGACCCCGGTCGGCGGGTCCGGTGGTCGGCCACCCGTCGGGCCCACTCGGGGTCGTCGGGCGTGGCCCGGCGTCCGGTGGCGACGTAGGTGACCGACTCGGACTGCCACAGCAGGTCCTCGGCGTGCCGGCTCTTGCCGCTGCGGACTGGCCCCGTGACGAGGGTCGTGGTCGCGGCGCGACGGCTCGCCGGGGCGGTCATCGCGGAGCCTCGGCGCCCTGCAGGTGCTTGTCGGCCGCCGGGTCGAACACCACCGGGACCCCGAACGCGGCCCGTCGCGCGCCGCGACGGAAGACGCGGAGCAGGGCCGGCCCTGCGACCAGCACGAGAGCCGCGTTGAGCACGCCGCGTGGCAGGTCCCAGCCGAGCGAGGTGGTCACGTAGAAGAGCGCGTAGTGCCCGAGGTTCTCGGCAAGCGGGGCGCCGGGCACGAAGCCCATCCCGGTCGGTGCGCCGGTGCCGAGGAAGGGCCAGAACCACAGGTTCATGAAGACGCCGTACGCGAGCCCGGTGACGAGGGCATAGGCCGCCACGACCCACCGTTCGGTGCGCCCGCCCGCGCGCCCCGGCAGCAGCCCCGCGCCGAGCCCGATGCCGCCGGCGCAGATCATCTGGAACGGCAGCCACGGCCCGACGCCGCCGGTGAGGAGGGCGCCGACGGTGACGGCGAGCGCCCCGGAGACGAAGCCGACGCCCGGACCGAGCACGCAGCCCGCGACGATGACGACGAAGAACATCGGCTCGAGCCCGGCCGTGCCCGCGCTGAGCAGTCGGAGGCCACCTCCGGCTGCAGCGGCCACGCCGAGCACGGCGATGGTCTTCGCATCGAGTCGTCCGGCCGTCACCTCGGCGAGGCAGACGACGGCGAGGAGGGCCAGCAGCAGCGCGAAGAGCCAGGGCGCGTCGTTGCCGTGGTCGCGGGCGAAGTCGCCGGTGACGAAGAACGGCCAGGTGAACGCGACCAGGCCGACGACGCCGACGACGGCGACGGCCACGACGGCCGGCCAGCGAAGGGGGATGACGCGGCGGGTGCTCATGCGATCCTCGCCAGCGCGCCGGCGACCTCGGCCACCGTGAGCCACATCTGGGGGAGCAGCACCTTGGTCACCTGCGGGGCGAACGCGGGTGACGACGCGAGCACCTCGCGCGCGGGTCCGTCGGTGACGACCTCGCCGTCGGCGAGGATGACGACGCGGTCGGCGATCTCGGCCGCGAGCTCGACGTCATGGGTCGCCAGGAGCACCGTCGTGCCGGTCGAGGCGAGACCGGCAAGCACCTCCCCGAGCCGCTTCTTGGCGCCGTAGTCGAGTCCCCGCGTCGGTTCGTCGAGCAGGAGCACCTCGGGGGAGCCGGACAGGATGACCGCCAGGGCCAACTCGAGGCGCTGCCCCTCCGAGAGGTCACGCGGGTGCGTGCCGGCGTCGATGCCGCCCGAGATGCGCTCGAGGAGCGCGCGGCACGTGCCCGGCGCCGCTCCGAAGTCCGCGTCCGCCGCGGCGCACTCGGCGGCGACGGTGTCGGAGTAGAGGAGCAGCTCGGGCTGCTGCGGCACGAGCCCGACCGTGCGTACGCGCTCCCGGGCCGGGGTCGCGTGCGGGTCGCTCGCCGTGGCCCCGAGCCGGACCCGCCCGGCGGCGAGGCGGTGCTGGGCCGCGATCGCCCCCAGCAGCGTCGACTTGCCGGCGCCGTTGCGCCCCATCAGCGTCGTGACGGAGCCGCGCGAGACGGTCAGGTCGACCCCGTCGAGCACCGTGCGTCCGCCGCGCGCGACCCGCACCCCGTCGAGCACGACCGCGGCGTCGGGTCCGATGACCCGTCGGTCGGCCGTCGTCGCCGGCGTGGCGCCCCCCAGCGCCTCCCGCAGCGAGGCCGCCTTCCGACGCGCGTCGCGGATCGACAGAGGCGTCGGCGACCAGCCGACGAGCCGCGAGAGGCCGACCACGGGCGGGTAGATCTGCGAACGGAGCATCGCGTCGGCGGGGTCCAGCAGCTCGGACACGTGCCCGTCGTCGACGAGCAGCACCCGGTCCGCGTGGTGGACCACCCGTTCGAGACGGTGCTCGGCGAGGACGACGGTGACGCCGAGGTCGTGGACGATGCGGTGCAGCGAGGCGAGAACCTCCTCTGCGGCAACGGGGTCCAGCGCCGAGGTGGGCTCGTCGAGGACGAGGATGCGTGGGCCGGCGGCGAAGAGGGCCGCGATCGCCACGCGCTGCTGCTGGCCGCCGGAGAGTGCCCGCAGCGACCGGCCGCGCAACGGCGTGAGCCCGAAGAGGTCGAGGGTCTCCTCGACGCGGCGGCGGATCGTCGTCGGGTCCAGCCCCATCGTCTCCATGCCGTACGCGACCTCGTCCTCGACGACGTCGGTGACGAAGGTCGAGGTCGGGTTCTGCTCGACGAGGCCGACGACGGTCGCGAGGTCACGCGGCCGGTGCTCGGCGGTGTCGAGCCCGTCGACGGTGACGCGCCCCGTGAGGGTGCCGCCGCTGAAGTGAGGGACCAGGCCGTTGACGGTGCGCAGCAGGGTCGACTTGCCGCTGCCGGTCGGCCCCACGACGAGTACCAGCTCACCCTCGGGGATCTCCAGCGTGACGTCGTGCAGGCTCGGGGCAGGGGCGCCGGCGTACTGGACGGACACGTGCTCGAACGCGATCACGGCGCGACCTCCCTGGGCGGCGGGGTCACCCGGGCCGGGACGGCTGCCACGAGCACGGCGACGACGGCGATCAGGGGCAGGGCGGGAAGCTCGGCCCGCTGCGAGGGCACGATGCCGTCCCATCCCTGCACGGAGGCCACGACGAGGACCACCGCCGGCACCGCGCCCGCGGCCACCGTCACGGTCTCGGTCCACGCCCACCGGTCGCGCCGGTGTCCGGAGCGCCCGTCGCGCGAGGCGCCGACGAGCAGGCTGGCCCCGGCGAGCCCGGCGCCGAGCACGAGCACAGGCAGCCCCAGCAGCCCACCCGCGGAGGCGTCGAGCAGGCCGTAGAGCCCGGCGAGCACCCCGACGAGGCCGGCGAGCGCGAGCCCCGTGGCGACGCGACGGCTGCCCTCCGACGACCGGACGGCCCGGCCGTATCCGCGTGACTCCATCGAGGCGGCGAGCCCGAGGGACCGCTCGAAGGCGGTCTCCAGCACCGGCACCGTGAGTCGGGCCGTCTCACGCAGCCCGCGACCGTCGCGGCCACGCAGCGTGCGGGCCGCGCGTACCTCGCGCGCGTCGGTGAGCAGCTGCGGGGCGAAGGTCAGTCCGACGACCACGGCGGTGCCGACGTCGTAGAGCGTGGCGGGCAGGTAGCGCAGCAGCCGTCTCGGGCTCGCCAGCGCGTTGGCGGCTCCGAGACAGGCGAGGACGGCCGCGAGGCGCAGGGCGTCGTAGGCGGCATACAGCAGGGCCTCGAGCGTCACGGCGCCGCCGAGGCGCACGTTCGCCGCCCATTCGGGCAGCGGGATGCGCGGCAGGGTGACGACCACCGTCTCGCCGGCGATGCCGTTGCCGAGCAGGGCCGTCATGACGAGCCGGAAGACCAGGACGACCGCGCCGATGACGAGGAAGGCAGGCAGCGGGTTGGGCGTGGCCGGGTCGCGGCGTTCACCCACGACGACGACGCAGACGCCGATGACGAGAAGGAGCACGACCGGGTTGGTCGTGCGCGACGCAGCGGTAGCGAGGCCCAGCCCCCACAGCCACCAGGCTGCGGGGTGCTGGAGCCGTGCGCGCTGCTGCGCCATCCCGAAGTCGCCCCCGAGGTCTCAGGCGTCGCGGCGGGCGCGTGAGCGCGAGCGGACGACGAGGTAGGCGGCGAGCGCGAGCAGCACGAGCACGGCGATGACGTATGCCGCCACGTTGGTGCCCGAGTCGGCGGCGGTCACCGAGGTGCCCGGCACGTTCGTCGCGCCCGCGGAGGGGCTCGCGGAGGGGGTCGCGGAGGGGGTCGCGGCCGGTGCGGCGATGGTCACGGGCTGGTCGGCCGCCTTGGCCTCGGGCGTCACGTCCTTGACGGGCGCCCCGCAGTCCTTCGCCGGGTAGCCGGCCACGCCGCACACGAGACCCTTCTCGGCGCGCACCTCACCGGCGGCGGCCAGGACGTCCGTGCTCGACGCGTCGGTGGCCACGACCGCGCACACCGCCTTCGGCTCGGGCGGGGTCGCGTTGTCGGCCGAGTCCGCAGGTCGCCCGAAGTCGACGACGACGCCGACCCGCTTCTTGCCGGCCTCGGCCGGGGTGGTGCCGCAGATCTGGTCGAAGGTCAGCACGGCGCGAGGGAAGCGGGTCGAGGCCTCGTCGGCGACGGCGAAGCGCCAGCCGTCGACGCTGCCGTCCTTGGGGACCGTCTGGTCCGAGCCCTTCTGCGCGAAGGCCCAGGCGCCGTTCGTGAGCTGGTAGAAGCCCCAGAACCGGAACGCGGCCGCGTGCGCGGGCGCGATGGTCAGGGCGGCCAGGCAGGCTGCCACGAGTGTGGCGAGCACGACCCGCAGCGGGGCACGACGGGCGCGATGGACAGCGGACACGTTTCCTCCTCGCGGGTCGGACACCGTGTCGGGACTGGTGGCTGCTGCCGGCCCGGCGGGTGACTCCGGTCCGCATTCCACGACAGACTGACAAAGGAGCCGGTGGGACGCGGGTTTTCCGGCTGGTCACTCTCGCCTGGTCGCGGCGGGGGTGGCATCACGGTTGCGGGTCAGCGCCGGAGTCGCACCGGCTTGCCCCATCGTCCTTCGGTTAGGCGAACCGTGGCACGGTGGCCTGCCGCGCGTCAAACACGGCGCCGTCTAGGGTGGCCGCATGAGCGCTGACTGGACCTGGCTGTTCCTCGACGCCCACGGTGAGCCGATGGAGGGGGAGGGGCTCGCGACCACCGGCTTCCCGACCCAACGCGACGCCGAGAGCTCCCGGGGCGTGTCGTGGCGCGAGCTGCTCGCGCGGGGGGTCGAGGCCGTGACCCTCCGCGAGAACGGCACCGTCGTCTACGGCCCGATGAGCCTGCGGGCCTCGGAGTGAGCGCAACCGCCACCGAGCGGCTGTCCAGCGGCCTCGAGCGCGAGCTCCTGGGGCGCGTCGTCGCCGCCCAGCGTTCCTGGCGTTCGCCGGGGGTCAGTGTCGGCGTCGTGCGCGACGGTGCCCTGGTGTGGTCGGGCCACGTCGGGTCGGCGCGGCTCGGCTCCCCGTCCACCCCCGCCGACGACGACACCCAGTTCATGATCGGGTCCGTCACCAAGACGTTCACCGCCTTGGCCGTCATGTCCTTGCGCGACGAGGGTCTGCTGTCGCTCGACGACACCCTCGACGCGTACCTGCCCGGGAGCCGGCACGGTCGGGTTCCGTTGCGGCAGATGCTCGCCCACGCGTCGGGTCTGCAGCGCGAGCCCGTCGGCAACATCTGGGAGAGCCTCGAGGCGCCCGAGCGTGAGGCGTTCCTCGCCGGTGTCGAGGAGGCCGAGCAGGTGCTGCCGGCCCACCACGCCTTCCACTACTCCAACCTCGCCTACGGCCTGCTCGGCCAGGTCGTCGAGCGGGTCACCGGCCGGGCCTGGGAGTCGGTCGTGCGCGAGCGGGTGCTCGACCCCCTGGGCATGACCCGCACGGGGCTCGACCCGGCCGACGACCGCGCCCTCGGCTACCAGGTCGATCCGTACGCGGGCACCGCCCGCGAGGAGCCCCTCTTCACCCTCAACGCCACGGCGCCCCTGGGTGGTCTGTGGTCCACGGTGGGCGACATGGCCCGCTACGCCGCCTACGTGGCTGCACCCGACGACCGCGTCGTGCGGCCCGAGACGCTCGACGAGATGTGCCGGCCCCTCATCATGACCGACGTCGACGGCTGGACGGGCGGCTACGGTCTGGGCTTCGGCATGGGCCGGCGCGGCGACCGCGTCTTCGTCGGGCACGGGGGAGCCATGCCCGGCTTCCTCACCGGGCTGCGGGTGCGGCGCAAGGAGGGCGTCGGCGCGGTCGTCTTCGCCAACGCGACGTCAGGGGCGCTGACGCTGGCCCTCGCGACCGACCTCGTCGAGGCGGTCGTCGACGCCGAGCCGACGCTGCAGGGAGCGTGGGTCCCCGAGACCGAGCAGCCCCGGCTCACCGAGCTGCTCGGGCTGTGGTGGTCCGAGGGGTCGCCGCTGACCTTCTTCGTGCGCGGCGGGCAGCTGTGGTCACGCCTCGCCGAGGACGACCCGCTGTCCGAGACGAGGTATGCCGCCGAGGGCCCCGATCGCTACCGCGCCGTGGAAGGGCGCGAGCGGGGCGAGCTGCTCGAGGTCGTGCGGGCGCAGGACGGCAGCGTGGAGAAGCTCTACTTCGCCACGTATGCCGTCACGCGGGCTCCGCTCGCGTTCGCCGACCTTCAGTCCTGACGGGGTCCGAGCCCGGTCGGTCAGGCCGGCGGGTTGCCGCGGTCGACCTGCGGCTTCGGCATGCGCGTGCGGCGCATCTGGAAGGCACGCATGATCGCGTACCACGCGTCGCCCTTCTCGGCCTGGCCGAACTTGTCCTCGACCTTGCGGCGGGTGCGCCGCCACATCAGCACCGCGTCGCCGATGGCCACGAGAATCAGGCCGTAGACGAGCACGAAGACGAGCAGCAGCGCCCAGTTGGTGCGCACGAAGCTGAGCAGCAGCACGATGAGCATGATCGGCAGCATGAACTCGCCGATGTTCCAGCGGGAGTCCACCGAGTCACGGATGAAGCGGCGGCGCGGGCCCTTGTCGCGCGCGGGGAGGTACTTCTCGTCGCCCACGAGCATGCCGGCGCGCTGCTTCGCCATCGCCTCGCGGCGGGCGGCCTTGTCCTGCTGGCTGGCGGCCTTGCGGTCGGTGACGATGAGCGGACGCTTGTTGAGAGCCTCCTGGTCACGCCGCTTCGGCGTGGGCCGGTTCTTGGCGCCGGGGCGGGACGGGTCGGCCTCCACCGTGGTGGCGAGCTCGTCGTTGAGGGTCTTCTTGCGTCCGAACACGGGGCCACTCTAAGCCGAACCGGCGCGTAGCCCTGCATCGGCTGTAGCGCTCGGTCAGGGATTCGCGCGTCGCCGGCGCAGCGGGACGAAGCGGTAGCGCCCGTGCCGGCTCGAGGTCACGGTCTCGCCGTCGCGGACGACGAGGAGCATGGTGCCGGCCACCGGGATGACGAGACGGCCGGGGTCGGCGAGCTGGTCGACGAGGGACTGCGGCAGCTCGTCGGCCTCGGCGGACACGAGGATGCGGTCCCACGGGCCGTGCCCCGGGTCGCCGAGCACGTCGGGGAGCGCCTCTCGCACGCTCGCCCACGGCATACGCAGGGCAGCGACGTTCGCCCCACCCCAGCGAGCGAGGTCGGGCTCGAGCTCCACGCCGACGACGGAGCCCTCGGGTCCGGTCAGGTGCGCGAGCAGTGCCGTCGTCCAGCCCGACCCGGAGCCGACGTCGAGCACGCGCTGACCAGGGCGCACGTCGAGCAGCCGCAACATGTCGGCGACGGTGCGCGGCTGGGAGTTGGTCTGTCCGTGCCCGATGAGGATCGGGCCGTCATGACCCGCCCTCGACCGTGCGAGTCGGGGCAGGAAACCCGAGCGCGGCACCGCCTCGAAGGCCCGGTCGACGGCATCCATGGTTCGAGCCAAGCACGACCCGGCGAGCCCGTCACCCCCTGCGGCGGGCGACGACGTGCCTGAGCGTGCCGAGAGCTCGGTAGGGGTCGGTCGAGCCGAGCCGCTCCTCGACGTCGAGGAGCGCGGCGAGCTCGGCCCCCTCGGGCGCGGGCTCGTCGACGGGGACGTCGTCGCTCGCGACCCGAATGCCGTACCAAGCGACCACCTCGAGCCCCGCGGCCTCGCAGTCGGCGGTCAGCGACGCCCTCGTGTCGGCGCGCGCATCGACGCCGATCTCGTTGCGGTATCGGGCGCTTCGGCCTTCCTCGGCGGCTCGGCGCGTCTCGTCGAGCGCCGCGAGCGCGCCCGGCCAGTCGTGCCGCGCGGCGGGGCGCCAGGCCAACGCGTCGCCGTTGCGGGCCACGACCGACACGATGCCTCCGGGGGCGACACGGCGCGCGAGGGCGGCCACGGCCGACCGGCTCTCGGTGAGGTACATGAGCACGCCGTGGCACATGACGACGTCGTATGCCGTCGGCTGCGTGACGCTCGCGAGGCCCGCGAGGTCGGTGGCGAGCAGCGTCACGTGGTCGCGCTGGGCGGCGGTCAGGCCGGCCGCTGCCTGCTCGAACGCGGCCCTCATGCGGCCGTCGGGCTCGACCGCCGTCACCGCGTGGCCGAGGCGCGCGAGGTGCAGCGCCTGGGTGCCCTGACCGGCGCCGACGTCGAGCACCCGCAGTGGTCCTCGGGGCAGGTGGGCCGCCAGCTGACGCGTGACCAGCTCCTGACGGACGACGTTGCGCAGGTTGCCCAGCCGGTGGAGCCAGGGGCGCTGACCGGCGAGGAACGTGTTGTCACCCATCGGGTGAAGGTACACACCGGTGCCGACGCTCCAAGGACCCGGCTCGGTAGGGTCGGGCTCGTGACCACCGACGTACTCACCCCCGACCAGATCCAGCGGCTGCGCGAGCGTGTGGCGGACCTGATGCCTCAGGTCCGCGCCGACCTCGAGGAGCTCGTCCGCATCCCGAGCGTCTCGGCGGCCTCGTTCGACCAGAGCCAGGTGGCGCGCAGCGCCGATGCCGTCGCCGAGCTGCTGCGCCGCGAGGGCCTCGACGTCGAGGTCGTCGTCGAGGGTGGCCGCCCGGCCGTCATCGGGCACATCGCCGGCCCCGAGGGAGCCCCGACCGTCACCCTCTACGCCCACCACGACGTCCAGCCGCCCGGCGACGAGACCGACTGGGACAGCGCGCCGTTCGAGCCCGAGGAGCGTGACGGCAGGCTGTACGGCCGCGGCGCCGCCGACGACAAGGCCGGCGTGATGGCGCACATCGCGGCGCTGCGGGCGCACGCCGGCAACCTGCCGGTCGGGGTGACGGTCTTCGTCGAGGGCGAGGAGGAGTCGGGGTCCCCGTCGCTCGGCACGATCCTGGAGAAGCACGGTGACCGGCTCGCCGCCGACGCGATCGTCATCGCCGACTCCGGCAACTGGGACATCGGCACGCCCGCGCTCACGACGACGCTGCGCGGCGGCATCCGCGCCGTGGTGCGCGTGCAGACGCTCGACCACGCGGTCCACTCGGGGATGTTCGGTGGCGCCGCCCCCGACGCGGTCACGGCCCTCGTGCGCCTGCTCGCGTCCCTGCACGACGACGACGGCAACGTCGCGGTCGCCGGGCTCGACGCGGGCGAGGCCGCCGACATCCCGTACGACGAGCAGCGCTTCCGCGACGAGTCCGGGCTGCTCGACGGCGTCTCGCTCATCGGGTCGGGGTCGATCCTCTCGCGGCTCTGGAACAAGCCCTCGATCACGACGATCGGGATCGACGCCACGAGCATCGACAAGGCCTCGAACACGTTGTCCGCCAAGGCTGCTGCCAAGATCTCGGTGCGCCTGGCTCCGACGCAGGACCCCCTGGCCGCCTTCGAGCGGGTGCGCGAGCACCTCGAGGCGAACGCCCCGTGGGGTGCCCGCGTCAGCGTCGAGCTCGAGGAGCACGGCTCCGGGTTCGCCGCCGACGCCGACGGGCCGGTCTACGACCAGGCGAGGTCCTCGTTCGCCGACGCGTGGGGCACCGAGCCGGTCGACATGGGTGTGGGCGGGTCGATCCCGTTCATCTCCGACTTCTCGGCACGGTTCCCCGAGGCCGCGATCATCGTCACCGGCGTCGAGGACCCCGACACGCGCGCGCACGGCGCCAACGAGTCGCTGCACCTCGGCGAGTTCGAGAAGGTCTGCGTGGCCGAGGCGGTCTTCCTGGCCCGCCTGGGCGCGCTGCCGCGCGCCTGAGCCGCGCCGTCCGCCGGCGCCCGCCTCGTCAGGAGGCGGGCTTGCCGGCGCCGCGGTAGCGCTGCTCGCGCAGCTCGAGGGCGTACGCGTCGACGTCGGGCATGCCGAGGTCGCGGGCCGCAGCGACCTCCGCGTCGATGTCATAGGGCACGCGCACGAAGTTCACCGAGAAGCTCTGCGGCACCAGGGAGTCGGTGACGCCCTCGAGGATGCAGTAGGGGGCCGTGGGCCCGTCGAGGTGGTTGCCGACCGCGCCGGCGTTGAAGAGCAGGAGCCCCTCGTCGGCCTCGAGGTAGGCGCCGTGGATGTCGCCGTAGCCGACCACGTCGGGGGTCGTGCGCTCGGGCCATGCGTCGGACGGGTGACCGGGGAGCGCCGGTGCCCAGGGACCGGTGAAGTCGGTGTTGGTGAACATGCCGCGGAACTCGTCCATGGTGTGCTCCCAGCGCACCCGCACGAACTCGCTCGTCTGCGAGGCGTGGAAGAGCCGGATCCGCTTGCCGCTCATGACGAGGTCGTACGCGTTGGGCAGCGACACGAGCCACGCCGCGTCCTCGTCGGTGAGCTCGTCACGGGTCCACTGGCCGGCCTCGAAGCGCGGGACGTCCCCGCGCGCCACGAAACCCTCCCAGTCGCCGATGAGAGAGTCCCAGTTGCCGCGCACCGTGACCTCGCACGTGTCGCGTGTCCGCTTGATGGCCTCGGCTCCCCGAGGACCCTTGCCGACGACGTCGCCGAGGTTGAGCACGCGCGTGATGCCGCGCGCCTCGATGTCGGCGAGGACGGCCTCGAGGGCCGTGATGTTGCCGTGGACGTCGGAGATGACGGCGATGCGGTCGAGGGCCGGGGCCACGGGTTCAGTCCTTGTGGGTCTTGCCGGGCAGGGCGAGCATCCGGTCGAGCGCGGCGCGTGCCTCGGCCGCCACGGTCGGGTCGACGCGGATCGGGTTGACGACCCGCCCCTCGACGAGCGACTCGAGTGCCCAGACGAGGTGGGGGAGGTCGATGCGATTCATCGTCGAGCAGTAGCAGACGTTCTTCTCCAGGAAGGCGATTCGCTGGTTGGGGAACTGCGCGGCCAGGCGCCGCACGAGGTTGAGCTCGGTGCCGACGACCCACGACGTGCCGTCGGGCGCGGCGGCGATCGTCTGGATGATCTTCTCGGTCGAGCCGACCTCGTCGGCGAGCTCGACGACCTCGTAGCGGCACTCGGGGTGCACGATGACCTTGACGTCGGGGATCTCGCGCCGGGCCGCCTCGACCGCCTCGACCGAGAAGCGCCCGTGCACGGAGCAGTGGCCGCGCCACAGGATCATCCGCGCGTTCTCGAGCTGCTCACGGCTCAGGCCGCCGTTCGGACGGTGCGGGTCCCACACGACGCAGTCGTCGAGCGAGAGGCCGAGCTCGCGCACCGCGGTGTTGCGGCCGAGGTGCTGGTCGGGCAGGAAGAGCACCTTGCCGGTCCCGTCGCCGTCGAGCCCGACGCCGCCGACCTGGTCGAAGGCCCAGTCGAGGGCGGTGCGGGCGTTGGAGCTCGTGCAGATGGTGCCCCCGTGACGCCCCGTGAAGGCCTTGATGGCGGCCGAGGAGTTCATGTAGGTGACGGGGATCGTCTGCTCGGCGACGCCGGCGGCCGACAGCTGCTCCCAGCAGTCCTCCACCTGGGCGATGGCGGCCATGTCGGCCATGGAGCAGCCGGCGGCGAGGTCGGGGAGGATGACCGTCTGCTCGTCGCTCGTCAGGATGTCGGCGGACTCGGCCATGAAGTGCACGCCGCAGAAGACGATGTAGGGAGCGTCGGGCCGGGCCGCGGCGTCGCGCGCGAGCTTGAAGGAGTCGCCCGTCACATCGGCGAACTCGATGACCTCGTCGCGCTGGTAGTGGTGTCCGAGGACGAAGACCTTGTCGCCCAGGGCGGCCTTCGCGGCGCGGGCGCGGGCGACGAGGTCGGGGTCGGACGGGGCCGGGAGGTCACCGGGGCACTCGACCCCACGCTCGGTGTGCAGGTCGGTGCCCTGCCCGAGCACGAGGAGGGGGAGCGGAGCCGGTGCCGTCGTCATGCCGAGATCGTATGCCGCCCGCCGGGCTGCCGACGTCACCGCCCGGCCCGCCCGACGGCATACGCCACCTGCCCTGCGCACCCACCGACCGAGAGAACGCCGCGTCACCGATCAAGGGGTGACGGAGCGTTCTCTCGATCGGGAAGTGGGGGTGGGAGGATGCGGCACGTGCACGTGATCATCGCCCCGGACTGCTACACCGGCACCCTGACCGCCCTCCAGGCCGCTGCGGCGCTGGCGCAGGGCTGGGCCCGCACCGCGCCCGGCGACCGGCTCACCCTCGTGCCCCTCTCGGACGGCGGCCCGGGCTTCGTCGACGTGCTCGCCGAGAACCTCGAGGGCGAGGTGCACGCCGTCGTCACGACCGACCCCCTCGGGCGCGAGGTGCCGGCAACGATCCTGCTGACCTCCGGCGCGGGCGGCCGCACCGCCTACATCGAGTCCGCCCAGGCGGCGGGGCTGCACCTGCTCGCACCCGACGAGCGCGACCCCACGCGTACGTCGACCCTCGGCGTCGGCACCCTCGTGCTCGCGGCGCTGGACGCCGGTGCCCGCCGCATCGTCGTCGGCCTCGGAGGGTCCGGCACCAACGACGCCGGCGCCGGGTTGCTCGCGGCGCTCGGCACCGGCCCGGCCGAGCGGCTCGGCCGCGGTGGGCTCGCCCTCGAGGCCACCACGCCCGACGACGTCGCGGGGCTGGATGCGGCACGCGAGCGCCTGCGAGGCGTCGACCTCGTCATCGCCAGCGACGTCGACTCGCCCCTGCTCGGTCTCAAGGGCGCGAGCGCCGTCTTCGGCGCGCAGAAGGGGGCGACCGAGGAGGACGCCCAGCGACTCGAGAACGCGCTGGGCCACTTCGCCAGCGTGGTCGCTCGCGTCCGGCCCCCGGCCCGGGACCTGCTGACCGGCACGCTGCTCAAGCCGGAGCGCGAGCCCGGCGCCGGTGCGGCGGGCGGCCTCGGCTACGCCCTCCACCTGCTCGGCGCCCGCCGGGTCTCCGGGGTGGAGGCGGTGCTCGACGCCGTCGGCTTCGCCGACCGCGTGGCCGGCGCCGACCTCGTCGTGACGGGGGAGGGCAGCTTCGACTGGCAGTCGCTGCGCGGCAAGGTCGTGGTCGGCGTCGCCGAGGCGGCGGCCCGGGTCGGCGTCCCGGTCGTCGCGGTGCCGGGCCAGTCGCTCGTGGGTCGCCGTGAGGCCATGGCGGCCGGGCTCTCCGGCGTGTACGCGGTCGCCGAGCGTCCCGACCAGATCGCCGCGGCCCTCGCGGAGCCGGCCGAGCGCCTCGCCGACCGGGCCGCGCGCGTGGCCCGCACGTGGTCCCCTCCCACGACCTGAGCCGTCCACGTGCTGAGCCGTCCGGCCCGCGACGTGGGCCACGATGCACGGATCGTCGGCGCCCCGACGTATCCTGTGGGAGTCGGGAACACATCCGGCACGGCATGGGTTGTCACTCCTGACCCATGCTCCACGACGTGAAGGACCAACACATGAGTGTCGAGACGAACGCATCTCCCGCCGAGGTTCAGACCGAGGCTCCCGCCCACGGTGTCGTCCTGACGGACGTCGCGGCCACGAAGGTGAAGAGCCTGCTCGAGCAGGAGGGGCGCGACGACCTCCGCCTGCGCGTGGGCGTCCAGCCGGGCGGCTGCTCC
The DNA here is from genome assembly GCA_966081555.1 of uncultured Terrabacter sp. Lineage (GTDB taxonomy): Bacteria > Actinomycetota > Actinomycetes > Actinomycetales > Dermatophilaceae > Terrabacter. The sequence goes on from CBHRRQ010000058.1 coordinate 13,848, forward strand.
GGCCTGATCTACCAGCTCTACTTCGACGAGCGCACCCTCGACGGTGACCTCGTCCGCGACTTCGACGGTGTCGAGGTCGTCGTCGACCGCATGAGCTCCCCGTACCTCGAGGGCGCCACGATCGACTTCGCCGACACGATCGAGAAGCAGGGCTTCACGATCGACAACCCCAACGCGGGCAGCAGCTGCGCCTGCGGCGACTCCTTCAGCTGAGCCGACGCTCTGCTGAGCCACGCAGTCGTCCGGCGTCCCGGCGACGCCGCACCCGAAGGGCCCGACCGTCATGGTCGGGCCCTTCGCCGCGTCGCGACAGGTGACCGCGACAGGTCACCGCGACAGGTGACCGCGACAGGTGACCGCGACCGGTGACCGTGACCGGCGCACCCGGGATGCCGGGTAGGTTCGTGCCTGTGCAGATCGCTATCACCGGTTCCATCGCCACCGACCACCTCATGACCTTCGACGGGCTCTTCGCCGACTCGCTCGTCGTGGAGCAGCTCGACAAGATCTCGCTCTCGTTCCTCACCCAGGACCTCCAGGTGCGACGGGGCGGCGTGGCGGCCAACATCGCCTTCGGCATGGCCAACCTGGGCCAGCGGCCCCTGCTCGTCGGCGCGGTCGGCGAGGACTTCACCGACTACCGCAGCTGGCTCGAGCGCCACGGTGTCGACTGCGCCGGGGTGCACTACTCCGAGTCGCAGCACACGGCCCGCTTCATCTGCACCACCGACCGCGACATGGCCCAGATCGCGACCTTCTACGCCGGCGCGATGGCCGAGGCCCGCGACATCGAGCTCGCGCCCGTCGCCGAGCGGGCCGGCGGGCTCGACCTCGTCGTCGTCGGCGCCAACGACCCCGAGGCGATGCTGCGCCACTCCGACGAGTGCCGGTCTCGCGGCATCCCGTTCGCGGCCGACCCGTCGCAGCAGCTCGCCTTCTGCGACGGCCCCACGATCGCGCGGCTCATCGACGGCGCCGAGTACCTCTTCACCAACGAGTACGAGAGCCACCTGGCCTGCCAGAAGACCGGCTGGAGCGAGGACGAGCTCGCCGACCGGGTGCGGGTCCAGGTCAAGACGCGGGGCAAGGACGGCGTGACCGTGCGCGTGCGCGGCGAGAGCGAGACCGTCGAGGTCGGCATCGCCCGCGAGGTGCGCAAGGCCGACCCCACCGGCGTCGGCGACGCCTTCCGCGCCGGTTTCCTCACGGGCCTCGCCGCCGGGCTGCCGGCCCAGCGGTGCGCCGAGCTCGGCTCGATGCTCGCGACGTACGTCATCGAGACGGTCGGCACGCAGGAGTACGTCCTCGGCAAGGAGCGCTTCCTCGAGAGGCTCGCCGACGCGTACGGCACCGAGTCGGCCGACGAGATCGGCCCGCACATCACCTGCCCCCGTCCGTGACGTGGTCGCCCGGGCGCTGAGGCACCCGGGATCCATCGCCCGACCGCGCACCCGTCCACAGCAGGGAGCCCCCGTGCCCACGCCTCCGCCACCCACCTCGTGGGACTTCGCGCTGGACCGGGTGCCGGACGGGGAGGACCTCATCGGCATCGGGGCCGACCTCGACGTCGCGACGCTCTTCGAGGCGTACTCCATCGGGGTCTTCCCGATGGGTATCGGCGACCACGGCGCCGAGCCCATCGGGTGGTGGTCACCCGACCCGCGCGGGGTCCTGCGCCCGCGCGAGCTCGTCGTCAGCCGGTCGCTGCGCAAGGCGGTGGGGCACTTCGAGATCAGGGTCGACACGGCGTTCCGCGCGGTGGTCGAGGCGTGCGCCGCGCCCGACCGCGAGGGTCGGTGGATCACCGACGACATCGTCGAGGCCTATGACGAGATGCACCGCGCCGGGTGGGCGCACTCGGTGGAGACGTGGCAGGACGACGTGCTCGTCGGCGGCCTCTACGGCGTCGCGATCGGCGGCCTCTTCGCGGGCGAGTCGATGTTCCACCACGCACGCGATGCCTCGAAGGTGGCCCTCGTCGGGCTCTGCTCGCTGCTGCGCGCCGACGACGACCCGCGCCGGCTCGTCGACGTCCAGTGGCAGACCCCGCACCTGGCGACGCTCGGGGTGCGCGAGGTCCCGCGCGACGAGTACCTCGCGGTGCTCCCGGAGGTGCTCAGCGCTCCGCTGCCGGCGTGCTGGGCCTGACCACCTCGACGACGTATGCCGTGTGGTCGCCCTCGTCGCGTGCCTCGACGAAGCGCTGGCCGCGCATGCGGCACCATGCCGGCACGTCGTGGGCGGCGGCCGGGTCGGTGGCGAGCAGCGTCACCCGGCGCAGCGCCGGCTCGTCGCGCACGAGCCGGGCCAGCCGGATGATGGGCAGGGGGCAGCGTTCACCGCGCGCGTCGAGCACGCGGTCGTCGGGGCGTTCCGGCACGCTCACAGGTCACCGACGCCCAGTTGGTCGCGCACCGAGCGGATCGTCGGCGCCAGCGCCTCGGTGAACGCCGCGACGTCGTCGGCAAGGGTGGGGGAGACGGCCGGCAGCGGAAGGGTCACGCGCACGTTGCCGTGCGTCAGCACACCCATCGCAGCGAGGACGTGGCTGGGCTCGAGGGTGCTCGACGTGCAGGCCGAGCCGCTCGCGACGGCGATGCCCGCCGCGTCGAAGGCGCCGACGACCGCCTCGCCGTCGACGTAGAGGCTCGAGAAGGTCACGACGTGGGGGAGCCGGTCCTCGGGGTCGCCCACCACCAGGGTGTCGGGCACGAGGGCGGCGGCGGAGCGCACGTCGTCGACCAGCGCGCGAGCCGTTGCGGCGTCCGACGGCCGGACGCCCGCCGTCTGCTGCCAGGCCTCGGCCGCGGCGAGCGCGAGCGGCACCCACGGCGAGACGTCCCAGCGGCCGTGCTCGACGTCGGCCCTCGACCCCGCCCAGTGCCAGCGCACGCCCTCACGCACGACGAGGACACCGAGCGGAGACCCGCCCCACGAGCGCGCGTCACCGACGAGGACGTCCCAGTCGGTCGGCACGTCGTCTCGCCCGAGCGAGGCCATCGCGTCGACGACCAGGGGTACGCCGTGCGCCACGGCGGCCTCGCGGGCCGCGGCGAGCGGCTGCCGCGTGCCGACCTCGCCGTTGGCGCTCTGGAGAGCGGCGACGACCGTGCCCGGCACGGCGAGGGCTTCCCGCCACGCGTCCAGGTCCACCCGGCCCGTGGCGTCGACGTCGACCTCGGCGAGGAGTCCCGCGTCGTCGGCCGCCGCTGCACGGGCGCGGGCCGGCACGAGCACCGCGGAGTGCTCGACGGCGGAGGCCACGGTGCGTGCCCCACGCCGCCGGGCGGCATACGCCACCCCTTCAACCGCCCGACTGAGGGCCGTCGGACCGCTCGGGAGGAAGCTGACCTCGGCGGGCCGCACCCCCAGCCCCGACGCGACGACCTCACGGGCCCGGTCGAGCAGCGCGGCCGCGCGGCGCCCCTCGGCGTGCAGGCGGGCCGGGTCGGCCCACCCCACCTCGACGGCCGCCAGCAGGGTGTCGCGCGCGACCGGGTGCAGCGGTCCGGCGGCCGCGTCGAGCAGGCGTCTACGGGCTCGCGCAGGGGGTACGACAGGCGGCGTGGAGGGGTCCGCCCGAGCGTGTCCAGGGCTTGTTCCCGGATCGTGACTGACCACGCCGCAACGTTAGCCGCCCCCTGCGGACAGCGTGACGAGAGGGACGGTAGGGTTGCCCGAGTGGGCCATGGCTGCCCTATGAGTTTGACGTGAACCACGCTTGACGCGCCCACCGCGCGCCCACGTACGGAACGAAAGGTGCACCTGGTGCCTGAGCACGAAGACACCCCAGCGGCGACGCCGGTGGTGACGCCAGTGGTAGGGGAGACCAGGCGGCGACGCACGCCGGTCCGCATCGCCGGACTCGCGGCCCTCGCGAGCCTCGCCCTGGCCGGCTGCCAGGGTCAGGTGTCCAACGGTTATCTGCCCCCGGTGGTTTCCGACAGCGGCCAGCGGGTCACCGACCTCTGGGTCGGCAGCTGGATCGCCACCCTCGCCGTCGGCGTCATCACGTGGGGCCTGATGCTCTACGCCGCCGTCCGCTACCGCAAGCGCAAGGGCGACGAGACGCTTCCCGTGCAGCTGCGCTACAACGTGCCGATGGAGCTGCTCTACACCGTCATCCCGGTGTTCATGGTGGCCGTCTTCTTCTACTACACCGCGCGTGACGAGGCCGCCCTCGTCGACACGAGCACGAAGAAGGACCTCACGGTCAGCGTCGTCGCCAAGCAGTGGAGCTGGGACTTCAACTACGTTGACTCCAACGTCCACGAGAGCGGCGTCCACACCGAGCTCGACGGCAGCGAGGGCAAGCGCGCCCAGATGCCGGTGCTCTACCTGCCGGTCAACAAGCGCGTCGAGTTCGTGCTCAACGCCCGCGACGTCATCCACAGCTTCTGGGTACCTGCGTTCATGATGAAGATGGACATGCTCCCGGGCAAGACCAACAAGTTCCAGCTGACGCCCACGCAGACCGGCACCTTCCAGGGCAAGTGCGCCGAGCTCTGCGGCGCGTACCACTCGCAGATGCTCTTCATGGTCAAGGTCGTCCCGCAGGCGGAGTACGACCAGGAGATGGCGCGCCTGAAGTCCATCGGCCAGGAGGGCCTCATCCCCGTCGACGTCAGCCGCGAGAAGATGGTCCAGTCCGACATCGACAAGATCCCCGCACCCGCCCGCACTGGGAGCAACTGATGACGTCCGCAACGCTCAACCGTGAGGCGCAGTCCCCGTCCCTCACCGCGTCCCGGCCGCGGCTGGCCAAGGGCCAGACGTTCGTGAAGTGGGTGACGACGACCGATCACAAGGTCATCGGCAACCTCTACTTCATCACCTCGTTCGTCTTCTTCCTGCTCGGCGGCCTCATGGCGCTGATCATCCGCGCCGAGCTCGTCGCGCCGGGCCTGCAGGTCGTCGACAACCCCGAGCAGTACAACCAGCTCTTCACGATGCACGGCACGATCATGCTGCTGCTCTTCGCGACGC
>CBHRRQ010000059.1:0-18798 GCA_966081555.1 uncultured Terrabacter sp.
GACCTGCACGTCGTTGCCGCGGCCGATGGTGAAGACGAAGGCGTGGCCCTCGAGGCCGTCCTGCGCGACTCCCCCGTGCCGCTGCGCACGATGGGACGCGGATACGACGACGACCGCGCCGGTTTCCTCGGCGCGGCCGTCGCAGGTCGCTTCGCTGCTGGGTTGGTCTCCCCTACTTCACGTCGTCGAGGTCGACGACGAAGATGAGCGTCTCGCCGGGCTTGATGGCGCCACCGGCGCCGCGCTCGCCGTAGGCGAGGTGGGACGGGATGGTCAGCTTGCGCCGGCCGCCCACCTTCATGCCCTCGATGCCCTTGTCCCAGCCGGGGATGACCATGCCGACGCCGAGGCGGAAGTCGAGCGGCGCACCACGGTTCCACGAGGAGTCGAACTCCTCGCCGGTCGAGTGCGCGACACCGACGTAGTGGGCGCTGACGGTGTCGCCGGCCTTGGCCTCGCGGCCGTCGCCCTCGATGAGGTCCTCGACGACGAGGTCGGCGGGCGCGTCACCCTCCGGGAAGTCGATCTCGGGCTTCGTGCGGTTCGGGTCGAGTGCCATGCTGCGTGTCCCTTTCGGTGAGTGGTCCTGCGTGCGGTGAGGTCGGTGAGGCGGGTGCTCAGTACGCGTCGAGGATGTCGACGACGAACACCAGCGTGTCCTTGCCCGAGATCTTGGGCGGGCTGCCGGCGTCGCCGTAGCCGTCCTTCGGCGGGATGACGATGAGGACGCGGCTCCCCACCTTCTTGCCCACGAGCGTCTTGTCCCAACCGGGGATGACGCCGCCGACACCGATCGGGAAGTCCGCGGAGGCGCCACGCTGCCAGGACGAGTCGAAGACGCTGCCGTCCTTCCAGAGCACACCGTGGTACTGCGCGCTGATCGTCTGGCCCTGCTGCACCGTCGCGCCGGTGCCCTGCACGAGGGTTGCCTGCTGCGTCGTGGTGGGCGCCGCGGTCTTGGGGATGGTGACGGTCGGCTCCTTGGTGGGGCCGTTCTTGAACTCGACCGTCGGCAGACCGGCGGGCGCTGCCGTCTGCGCACCGTCGATCTTGGCGAGCGGCGTGTGCACGTCGGCGATGTCGGCGACGACGACGATCGTGTCGGTGCCCTTGACCCCGAGCTGCTCGTTGCCGGCCGAGCCGAAGCCCTTCTCCGGCGGGATGGTGAAGGCGACGCGGCCGCCCTTCGTGGCACCGACGAGGCCTTCGGTGAAGCCGGCGATGAGGTCCGCGCGACCGAGGCGGTAGCCCTCCGCCTTGCGTCCGGACGCATAGCCGTCGTCGAGGAGCTTGCCGCTGGTGCCGTTGTAGATGCGGGCGCGCAGGCTCACGGTGTCGGCCTTCGTGGCGGCCTTGCCGCTGCCCGGCGTCAGCACCTTGTGCTCGACGGCCTTGGAGCTGATCGGCGTCTTGCCGAGAGTCACGTTCGGGGCGGTCTTGAGGTCGACGGCGCCGGTGGCGCTCACTCCGGCCAGGGCGACCGAGGCAGGAGCGGTGGTCGCCGAGCCGGCCGAGCCGCTCGGGGTCGACCCGCAGGCCGCGACGGTGGTCAGCCCGAGGGCAGCGAACAGGGCAGCGGCCGTGCGAGCGGCCGTTCGGTTGTGACGCACAGGTGAGACTTTCGGTCGGGGGCGGGCGGGTGTGGAGGTCCCGCTGGGCAAATCCCCGTCACTGTAACGCTCGCCCTTGTGCGAGGTTCACAGCCCGCTGACAGGTTGGCGGCGACCGCCTCAGAGGGGACGCTGGACCGTGGGCGACCGGTCGATGGTCTCCATGAGGCGCTCGACCCGCTCGTCGACGGCCTTGAAGGGGTCCTTGCAGAGGACCGTGCGCTGCGCCTGGTCGTTGAGCTTGAGGTGGACCCAGTCGACGGTGAAGTCGCGTCCGTGCGCCTGGGCGGCCCGGATGAAGTCGCCCCGGAGCTTGGCCCGGGTGGTCTGGGGCGGCCGCACCTTGGCCTCGAAGATCTCGACGTCGGACGCGACGCGCGCCGTGCGCCCGTGGCGCTGGAGCAGGTAGAACAGCCCGCGACGCCGGTTGATGTCGTGGTACGCGAGGTCGAGCTGCTGCACCCGGGCGTCGCTGAGGGCAAGTCCGTGGCGCTCGCGGTAGCGCTCGATGAGCCGGTGCTTGATCACCCAGTCGATCTCGGTGTCGATGGCGTCGAGGTCACCGCTGCCGATCGCGTCGAGGGCCCGCCCCCAGAGGTCGATGACCTGCTTGGTGTCGGGGCTGCTGACGCCCTCGCGGTCGACGAACTCGATGGCCTTGTCGAGGTACTCGCGCTGCATCTCGAGGGCCGAGATCTCGCGTCCGTTGTTGAGCCGCACCGTGGCGCGCCCCGTCGGGTCGTGGCTCATCGTGCGGATCGCCCGGATGGGGTTCTCCATCGACAGGTCGCGCATCACGACCCCGGACTCGATCATGCGCAGCACGAGGTCGGCGCTGCCGACCTTGAGGAGGTTCGTCGTCTCGGACATGTTCGAGTCGCCGACGATGACGTGCAGCCGGCGGTACTTCTCGGCGTCGGCGTGCGGCTCGTCACGGGTGTTGATGATCGGCCGGCTGCGCGTGGTCGCCGACGAGACGCCCTCCCAGATGTGGTCGGCCCGCTGGCTCACCGCGAAGCTCGCCCCGTGCGCGGTCGCGACGACCTTGCCCGCGCCGCACGTGATCTGGCGGCTGATGAGGAACGGGATGAACATGTCGGAGACGCGCTGGAAGTCACCGGTGCGGCCGTAGCAGTAGTTCTCGTGGCAGCCGTAGGAGTTGCCGGCCGAGTCGGTGTTGTTCTTGAAGACGAAGATCTCGCCCTCGACGCCGTCGTCGCGCAGCCGCCCCTGGGCGTCCTCGACGAGGCCCTCGAGGATGCGTTCCCCTGCCTTGTCCTGGATGACGAGCTCACGCACCGAGTCGCACTCGGCCGTGGCGTACTCGGGGTGCGAGCCGACGTCGAGGTAGAGCCGGGCGCCGTTGCCGAGGAAGACGTTGCTCGACCGTCCCCACGCGACGACGCGTCGGAAGAGGTAGCGGGCGACCTCGTCAGGAGTCAGGCGCCGCTGGCCCTGCGTGGTGCAGGTGACGCCGTACTCGTTCTCGATCCCGAAGATCCGCCGCTCCATGAACCAACTCTAGGCGGACCTCGCCGCTCGGGTCGGCACCGTCGGTCACGGCACGCGTGTCATCCCGCGACGAACGCACCGGCCAGGCACGAGAATGTGGCTGCCACAATGGATGCCGCTGATCCCTCACGGCTGGCCCCCACACCCTCCCCTGCATTGGACGGAAATGATCGACAGACCGCACTTCAAGTCCTCCCGCCGCGGCTACGAGCCCGAGGAGGTCGACGCCTTCATCGAGTCGCAGAACCGCATCCTCCAGGCCGCGAAGAAGGACGCCGCCGAGCGCAGCGTCGAGCTGACCAAGCTCAACGCGGCCCTCACGGACCTTCGGGGCCAGCTGGGGCAGCAGTCGCGCGTGATGGCCGACCTCAAGAAGAACAGCAGCCCGACGCCGGCGCAGACCTTCACCGACCTCGGTGAGCGCATCGGCCAGATCCTCGCACTCGCCGACGAGGAGGCCGCAGACATGCGCGCCCGGGCCGCCACCGACGCCGACGAGATCCGCGAGCGGGCCAACCGTGCCGCCAACGAGCTCAAGGCGACGACCAGCACGTACGCGGAGCAGGCGCGCGCGCGGGCCGACGAGGAGTCGGTGCGGATCATCGCGCAGGCCAACCGTGAGGCCCAGGCCATCGTCGCCGAGGCGCAGAGCGTCACGGCCGCCCAGCGCCAGGAGGCGGCCGCGGAGTTCGAGGCCCACCGTCTCAAGGCCTCGACCGCCTCGGCGGAGCTCGAGGTCAAGCTCGCCGCCCGGCGCGAGGCCGCCGACCTCGAGTTCGAGGTGCGCCGCCAGCAGCAGGAGGCGGCCCTCGGCGAGAGCGAGACGCGTCTGCGCCAGCTCACCGAGCGCGCCGAGCACGACGCCCAGGAGATGCGCGCCCGCGCCGAGCGTCTGCTCGAGAACGCCCAGGCGCAGGCCGACCAGATCGTGTCCGAGGCCCGCGACCACGCCTCGCGGCTGCGCGAGGAGTCCGACCGCGAGCTCTCGGCCGCGTCGGCCCAGCGCGACGCGATCACGGCCCAGCTCGGCAACGTCCGCCAGATGCTCGCCACGCTCGGTGGCGGGGCGCTCGTCGACACCCTCAACACGCCCGACAAGCCGGCCCAGCCCGCGCCCCCGGCCGACGCCACGCAGGTGCTGCCGGCCACTGGCGCGACCGGCAAGCCTGCCGACAAGGCGGCGGACGACTCGGACAACGGGTCCGCCGACGAGTCCGGCGCCGATGACGCGGAGGCCCACCATCCCGAGCCGACGACGCAGGTGACCGACGAGGCCGCAGACGCCGAGGCGGTCTCCGACGCCGCCGACACCGCCGACGGCGACCGAGCGTCCGGCGAGGTCGCCGAGGAGGCCGGCGAGGAGAAGGACGACGCCTCCTCGAACGGCGCGTCCTACTACCAGCGCACCCCGGGCGACCAGAAGGTCGGCGCGTCCAACCGCGGACCCGCCCGCTCACGACCCGACGGAGGCCGCCCCCCGACCAGGGGGGCGGCCTCCGTCGTCGTATGCCTAGGGCTCGGCCGGGCGGTCGGGCTCGCCGGCCGGGGGCGGGCTGTCCGCCGACGTGGCCTGCGGAGCGGCAGGCGGAGTTTCAGGCGGGGCGGGCTCGGTGACCGGAGGTGTGCCGAGCACCTCGGCCGGGGCGTCGCTGGTCTCGCGCGGCTCGATCAGCCTCGAGAGCAGCGGGCCGACGATGCGTCGGAAGGACCGGCGTGGGCGGTCGCGGTCGAGGACAGCCACCTCGAGCTGCCCGGCGTCGAGCACGCGGCGTTCGCCGTTGTCGCCGGCGCCGAGAACGTCGACGGCGAGGCGCAGCACCTCGCCCAGGGCCATGCCGGGGCGCCAGGCCGTGCTGAGGCGCTCCTCGGCCGCGTCGCTGGCACCGCCCATCGCCACGAAGCCGCGTTCGTCGGCGACCGACCCGTCGTAGGTGAGCCGAAAGATCTGGTCGCTGTCGCTGTCGACGCCCACCTCGGCGACCACGATCTCGATCTCGAAGGGCTTGGACTCCTGGGTGAAGACGGCGCCGAGCGTCTGGGCGTACGTGTTGGCCAGCGCGCGAGCCGTGACGTCGGTGCGGTCGTAGGAGTAGCCGCGCAGGTCGGCGTAGCGGATGCCCGCCACGCGCAGGCTCTCGAACTCGTTGTAGCGGCCGACGGCGGCGAAGGCGATGCGGTCGTAGATCTCCGACACCTTGTGCAGCGCCCGGGACGGGTTCTCGGCGACGAAGGCGATGCCCCGGTCGTAGCCCAGGACGATGACCGAGCGCCCGCGCGCAATTCCCTTGCGCGCGAAGTCAGCCCGGTCCTTCATGACCTGCTCGGGCGGGACGTAGAAGGGCATGCTCATCGGGCACCTCCCGGATTGTCGCGGCGCGCGGCCACGACGCGTTCGACGTGCCCCTCGAGGACGTCCTGGCCCACGAACCGGGCGCCCGAGTGGTCGACGAGCGCGACGGTGGGCCAGATCTGGCGGCCGAGGTCGGGGCCGCCCGTGGCGGAGTCGTCGTCGGCGGCGTCGTAGAGCGCCTCGATGGCGATCGACACGGCCTGCTGCTCGTCGAGGCCCGGCCGCCACAGCTTCTTCAGCGCACCGCGCGCGAACACCGAGCCGGACCCCGTCGAGTGGTGGCCGCCCTCCACGTAGCAGCCGCCGGTCACGTCGTAGGAGTAGATGCGGCCGGTCGCGGACTCGAGGTCGAAGCCGGCATACGTCGGCACGACCGTCAGGCCCTGCATCGCGAGGCCCAGGTTGCCGCGGATCATCGAGGCGAGGCGGTTGGCCTTGCCCTCGAGCGACATGATGGCACCCTCGATCTTCTCGTAGTGCTCGAGCTCGACCTGGTAGAGCCGGACCAGCTCGATGGCGATGCCCGCCGTGCCGGCGATGCCGACGACGCTGTACTCGTCGGCCGCGAAGACCTTCTCCATGTCGCGGTTGGCGATGACGTTGCCCATCGTGGCCCGACGGTCGCCGGCCATGAGCACGCCACCGTCGTAGAGCAGCGCGACGATCGTGGTGCCGTGCGGGGCCTCGAGGCTGGCCCCCGACGGCAGGCGCCGGCCCGCGGGCAGCAGCTCGGGCCGGTAGGCGGAGACGAACTCGGTGAAGGAGGACGACCCCGCGGTCAGGAAGGCGTCATCGAGCCGACGTGACCGTCCCGGGAGAGAGTCGGTCACTGGCCGCCCTTCTGGACGAAGCCACGCACGAACTCCTCGGCGTTGGACTCGAGCACCCCGTCGATCTCGTCGAGGACGCTGTCGATGTCGTCGGAGAGGCCCTCCTTGACGGCGGCGCCGGCGGGGGCGGCGGGAGGTGCCTCGGGCGCCTCGGGCGGCTCCTCGTCACGACGCTGCGGCTTGGCGTGCTCCTGACCCGGCATGGCTACCTCCCAGAGTGAAAGACCTCGTTGTCTCGACCCTAACCCGTGCAAGCGCGCGTTCCGAGCACCGCCTCGGCGGGCGGACGGCATACGGCCCGGGGCCGCCTCACGGGCTGCGCGAGAGGCAGCGTGGGAGCCCAGGTGGGAGCGCAGGTGGGAGGCGGAGCCTCACTCGGGGGCGGCAAGGCCACGGAGCAGCTCTGCCACGTCGGAGCTGTCCTCGAGAAGGGCACCCACCTGCGCCCGGGTGCCGCGCTCGGGCTCGAGGATGGGCACCCGCTGCAGGCTCGCGCGACCGGGCACGTCGAAGACGACGGAGTCCCAGCTGGCCGAGAACACCTGCCCCGTGAAGCGGCGCACGCACTCGCCCCGGAACCAGGCCCGCGTGTCCTCGGGAGGGGTCGTCTGGGCGGCCTTGACCTCCTCGGGCGACACGAGGTCGCGGAGCATGCCGCGGTCGCGCAGGCGGTGCACGAGGCCCTTCTCGGGGCGCACGTCGGCCCACTGGATGTCGATCGCGGCGAGCCGGTGGTCCTCCCAGGCGAGGCCGTCGCGGGCGCGGTAGCCCTCGAGCACCTTGAGCTTGGCCACCCAGTCGAGCAGCGGCGAGCACGACATGACGTCGCGCCCCAGGCCGGTCAGGACCTCTTCCCACAGGGCCATGACCTCGGCGGTGGCCTCGGGCTCGGGGTCGTCGCCGCGGCGCTCGAGCCAGCCGCGGGCCGCCTCGAGGTACATCCACGGGATGTCGAGGGCCGTCACCGTGCGCCCGTCGGTGAGCTCGACGGTGGCCTGGAGGGTGGGGTCGTGCGACACGGCCTGGAGGGCGGCGACGGGCCGACGGATCGACCAGTCCTCGGTGAGGTGGCCGTCCTCGATCATGCCGAGCACGAGGGAGGTCGTGCCGGTCTTGAGCAGCGTCGCGACGTCGAGCTGGTTGGCGTCGCCGATGATGACGTGCAGCCTGCGGTAGCGGTCGGCGACGGCGTGCGGCTCGTCGCGGGTGTTGATGATCGGCCGCTTCAGGGTGGTCTCGAGCCCGACCTCGGTCTCGAAGAAGTCGGCGCGCTGGGAGATCTGGTAGCCCGCTCCCCTGCTGTCGACGCCGAGGCCCACCCGGCCGGCGCCGCAGACCACCTGGCGGGTGACGAAGAACGGGATGAGGTGGCGCACGATGTCGGGGAACGGCGTCCGTCGCGGCATGAGGTAGTTCTCGTGCGTGCCGTAGGACTGGCCCTTGCCGTCAGCGTTGTTCTTGTAGAGGTTGACCGGAGGTTGGCCGGGACGGGCGGCGAGCAGCCGCACCGACTCGAGCGCGATGGCGTCACCAGCCCGGTCCCACGTCACGGCGTCGCGCGGCAGCGTCACCTCGGGCGAGCTGTACTCGGGGTGGGCGTGGTCGACGTAGTAGCGGGCGCCGTTGGTGAGCACCACGTTGGCGAGCGTCGGGTCCTCGACGTCGGTGAGCTGGCTCGGGTCGGCGGTCTGCCGGTCGAGCTGCCAGCCCCGCGCGTCGCGCAGCGGGTCCTCGAACGCGTAGTCCCAGCTCGACTGGTTCGACCGGATCCCCTGGGCGGCGGCGTACACGCTGACGACCTGGCCCGAGAGGAACATCGGGTTGGCCATCGGGTCGCCCGGCACGGAGATGCCGTACTCGGTCTCGAGCCCCATGATCCGACGCACCGTCATGGCCCGACCCTAACCGGAGCGGCGCGAGCCCATCGCGACGGTCCGACCCGCGTGCGCAGGCCGCCGTACGCGTGCGGCACCGTCAGAGGGCCCCGACCTTCTGCAGTCGGTTGAGCGAGAACCAGCCGAACGGGATCGGCAGCCAGTAGGTCGCGAGGCGGTAGAGGATCACCGCGGGCACGGCCACGGCGCTGTCGACGCCGATCTGGATGAGGCCGAACGACATCGCGGCCTCGATGCCGCCGAGACCACCCGGCGTGGGCACGGCGGAGCCGACGATGGCACCGGCGAAGTAGACGACCGCCACCGACGCGACCGACGGCTCGGCGCCGAAGGCGCGCGTCGCGCAGACGAGCGCCGCGACGAACGACACGTCGAGCAGGAGGGCGCCGCCGAGCAGCTGGGCCATCCGCTGCGGGTGCTGGAAGGTCTCGAGCACCTGCGGCAGGGCGGAGCGCACCTGCGGCATGACCCGCTCGGTGAGCAGCGCGCGGATCTTCGGCACGGCGAGCAGCCCGAGGGCCGCGATGACGACGGCGAGGATCGCCGCGACGAGCACGGGCGACGGGCTGAACGACACAGACGGCCCGGTGCCGGCGAGCACGCCCGAGACGACGAGCAGCACGAAGTACGAGCAGAACTGGGCCACCTGGGCCACGCCGACGCTCGCGCCGGCCAGCGTCGGCTGCAGGCCCGACGTCTGCAGGTAGCGGGTGTTGAGGGCGATGTTGCCGACCGCAGCCGGGGCGACCAGCCCGCTGAACGCGACCGCCAGCTGGGTCATGTACGTGCGGATGAACCGCAGGTGGATCGGCGCGGCTCCGGCGAGGGCGATGGACGCGCCCGCGAAGGTCGCCGCCGCGAACGCAACGAGCCCGACGATCCAGCGCCAGTCGGCTTGGCGGAAGACGGTGGCGAGGTCGAACTGGGTGAGCTGGGTGAGGATGAAGTAAGCGGCCACGGCCCCGCCGATGACCGTGACCACGGCGCGCGCCGAGACGCGACGCAGCTGCACGGGCTCGACGTGCTCGATCGAGGGACGCAGCTCGACGAGGCGGCTGCGCAGCTCCTTGAGGACGCCACGTCGCTCGCGCAGCGCCTCGCGCGTCTCCGGTGTGAGGGCGACGGACTGGAGCAGCGGCACCGCTCGCAGGACGGCCTCCTCGCCGAGGGTCTCGGTGGCGGCTCGGACGGTGCGCTCGGGGCCGACGGCGAGGGCGACCGTGGTCAGCAGCTGGGCCAGGTCGATACGCAGGCTGATGTCGTCGGCGGCGACGTCGCCGCTGCCGAGGCTCGCGAGCGCGACCCGGTCGCCGTCGACGAGCACGTGCTGGGGGGTGAGGGAACGGTGGGCCACCCGCCGCCGGTGCAGGGTCTCGGAGAGCCGGAACACCGCTGCCAGCTGGGTGTCGCTGAGGTCGGACCCGACCTCGGCCAGGGGACGTCCCTTCGGCTCGACGTACGCGACGACGGCCGAGAAGGGGCCGACCTCGGCGACGGACACCGGCCGCGGGGCAGGGATGCCGAGGTCCTCGAGGACGAGCCCCATGAGGGTGCGGTGCTCGACCTCCGATCGCAGGGTCAGGGCCGGCGGCCGGGTGAAGCCGCTGCGCAGCCGGAGCACCCGCAGGAAGCGACGACCCGACGCGAGGCCGAAGGTGTCGCGATCGATGACGTGCACGTCGACGGTGCGTGCGCCGTCCGCGTCCTCGGTGGTGCCGAGATAGCGCCGGTCGCCGGCGTCGTTGGCGTCGATGAGCTCGAGCCGGCGCAGGGGCACGCCCGTGGCGACGAGCACGTCGGCGACGTCTCGCCCGGGTGCCCGGGTGGACGTGACACCGAAGATGAGCCGGAAGGCGATGCCGACCAGCCAGCCGAGCAGCAGCGACGCGGTGAGGGCGGCCAGCGTCATGGCGCCCGACAGGAGGGTCGTGACGAGGGTCGCGACGACCACGGTGACCGCGATCGGCCAGATCCACTTGCGGCCCGAGATGTCGGCCACCGTGAGCAGCGAGACCGTGGAGACGATGACGATGTCGAGGGGCCCGGTGTGCCCGGTCGGGGTCGGCCGTGTCAGCACCTCGGTGACGAAGCCGCCGTTGCCCGACTGCACCAGCACCGCGAGCACGATGACGATGACACCGGCGACGACGGCCGCTCCCAGCGCCTGGATGAGCTGCAGGCCACGTCGGCGAAGGACGAGGTCGACTCCCACACCGATCGGCACGAGCAGCACGCCGATGCCGCTCACCAGCGACAGCAACGTCAGCAGCACCCTCGGCAGCCCGCTGGTGACGTCGGTGAGGTCCTGCTCCACGGCGCCGCGCGTGCCCGCCGCGAGGTCGGCCACCACGAGACCGAGCACGAGCAGCAGCAGCACCACGACGAGGCGCACCACGTCGGCGGGGCGGCGCACGCGCTCGGGGATGGCCGGTTCGACGACGTCGACGTCGGCCGGCGGAACCGGCGTCGGGGCCTCCGGGTCGATCGCCTCGACCTCGGTGGCCGGCGCGGCCGTCGGTTCCTCGGGTGCGGTCTCGTCGACCGCCTCCTGCTGCGCCGTCGTGCGCATCTGTCCCCCCGTGCTCTCGTCGGCCTGCTCCGGACGACCTTCGTCGACGGCGCGACCAGAGGGTCGCGCGCGGTCGGTGTCGTCGGGCATGGGGTCAATCCTGCCCGAGCCGCGCCCTGATTGGCCGCACCTGAGCCCTCGTCGCCGCTCAGGCAGTCATCCGCCCCACGGGTGGAGGTGCCACACTGGCGCTCGTGACGGCCACCGGCTCCTGGGACATGCCCCTGCGGACCAAGCTGCTCGCCCGTGCCCTGCAGCGGTGGCGCGGCGGCATCTCCACCCTCACCCCAGACGAAATCACCCGCAGCAGAACGATGTTCACGCCGCCACGTGCTCCGTACACGTGGGTGACCGGGCCAGTCCCGGGGTCTGTGTCGGTTGGCGAGCAGTCGTTCACGGCGCGGGACGGGCACCGGGTGGCGGTCCGCACCTACCGCCACAGAGACGCCCGGGGCGACACGCTGCCGGCGCTGCTGTGGTTCCACGGAGGCGGCTGGGTGCTCGGCAGCACGCGTGGCTACGACCCGATCTGCGCGTGGCTGGCCGACACCTGTCGCGTCGCCGTGCTGAGCGTCGACTACCGCCTGGCGCCCGAGCACCGCGCCCCGCAGGCCGCGCACGACTGCATCGACGCGGCACGGTGGGTTGCCTCGACCGGCCCGGACGGCATACGCCCGACGGGGATCGGATTGGCCGGCGACTCCGCGGGCGGCAACCTCGCGGCCGTCACCGCTCACGCGCTCCGCGACGAGGCGGTCGACGTGACCTACCAGGCCCTGCTCTACCCCGCCGTCGACGCGACGATGAGCAGTCCGTCCGTCGCCCAGCACGCGCAGGCCCCGATCCTCACCCGACCCGACATGGACGCGTTCCTCGCGCACTACCTCGGCGACGGCGAGGACGCCCTCGACCCCCGCGACCCGCTGGTCTCGCCCCTCCACGCCCCCGACCACGAGCGGCTCCCGGCCACGCTCGTGCAGACGGCGGACCTCGACCCGCTGCGCGACGAGGGCCGGCGCTACGCGGACGCGATCCGACGGGCCGGCGGCCGGGTGCGGCACAAGAACAAACCGCGCGTGCCGCACGGCGTGATGAGCTTCCCGGGTGCCCCGGGGGCCGGCGCCGCCGCTCGGGTCGAGCTCGCGGAGTGGGTCACCAGCCACGCACACCACGGAACGGTCGGATAGTCTGCCAACGCACGCGAGTCTCTTGAGGGATGGTCTCGAAGTGAACGATGTCGTCGTGTTCAGCGGCTCGGCGCACCCCGCCCTTGCCGACCGCATCTGCTCGCACCTCGGGGTCACGCGCTCCCCCGTCGACATCAAGCGGTTCAGCAACGACTGCCTCCAGGCGCAGCTGCTCGCCAACTGCCGCCAGCGCGACGTCTACATCGTCCAGCCGCTGGTGCCGCCTACCCAGGAGCACCTCATGGAGCTGCTCCTCATGATCGACGCGGCACGCGGCGCCTCGGCGGCCCAGATCACCGCCGTCATGCCGCACTACGCGTACGCGAGGTCCGACAAGAAGGACGCCTCGCGCATCTCCCTCGGCGGCCGTCTCGTCGCCGACATGATCTCGACGGCGGGCGCCCACCGCGTGCTCACCATGGCGCTGCACGCGCCGCAGGTGCACGGCTTCTTCTCGACGCCGGTCGACCACCTCACCGCGATCGGCGTGCTCGCCGACCACTTCCGCGACGCGGACCTCACCAATGCCATCGTCGTCAGTCCCGACCTCGGAAACGCAAAGGTGGCAACGCAGTTCGCCCGGCTGCTGGGCCTGCCGGTCGCCGCCGGCTCCAAGCAGCGGGTGGCCGACGACCGCGTCGTCATCGACTCGATCGTCGGCGACGTGGCGGGTCGTCGCGCCATCATCCTCGACGACGAGATCGCCACCGGCGGCTCGATGCTCGAGCTGATGGACCGCCTCAAGGACGCCGGCGCCACCGAGGCGGCCATCGTCTGCACGCATGGCCTCTTCGCCGGCAAGGCCGTCGAACGCCTGCGCGACCACCCCTTCGTCACCGAGGTCGTCACCACCGACACCGTGCCCGCCCCCGACGGCTGGTCCGAGCTCAAGGTGCGCTCCGTCTCGGCCCTCTTCGCCGAGGCCATCAGCCGCATCCACCACGGCCGCTCGGTCAGCTCGCTCTTCGAGGGCGTCGACCCCACCCACGCGCCGCCCCAGGCCAAGCTGCCCTTCGAGACGCACGCATGAGCGGCGGCCACTGGTGGCGCCGTCCGGGCGTCGCCCTGCTCCTCGACGTCGTGCTCGTCGTCGTCTTCGCGGCCGTCGGGCGGGCCAGCCACGACGAGACCAACCCTGTCGTCGGCGCGCTCTCCACCGCGTGGCCGTTCCTCGTCGGCACGTTGCTGGGCTGGCTCGTGGTCCGGTTCACCCGTCGTGCGTGGCCGGTCGACCTCGCTCCGGGCGTCACGGTCTGGTTCGCCACGGTGCTCGTGGGGATGGTGCTGCGTCGCGCTGTCGGCTCCGGCACGGCGGTCAGCTTCGTCGTGGTGGCGTCGGTCGTGCTCGCGGCGTTTCTGCTCGGCTGGAGGGCCCTGGGCGCGTATGCCGCCCGCCGGGCGCGCACGCGGGGGCCCCACATGACAAGCCACTCCTGACGGCAACACACCGAGCAGGTCACAACCCACCGGGATCGGATCCGGGTGGGTTGTGACCTGCTCGGTGTGTTGAGAAGGATCGCGTCAGAGGTACTGCCCCGTGTTGGCCGTCGCGATGGAGCGTCCGGGCTCGGTGCCGTCCTTGCCCTTGATGAGCGTGCGGATGTAGACGATGCGCTCGCCCTTCTTGCCGCTGATGCGCGCCCAGTCGTCGGGGTTGGTCGTGTTGGGCAGGTCCTCGTTCTCCTTGAACTCGTCGACGCAGCTGGCCAGCAGGTGCTCGACGCGGATGCCCTTCTGACCGGTCGTGAGGAAGTCCTTGATCGCGAGCTTCTTGGCCCGGTCGACGATGTTCTGGATCATCGCGCCGGAGTTGAAGTCCTTGAAGTAGAGGATCTCCTTGTCGCCGCCCTGGTAGGTGACCTCGAGGAAGCGGTTCTCCTCCATCTCGGAGTACATCCGCTCGACGGCCGCCGTGATCATCGCCTCCACGGTGGCGTCGCGGCTGCCGCGGTTGACGGCGAGGTCGTGCTCGTGGAGCGGCAGGGTGTCGGTGAGGTACTTGCTGAAGATGTCACGCGCGCTCTCGGCGTCGGGCCGCTCGATCTTGATCTTGGCGTCGAGTCGGCCGGGGCGCAGGATCGCGGGGTCGATCATGTCCTCACGGTTGGAGGCGCCGATGACGATGACGTTGTCGAGCCGCTCCACACCGTCGATCTCGGCGAGCAGCTGCGGCACGATCGTGGTCTCGACGTCACTGCTGACACCCGAACCACGCGTACGGAAGAGCGAGTCCATCTCGTCGAAGAAGACGACGACGGGCGTTCCGTCAGAGGCCTTCTCGCGAGCGCGCTGGAAGATCAGGCGGATGTGCCGCTCGGTCTCACCGACGTACTTGTTGAGCAGCTCGGGGCCCTTGATGTTGAGGAAGTAGCTCTTCTCGGTCTGCTTGCCCGTGCGGGCCGCGACCTGGCGCGCCAGGGAGGCCGCCACCGCCTTGGCGATGAGCGTCTTGCCGCAACCGGGAGGGCCGTAGAGCAGGACCCCCTTGGGCGGCTTGAGGGCGTGCTCCTTGTAGAGCTCGGGGTGCAGGAACGGGAGCTCGACGGCGTCGCGGATCTGCTCGATCTGGCCGGCGAGACCGCCGATGTCGGCGTAGTCGACGTCGGGCACCTCCTCGAGGACCAGCTCCTCGACCTCGAGCTTCGGGATCAGCTCGTGCACGAAGTTGGAGCGCGGGTCGAGGGTCAACGAGTCGCCGACGCGGATGCGCTCGGAGAGCAGCGGCGTGGCGATGCGGCACACGCGCTCCTCGTCACCGTGCGTCACGACGACGACACGGTCGGGCTCGATGCGCTCCTTGACCGTGACGACCTCGCCGACCCGCTCGTAGCCGTGCACCGAGACGACGTTGAGCGCCTCGTTGAGCATCACCTCGCGGCCGAGGCCGAGCTCCTTCTGGTCGACCGACGGACTGATCGCCACCCGCATCTTGCGGCCACCCGTGAGGATGTCGACGGCGCCATCGTCGGGAGCGTCGACCACGAGGCCGTACGTGCTCGGAGGCTGGGCGAGCCGGTCGACCTCCTTCTTCAGCGTGACGATCTGCTCGCGCGCGTCCTTGAGGGTGCGCACGAGCCGCTCGTTCTGCGACGAGAGCGTCGACAGGCTGGTCTGCACGTGAGCCAGCCGGGCCTCGAGCTCACGGGTGCGCTGCGGCGAGTGCCGCGCCACCTCACGCAGGGACTCGACCTCGGCACGCAGGGCTGCGAGCTCGCGGTCTCCCACCTCGGGGCCTCCGGCGCCGGCGGCACCTTCAGGGTCTGGGTTGCGGACGTCATCAGACATCTCGGCCTCCTCATCCGTCACTCGCACATAGTGACGATTCGACCCTAACCCCGCGTCAGCCCAAGTCGTCGGACGTTTCAGCCACTGATCGCCGGAGCCGCCGGATCGTCTTGTCGCTCTTGACCCGTTCGCCCAGCGCTTCAGGGGTCCAGGCGTCGGCCGGGATGTCGGTCGCGGCGGTGGACCCGGCCACCTGCTCGTCCGCTCCGCTCGAGGCCGTGGCGGCGTCGGCGACGCCGTTGTCGCGGTAGGCGCCCTTGGCCGGGCGTCGCTTGCGCTCGGGCGCGTCGACGCCGGGCGCCAGACGGCGTGTCGTGATGAGGAACCCGGTGTGGCCGTGCATGCGGTGCTGGGGCCGCACCGCGAGACCCTCGAGGTGCCAGCCGCGCACCAGCGACTCCCAGGCGGAGGGCTCGGTGAAGCCGCCATGCGCCCTGATGCCCTCGGCGACCCGGCTCAGCTGGGTGGTCGTCGCGACGTAGCAGATGAGCACGCCCCCGGGGATGAGCGCCTCCGACACGGCATCGAGGCACTCCCAGGGTGCGAGCATGTCGAGCACCACGCGGTCGACCGTGCCGGCCTCGGCGACCTGCGGCAGCGACTCGACGAGGTCGCCCACCGTGACGGTCCAGGCCGGGTGGTCCCCGCCGAAGAACGCGCGCCCGTTGCCGCGGGCGATCTCGGCGAAGTCCTCGCGCCGCTCGAACGACAGCAGCCGCCCGTTCTCCCCGATGGCGCGCAGCAACGACATCGACAGGGCCCCGCTGCCGACCCCGGCCTCGACGACGGACGCTCCCGGGAAGATGTCGGCCATCTGGACGATCTGGCCGGAGTCCTTGGGATAGACCACCGCTGCGCCGCGCGGCATCGACATCACGTAGTCGCTGAGGAGGGGACGGAGCGCGAGGTACTCGACTCCCGCGGTGTTGGTCACCACGGAACCGTCGGGCGAGCCGATGAGGTCGTCGTGCCGCAGGAACCCGCGGTGCGTGTGGAACTCGCGGCCCGGCTCGAGCGTGATGGTGTGCAGGCGCCCCTTGGGGTCGGTCAGCTGCACGCGCTCCCCCACCTCGAAGACGCCGCGGCGGTTGTGGGCTGCACCGGTGACGAGGGATTGTGCGGCGTCGGTCATGGGAGCACAGTCTAGGTGCCTGTGGGACGGCTCCCGGACACGCGTCGGAGTGCGCTCGCCTCCACCTCGTAACGGCTCTGCCGGCCACCCGGACCCCCGAAGAACCGCCGCCGGAGGGCGCCCTCCAGCTCGACCACGTCGTCGGCCTGAAGGCGCAGGGCCGTGCGACGCGTGCCGGCCGTCCAGCAGACCACGTCGATGGTGTCGACGGTCGCCCGGCGCGGCCCGTCGCCCGCGTCCTTGCGCCGGCGCGGCGGGTCCGCCCGCGGCACGACGAGGCGCAGGGTCACGATCCGGTCCCCGCTCGGCAGCTCGCGCTCATCGCCGGCCGCCGCGACCCGCCCGGCGAGGACGACCTCGTTGCGTCCGGGTGCCGCAGCGGCGACCGTGCCGGTGCCGGCCCCTGCCACCGTGTCGCTGGCGGTCTTGCTCGTGCCCATGGTCGCTCCCTCCGGCCCGACCGTCGGGCCCTGGACTCCACGCTGGCCGACGAAACGCACGCGCCGCACCGTGGTCCGGGCGTCCTGTGGACGACCGCCCGTGGCGCCGAGGGGCTGTGGACGGACGCGGACGAGCTGTCAGCGACGACCGCGGCGGCCGAGCTCAGCGCCCACCACGGCGTTGATGCGCTCGGCGGTGGCCAGCCCCTTCACGTCACGGGTGCCGTCGTCGATGACGACGGCCTGTGAGAGGTCACGTTCGCTCATCACCCGGATCAGGTCGGTCAGGGCCGCGTCGGCGGCGAGGGCGACGACCCAGGCCGCCGGCTGCGCGATCGTGACCGAGGCGACGGCGGTGCGGTCGCGTGCCTCGGCCGGCACCCGCACCGCGGACTCGGCGTCCACCAGTCCCAGCGGCCACCCGGCCGGGTCGGCGGCCGCGACGTGGGCGCCCTGGGCGACCGCCGTCTCGACCTCGGACACGGCGGTGCTGGCGGCGACGAGCACCAGCGGCTCGAGCACGTCGGTCGCGAGACCCGACGTTACCTCGTGGATGCGTCCGGTCTGGACCGCGGCCGTCGCGCCCTGCCACAGGAAGAACGCGATCGCCACCGGCCAGACGATGTCGAAGATGTCGGAGGAGCGCCCTTCGACGAGGGGCCGCAGCGCGAACCAGGCCACCGTGAGCACCGCGACCACGCGCCCCAGCCAGCCGGCCGCGACGAGGCCGCGTCCCTTGCTGCCCGTCGCGCGCCACACGAGCGCGCTGACGATCTGGCCGCCGTCGAGCGGCAGCCCGGGCAGCAGGTTGAACAGCCCCACGAGCAGGTTGGCGAAGGCGACGATCCCGAGCAGCGTCAGGGCGGTCTCGTTGGTGGTCAGCGCGCGGATGCCCCAGACGAGGGCGGCGAGCAGCAGGTTCGACAGCGGCCCCACCACCGCCACGATGGCCGTCGTGCTCGGGGACGTGCGCGTGGCGTCGTAGACGGTGTGGCCGCCCCACACGTCGGCGACGATGCGGCTCACGGGGTGACCGCGCCACTGCGCAGCCAGGGCGTGGGCGGCCTCGTGCACGAGCACCGACACGAGCAGCAGCACGGCGTAGCCCGCTGCGAGCAGGTAGCCGTAGGCCGGTCCGCGGTCGGCGCGCGCGAGGTTCGGGCCGAAGACCACGACGATGAGCACGGCGATGACGGGCCACGAGCGACCGAGGTAGACCGGCGTGCCTGCGAGGCTGCCGATCCGCCACCCGTGGGAGGTGCTCCGGCGGGCGGGAGTGCTCATGGCCCAACCCTAGGGCTTGGGCGCCGACGGGGCCCGTGCCGGCCCTGTGCGCGGCCTGTGGGTCGAGTCCGGGCTCTGTCGCCGCTGCGGCATACAGTCTGGCCATGGTCTCAGCGCTGTCCCCGAGTCGGGCCTCCGACTTCATGTCGTGCCCGATGCTCTACCGCTTCCGGGTCATCGACAAGCTCCCGTCGCCGCCCACCCAGGCGACGGCCCGGGGCACGCTCGTCCACGCCGTCCTCGAGCGGCTCTTCGACCTCCCGGCCGCCGAGCGCACGATCGATGCCGCCGTCGACCTCGTGCCGCAGGAGTGGCAGCGGCTCGCCGACGAGGAGCCCGCGATGCTCGAGCTGCTGGCCGAGCAGCAGGGCCGCACCGACGAGTGGTTCGCCGGCGCCGCGTCGCTGCTGCAGACGTGGTTCGGGCTCGAGGACCCCACGAGGCTCGAGCCCGCCGAGCGCGAGCTCTACGTCGAGACCGAGATCGACGGGCTCGTCCTGCGCGGCTACGTCGACCGGCTCGACGTGGCGCCGGGGGGCGCGATGCGCGTCGTCGACTACAAGACGGGCCGCTCGCCCTCCGAGCACTTCGAGGCCAAGGCCCTGTTCCAGATGAAGTTCTACGCCCTCGTGCTGTGGCGCCAGCGCGGCGTCATCCCGAAGCGGCTCCAGCTCGTCTACCTCGGCAACAGCGAGATCGTCGCC
>CBHRRQ010000060.1:0-18680 GCA_966081555.1 uncultured Terrabacter sp.
CGCGGGTTCGCCACGGGCGCGCTGCGGCAGCAGTTGAGCTACTCCGTCCCGGTGCGCACCACCGCGCTGTGCACGCAGGGCTGGGGCAAGCTGGCGCGCTCCGGCGGCGAGTCGGGCCAGGGCCTCACCACCCTCGTCTGCTGACCGTGCGACGCCCCCCGGCCGCCACGCCGGGGGCGCCGGTTTTCCACGGGTTTCGCCACCGCGGCCCGTAGCCTCGGAGGCGGTCCTGCGCGCCCGCCCACGTATGCCGTCCACGTACGCCGACGACGTATGCCGCCCGGGTGGCCGCCCAGCCCACCCGCTGTCCCGCTGCAGTCCAGTACGAGTCGAGGCCCGACGCATGATCCTCTTCGAGAACGTGACGAAGACCTACCCCCGCACGACCCGTCCGGCGCTCGACGACGTCAGCCTCGAGATCCCGAGAGGCGAGTTCGCCTTCGTGGTGGGCACCTCCGGCTCGGGCAAGTCGACCCTGATGCAGCTCGTCATGAAGGAGCAGGACGCGACGCGCGGCCGCATCCTCGTCGCCGGCCGTGAGCTGGACCGCCTGCCCGAGCGCAAGGTCCCGGCGCTGCGCCGCGAGATCGGCTGCGTCTTCCAGGACTTCCGGCTGCTGCCCAACAAGACGGTGTTCCAGAACGTCGCCTACGCCCTGCAGGTGCTCGGCAGCAGCCGGGCGCGCATCCGCCAGACGGTGCCCGAGACGCTCGAGCTGGTCGGCCTCGCCGGCATGGAGAAGCGCCTGCCGCACCAGCTGTCGGGCGGCGAGCAGCAGCGGGTGGCGATCGACCGCGCCTTCGTCAACCGGCCGCCGGTCCTGCTCGCCGACGAGCCCACGGGCAACCTCGACCCCGACACGAGCCTCGGCATCGTGCAGCTGCTCGACCGCATCAACCGCACGGGCACCACGGTCGTCATGGCTACCCACGACACCGTCACCGTCAACGCCATGCGCAAGCGCGTCATCCGGCTCGACCGCGGCGTGCTCGTCAGCGACATGGAGGCCGGCGACTACACGACGGGCTCCATCCCTCGCGTCCGGCTCGACGAGCCGGACGAGGCGCCCCGGCCGCTCGGCGCCGCCACCCCGGACGTCGCCGACGGCTACGACGACGCCGACCCGACGGCATACGGCGACGGGGATGGCGGGGCGGACGACGACCCGGACGCCCTGCCGCCCATCGGCCGCGACGCCGACCAGCCGCGCCCTCGCGGAGGGATCTTCAAGCGGCACAAGGCCATCCAGACGAGCGACCGCTGACCGCGAGACGGAGCGAGACACACCATGCGATTCCAGTTCCTCCTCGGTGAGATCGGCAACGGCCTGCGGCGCAACCTGTCGATGGCGGTCTCCGTCGTCATTGTCACGATGATCTCGATGTACCTGCTGGGGCTCGGCCTCATGGGGCAGCGGCAGGTCGACACCATGAAGGACTACTGGTACGACCGCGTCCAGGTCACCGTCCTGCTCTGCGCGGAGAAGACCCGCTTCACCAACTGCGCGGGCGAGCCGACCACCGAGGCCCAGCGCCAGGCGATCAAGAACGAGCTCGAGGCGCTCAAGCCGACGGTCAAGGAGGTCTACTACGAGTCGCGCGACGAGGCGTACGAGCGGTTCAAGCAGACCTACAAGAACTCGCCGCTCGCCCGGGCGGGGGAGTCGTACTTCGCCGACTCCTACCGGGTGAACCTCAACGACGCCGGCAAGTTCGACGTCGTCGCCAGCTCGATCAAGGGCATGCCCGGGGTCGCCGACGTGCAGGACCAGAAGAAGCTGCTCGAGAAGTTCTTCACCTTCATGAACACCGTCTCGTGGGCGGCCATCGCGCTCTCGTCCCTGATGGTGCTCGCGGCCGTCATGCTCATCTCCACGACAATCCGGCAGACGGCGTTCAGCCGGCGACGCGAGACGGGCATCATGCGCCTCGTCGGTGCCTCGAACTTCACGATCCGCTTCCCCTTCGTCATGGAGACCGTGCTCTCCAGCGTGCTCGGTGCCGTGCTCGCGATGGGCATGCTCTGGGCGACGGTGCGCTACGGCGTCGTCGGCTTCCTCAGCCAGACCCTCACCGACACCGCCTTCATCGGCGTGGCCGACGTGTACTACGTCGCGCCCTTCGTCGTGCTCGGTGTCGTCGTGCTGTCGAGCCTCACGTCGTGGGTCACGCTGCGCCGCTACCTGCGCGTCTGACGCCTTCCCCGTCCGCAACGCCGGTGAACCGGCGCAATCGTCCCGAACCCTCCCCAACTCCAGTGGCGTGTGGTACCAATGTCACGTATGTGGCTCATGAGGCGTGATTCCCAGCGCAGGCCCGCGACCGCTCTGACGGCCGCCGGCCTCGTCGTCGCGTGCACCGTCTCGGTCGCCACCGGGCTCGCCGCACGCGCCGACTCGGTCTCCGACCAGAAGAAACGCAACGACAAGCGGATCGCCGCGCTCGGCCAGCAGCTCGAGGGCACCAACGCCGCGCTTGCCCGGGCCTACGTCAACCTCGAGCGCACCAACGCAGCCCTGCCCATCGCGCAGCAGCGGGTCGTGTCCGCGCAGGCGACCCAGGCACGCGCGCAGGCCGCGCAGGTCGCCGCCGAGGCCACCGAGGCGCGCGCCATCGCCGCCGAGGCGAGCGCCCGCGCGCACAACGAGGAGGTGGCCCAGAAGCTCGCGGTCGCCCAGGCCAACGAGCAGCGGGCCAAGGAGCGCCTCGCCAAGAGTGCGACCGACCTCGTGTCCAGCCAGGACGCCCTCGACTCCTACGCCGCCGAGGTCTTCCAGGGCTCGAGCCAGGAGTCCCAGCTCGGCATGGTCTTCGGCTCGACGTCGCCGCAGGACTTCGCCAACCGCCTCGTCATGGCCGACACCGCCAGCGCCGTCGCCAGCGACACCATCGACAAGCTCGCCGCCATGACGGCCGACAACACGTCGACCCGCTCGTACCTCACGTCGGTGCGCGGCGAGATCGCCGAGCTGAAGCGCCAGGCCGAGGCGGCCCTGCGCAGCGCGGAGGCGGCCGCCGCGGCAGCGACCGACGCGAAGAACCAGGCCATCGTCGCCAAGAACAACGCCATCACCGCCTCCCAGAACGCGGCCGCGGCCAAGACCCAGCTCGACCAGCTCAAGTCGAAGCAGTCGAGCTACGCGGCCGACCTCGCGGTGCAGAAGAGGAACGAGGCCGCCGAGCTGTCCGCGGCCCGTGCCGAGTCCGCGCGCCTGCAGGCCATCCTCGTCGAGCGCGCCCGGCAGGCCCGCATCGCCGAGCAGAAGCGGCTCGCGAAGCTGCGCGCCGAGCGAGCCGCCAAGATCCGCGCCGAGCGCGCCAAGGCGGCCGCGGCGAAGAAGCGCGGCCAGGTCTACGTGCCCAAGACGCCGCCGCCGGTGCAGAACACCGACAACACGCCGTCGAACTACCTCAGCTACCCGGCCAACGGCCCCACGACCTCCGGCTTCGGCATGCGCTGGCACCCGGTGCTGCAGAAGTGGATGCTCCACGACGGCCTCGACTGGGGCATCGCCTGCGGCACGCCGGTGTATGCCGCCGCGCCGGGTGAGGTCATCCGCGCCGGCTGGCGTGCGAGCGGCTGGGGCAACCAGGTCCTCATCGACCACGGCATCCACCGGGGCGTCGACCTCGTCACGAGCTACAACCACCTGTCGAGCATCGTGAAGTTCGGCGGCAGCGTGCAGCGCGGCCAGCTCATCGGCTACTCCGGCACCACCGGCTACTCCACGGGCTGCCATCTGCACTTCGGCACCTACGAGGACGGCACGCCCGTCAACCCGCGCCGCTGGCTCTGAGCACCTGCGGCGGGCGCGGCGAAACCCGCTCTGAGAAGAGCAGCCCTTCGGGGTAGCGTTGGTGCGCCCACCGCGCCCCGCGGCGGGGCAGACCCGCGCAGCCCGAGTCGGAAGGACGGTCCGGTGCCCAAGGAGAAGGGGCGGTCGCTCATCGCGAGCAACCGCAAGGCCCGACACGACTACCTCATCGACGACACCTTCGAGGCCGGCATCGTGCTGTCCGGCACCGAGGTCAAGGCGCTGCGCATGGGCCGGGCCTCGCTCGTCGACGGCTTCGCGATGTTCACCGGTGACGAGCTCTACCTCGAGAACGTCCACATCCCCGAGTACCTCAACGGCACGTGGAACAACCACGCCCCGCGCCGCAAGCGCAAGCTGCTCCTGCACCGCGCCGAGCTCGAGAAGATCGCCCAGAAGACGCGCGAGAGCGGTCGCACCATCGTTCCGCTCTCCCTGTACTTCAAGGACGGCCGCGCCAAGGTCGAGATCGCGATCGCGACCGGTAAGAAGGAGTACGACAAGCGGCACGCCCTGCGCGAACGGCAGGACCGCCGCGAGGCCGACCGCGCGATGAGCGCGGCCAACCGGCGTCGCTGACCCGCCCGGAACCTGGCGCTCCCGCGCCGCGTCCGGTGTCAGGATGCAGGGACGACGACTGGACGGACCTGATGATCGGATCGAGCGTGCGGCGCGGCAGGCGCCTCGGCGTGCTGGCCCTGCTCCTCGCGGCCGCGGTGCTGCTGGCCGGGCCGGGAGCGACGGCGCACGCCGCCACCGACGAGGGGATGGACTCCTTCGCCGCCGTCTACGACCTCCAGCCCGACGGCAGCATGAAGGTCACCGAGACGATCACCTGGCGCTTCCCCAGCGGCGCCCAGCGGCACGGCATCTTCCGCAACATCGTCGTGCGCATGGGCTGGAACGACGAGCAGGACCGTTACCGCTACTTCGACCTCACCGACGTCGACGTCTCCAGCCCGAGCGGTGCGCCCGACGCCTTCCGGGTCAGCGACAACGGGGCCTCCAAGGAGATCCGCATCGGGTCGGCCGACGAGTTCACGAGCGGCACCCAGGTCTACGAGATCCACTACACGTTGCACGACGTGCTGAACCCCATCACCGCGGACGGGCAGCCCGCCACGAGCGGGGCAGCGGCCGACACGATCGAGCTCTACTACAACGTCTTCGGCGCCAACGAGATGACCGAGCGCGACAGGGTGTCGATCACCGTGAACGCGCCGACCGGGTCGACGAAGGTCGCCTGCTTCCAGGGCGTCACGCGCTCCGACACCCCGTGCCAGTCCACCTCGGGCGACCCGGCGAGGTTCTCGGCGCAGGGCCTCACGTCCGGTGAGGCGATGTCGGTCCTCGCGTCCTACCCGGCGTCGGCCTTCGGCGACGTGCGGCCCGACGTGCGACAGGGCAGCTCGGGCTCGTCGGTCGGGTCTGCCGCGGCGCCCGCCGCCAACGCCGCCGCGTGGCTCGGTGGCATCGGCGCCCCCGTGCTCGCGCTGGCCGTCATGGGCACGCTCGTGTGGACCCGGGGTCGCGACGAACGCTACGCCGACCTCACGCCCGGCCTGTCGCCGTCGTTCGGCACCGGCGCCGCGGGCGACGGCACGCCGGCCGCACCCACCGTGCGGGGCGGCTCGACCACCGTGGCCGTGCAGTTCCAGCCGCCGACGGGCGTGCAACCCGGAATGGTCGGCACCATCATCGACGAGACCGCCAACCCGATCGACGTCTCGGCCACCCTCATCGACCTCGCGGTGCGCGGCTTCCTCCGCATCGAGGAGAACGACTCCGGCGGCATGTTCAGCCGCACGGACTGGACGCTGACCCGGCTCACGCCGCCGGCTGCCGAGCGCCTGCTGCCGTACGAGCGCCAGCTGCTCGACGGCATCTTCTCCAGCCGCGGCGACACGGTCCGCCTCTCCGAGCTGAAGAACACCTTCGCCAGCACCCTCAAGCGCATCCAGGCGGAGATGTACCAGGAGGTCGTCACGCGTGGCTGGTTCCGGTCGTCGCCGCAGACGCAGCGTGGCGTGTGGCAGGGGCTCGGCCTCGTCATCGCGGTGCTCGGGGGCCTCGTCCTCTTCTACGGCCGCCCCGCGCTCAGCGCCGTCCTCGGCGCCGGCTTCACCGGAGGCATCGCGCTCGGGGCGGGGCTCGTGCTCTCAGGCCTGATCGTGTGGTTCCTGGGCGGTCGCATGGCAGCCAAGACGGCCGAGGGGTCGGCGGTGCTCGCGCAGTCGCTGGGCTTCAAGGAGTACCTCACGACGGCCGAGGCCGGGCAGATCGAGTTCGAGGAGGCGAGCAACATCTTCAGCCGCTACCTCCCGTATGCCGTCGTGTTCGGTGTCGCCGACCGGTGGGCCAAGACGTTCGCCGACGTCGCCAAGGCTGCCGAGGCGGCGAACCAGCCGCTCATCATGCCGACGTGGTACGTCTGGAGCGGCAACGCGTTCCCCGACTTCACGAGCATCGCCAACGGGGTCGACTCGTTCTCGACCACGTCGACCGGCACGTTCACCTCGACGCCGGGCTCGTCCGGCTCGTCCGGCTTCTCGGGCGGTGGCGGGTTCTCCGGCGGCGGTGGCGGCGGCTCGTCCTCCGGGTCCTGGTAGCCCTCCGCGGCCCGTCGTAAACGAGCCCGCCCGACCCGGGTAAGGGCACGACATGGCAACCGCCCGCGTGACCGACCTCTTGGAGCCGTACCGGCTCAAGCGCGACTTCACGCGGACGAGCGAGCCCTCGGGCGCCGTCCCGCACGCGGACACCGAGGGCCGGCGCCGGTTCGTGGTGCAACGTCACCGGGCGAGGCGGCTGCACTACGACTTCCGGCTCGAGGTCGACGGCGTGCTCGTCAGCTGGGCGGTGCCCAAGGGGCCGACGCTCGACCCGGACGTCCGGCGCCTCGCGGTTCACGTGGAGGACCACCCGATGGAGTACGAGTGGTTCGAGGGGGTCATCCCGGCGGGGGAGCACGGTGGCGGCGACGTCATCGTCTGGGACCGCGGCTCGTGGCAGCCGCACGGCACCGACGACCCCGCCGAGGCGGTCCGCCGGGGCGAGCTGCACCTCGACCTCCTGGGCGAGCGGCTCGTGGGCCGCTTCGCGCTCGTGCGCCGGGGCAGTGACCCGAGCCGGTCGGGCGGCGAGCAGTGGCTCCTGGTGCACAAGCACGACGCGTACGCGGTGACGGGCTGGGACGCGGAGACGCTGCGCACCTCGGTCCTCAGCGGCCGCACCAACGACGAGGTGAAGGCAGCGCCCGACGCCGAGTGGCGCTCCGACGAGCCGGCCGCGACGGCCCTGCACCGTCTGGGGACACCGACGCGGTCGCTGCGCGACGAGGAGCTCGCCGAGCTCGCCGGGCTCGGGTCCGAGGGGCGGTGGACGGTGTTCGACCGGACGCTGCGCGTGACCAACCTCGACAAGGTGCTCTTCCCGGGCCGCGACGGGCAGCCGCCGGTCACCAAGCGCGAGCTGCTCGCCTACACCGCGCGCATCGCGCCGCTGCTGCTGCCCTACCTCACGGGCCGTGCCCTCAACCTGCATCGCTACCCGGACGGTTCCGACGCGAAGGGCTTCTGGCACAAGGAGGTCCCGGCGAAGGCGCCGGACTGGCTGCCCCGCTGGGACAACCCCGACGCCGACCCCGGAGAGACGCGCACGTATCTCGTCGTCGACGAGCCGGCCGCCCTGGTCTGGGCGGCCGGGTTCGGCGCGCTGGAGTGGCATCCGTGGACGTCCTCGGCGGGCGCCCCCGACCGACCCGACTACGCCCTGTTCGACATCGACCCGGGCGAGGACACCACGTGGGAGGAGGTGCTCGAGCTGGCCAGGCTGCACCGCACCGCCTTCGAGCACGTCGGCGTGCGGGCGTACCCGAAGGTCACCGGGAGGAGGGGCGTGCAGATCTGGGTGCCGATCCGGCGGGGACCTGCCTTCGACGAGACCCGCCAGTGGGTGGAGCGCGTCTCGCGCACCGTCGGGGCGGTGCTGCCCGACCTCGTCAGCTGGAAGTGGGAGAAGCGTCGCCGAGGCGGTCGTGCCCGGCTGGACTACACCCAGAACGCCGTGAACAAGACCCTCGTCGCGCCGTACAGCCCGCGGCCGGCCCCCGGAGCCCCCGTGTCGGCGCCGATCACGTGGGACGAGCTCGACGACCCCGAGCTCAGGCCCGACCGGTGGACGGTGCGCACCGTGCTCGACCGGCTGGACGAGCGGGGCGACCTCTTCCGCGGGGTGCTGGACCACGGGCAGGTGCTGCCCAGGCTCCACTGAGCCGGACGGTGAGGGCTAGCGCACCCGGGCCAGCCGGCCGGTCCGCCCCTCCCCGAACTCGGTGCGGTAGGCGAGCACGTCGTCACCGAGGACGAAGAGCTCACCGTCGCCGTGGGGCACGCACTCGGGCGCGCTGCCGGGCGCGTACGAACGGATCGCGAACTCGAAGACGGGACCGTCGCTGACGTGCACGAGGTGGAGGTTGCCGACGCAGGCCGGCGCGTCGGTCGACAGGGTGCCGCAGTCGGCACCCTCGGAGCACGAGTCGGGCACGACCAAGGTCATGGGCGTGCGCTCGTCGCCCAGCCTGGCGACACCGGTCCACGTGCCCCTCAGCTGCTCGAGCGCGGCGGCTCGCGGTGGAGGCACAGGCGCGGGATCAGGCGTCAGCAGGGCGTCGTCCGCCTCCACCCCCGGGCGCGACGGGGTGCCCTCGCCCGTCGTGGAGACGACCGTGGCGGCGTCCCGGCTGGTGGCGGGCGGCGGCAGCAGCCGCGTGAGGACGCTGACACCGCCCGTGATGGCGAGGGCGCACAGCGCCATGACGAGCGCCCAGCCGGCCGCGCTGAGTCCCCGTCCGCGCCCCGATCCGGTCGCGGACCTCCTCGGCTGCTGGAGACCGACCATCACGCACCTGCCCCGATGTCCCGACCGTTCGAGCGTACCCACGCCCGGACGGCCCTCACAGCAGAACGCCGGGTATGCCGGCCCGTGACGGTGCTGCTCAGCCGATGACGACCAGCAGGTCGCCGCCCTCGACCTGCTGGTGGGTGCCGATGGCGACCCGCGAGACCGTGCCGCCGGAGGGGCTGGTGATGTTCGCCTCCATCTTCATCGCCTCGATCGTGGCGACGACGCCGCCCGGCTCCACGGTGTCGCCCTCGGCGACGGCGAGCGTCACGACGCCGGCGAACGGCGCGGCCACCTGGCCCTTCGCGCCGGGGTCGGCCTTCTCGGCGGACTTCACGTCGGCCTCGATCGAGCGGTCGCGCACCTGGATCGGGCGGAACTGGCCGTTGAGGGTGCACATGACGGTGCGCATGCCCTTGGAGTCGGCCTCGCCGACCGACTGCACCCCGATGAGCAGACGCTTGCCCTGCTCGATCTCGACCTCGTACTCCTCGCCCTGCTCCAGGCCGTGGAGGAACTCGACGGTGCCGAGCACGGAGAGGTCTCCGTAGGACTCGCGCGAGCTCTCGAACTCCGACGTCGGCCCGGGGAACAGCAGCTGGTTGAGGGTGCGCCGCGGCGTGTCCGCGAGCGCGCCCTCCTGCTCGGGTGTCAGCTCGGTCAGGCGGGGCCGCGAGCGGCGCCCGGCCAGCGCCTTGGTGCGGAACGGCTCGGGCCAGCCGCCGGGAGGGTCGCCCAGCTCGCCGTTGAGGAAGCCGATGACCGAGTCGGGGATGTCGAACCGCTGCGGGTCGTCCTCGAAGTCCTTCGGGTCGGCCCCGGCGCCGACGAGCGCGAGCGCGAGGTCGCCGACGACCTTCGAGCTGGGCGTCACCTTGACGATGTTGCCGAGGATCCGGTTCGCGGCGGCATACATGTCCTCAACGGCCTCGAAGCGGTCGCCGAGGCCCAGCGCGATGGCCTGCTGGCGCAGGTTGCTCAGCTGGCCGCCGGGGATCTCGTGGAAGTACACGCGTCCGGTGGGGGAGTCGAGGCCCGACTCGAAGGGCTTGTAGAGGTGGCGCACGGCCTCCCAGTAGGGCTCGAGCGCGAAGACGTGCTCGATGTCGAGCCCGGTGGGCCGTGCGGTGTCGTCGGTGGCGGCGACGAGGGCCGAGAGCGACGGCTGGCTGGTGGTGCCGGCCATGGTGGCGGTCGCGGCGTCGACGGCGTCGACCCCGGCCTCGATGGCGGCGAGCAGGGTGCCGACCTGCCCGCCGGCGGTGTCGTGGGTGTGCAGGTGCACGGGCAGGTCGAAGCGCTCACGCAGGGCGGTGACCAGGCGGGCGGCCGCGGGTGCGCGCAGCAGGCCGGCCATGTCCTTGATGGCGAGCACGTGGGCGCCGGTGTCGACGATCTGCTCGGCGAGGCGCAGGTAGTAGTCGAGCGTGTAGAGCTTCTCGCCCGGGCTCATGAGGTTGCCGGTGTAGCAGAGCGCGACCTCGGCGACCGCTGTGTCGGTGGCGAGCACCGCCTCCACGGCGGGCCGCATCTGCGACACGTCGTTGAGGGAGTCGAAGATGCGGAAGATGTCGAGCCCGGTGGAGGCCGCCTCGCGCACGAACGCGTCGGTGACGGCGGTCGGGTAGGGGGTGTAACCGACCGTGTTGCGCCCGCGCAGCAGCATCTGGAGGGGGATGTTGGGCATCGCCTCGCGCAGCGCCGCGAGACGCTCCCACGGGTCCTCGGCGAG
This sequence comes from uncultured Terrabacter sp., assembly GCA_966081555.1. Lineage (GTDB taxonomy): Bacteria > Actinomycetota > Actinomycetes > Actinomycetales > Dermatophilaceae > Terrabacter. The sequence continues at coordinate 10,449 of CBHRRQ010000060.1, forward strand.
GAAGCGCAGCGCCACGTCATAGGTCGCTCCGCCCCATGCCTCCATCGACAGCAGCTGCGGCGTCAGGTGCGCCACGTGCCGGGCGACGTGCAGCAGGTCGCGGGTGCGCATCCGGGTCGCGAGCAGCGACTGGTGCGCGTCGCGGAAGGTCGTGTCGGTGACCGCCACGTCGTTCGCCTCGCGCAGCGCACGGGCGAAGGCCGCCGGCCCGTCGGCGACGAGCCGGTCGCGCGAGCCGGGCGGCAGCGGTGCGTCGGGAAGCTGGGGGAGCTTGTGGCGCGGTCGGATCCGCGTCGTGACCGGACCGTTGGGCTGGTTCACCGTGACGTCCGCGAGGTAGCTGAGCAGCTTGGTGGCGCGGTCGGCGCCGACCCGGGCGGCCAGCAGCTCGGGGCGCTGGTCGATGAACGACGTCGTCGCCAGCCCCTGCTGGAACACGCGGTCGCTCAGCACCGCCTCGAGGAAGGGGATGTTCGTCGAGACGCCGCGGATGCGGAACTCCGCCAGGGCGCGCTGGGCGCGCCGCACCGCGATGGGGAAGGTCATGCCGCGGCAGGTGAGCTTGACGAGCATCGAGTCGAAGTGGGCACTCACCTCGGCGCCCACGAAGACGGTGCCGCCGTCGAGGCGTACGCCGCTGCCGCCCGCCGAGCGGTAGACGGTGATGGTGCCGGCGTCGGGGCGGAACCCGTTGGCGGGGTCCTCGGTCGTGATGCGGCACTGCAGCGCGAAGCCCTTGGTGCGGATGTCGTCCTGCCGCAGCCCCAGCGTCTCGAAGGTCTCGCCGGACGCGATCTGCATCTGGGTGACGACGAGGTCGATGTCCGTCACCTCCTCGGTGACGGTGTGCTCGACCTGGATGCGGGGGTTCATCTCGATGAAGACGTAACGGCCGTCCTCGCCGAGGAGGAACTCCACGGTTCCGGCGTTGACGTAGCCGATCGAGCGGGCGAAGGCGACGGCGTCGGCGCACATCCGGTCGCGGACCGCCGGGTCGAGGTTGGGGGCCGGGGCGATCTCGACGACCTTCTGGTGGCGGCGCTGGAGCGAGCAGTCGCGCTCGAAGAGGTGGAGGGTCGCCCCGGTGCCGTCGGCGAGCACCTGCACCTCGATGTGGCGCGGGTTGACGACCGCCTCCTCGAGGTAGAGCGTCGGGTCGCCGAACGCCGACTCGGCCTCGCGCTGGGCGGCCTCGAGGGCGTCGCGCAGCGCCTCCCTGCCCTCGACGCGCCGCATGCCGCGCCCACCGCCGCCGCTGACGGCCTTGACGAAGACGGGGAAGCCGATCTCGTCGGCCGCACGTTCGAGGGCGTCGAGGTCGGTGCCCGGCTCGGAGCCGCGAAGGGTCGGCAGCCCGGCCTCGCGGGCGGCCGCGATGGCGCGCGCCTTGTTGCCGGTCAGGTGCAGCACGGAGGCGGGCGGTCCGATGAAGGTGATGCCTGCGGCGTCGCAGGCCTCCGCGAGCAGCGGGTTCTCCGACAGGAACCCGTAGCCCGGGTAGATGGCGTCGGCGCCGGCCTCCACGGCCTTCGCGACGATCACCTCGTGGTCGAGGTAGGCGCGGACCGGGTGCCCCTGCTCGCCGATCTGGTAGGCCTCGTCGGCCTTGAGCCGGTGCTCGCTCTTGCGGTCCTCGTACGGGAAGACGGCGACGGTGCGGGCGCCGAGCTCGGTCGCGGCCCGGAAGGCCCGGACGGCGATCTCGCCTCGGTTGGCGACGAGGACCTTGCGGAACATCGGACCTCCAGGGTCGGGCGGCACGGTGGTCCACGACGACCACGCCCCGAAGCCTAGTGGCGGGAATGGCTTGGACCGGTCGAGCGTTCCTCCTGCATACTGTGGTCTCCACCCCGGTGGAGCAGCAGGTTGAGAACTGAACAGCGTGACGTGGACACCCCCATGGGGGTGATCGGTTTCGACGGTGGTCGACACACCAGGGGAAGCGGGTCGAGGATGCAGGGTTATCTCGTTAACGCTCCTTGCAAAACAATAGGTGCCAATTCCAAGCGCACCGACTTCGCCCTCGCCGCCTGAGCGAGCCCCGAAGTCTGTCAGCCTGAGCTAGTTTCCGACTCAGTGCCTGGCATCAGCTAGGAAACTTGCTGCGCAGTCATGTTGGGGGGCTGCGCGGGACTCTTACTCAACTGGGCCTGTCAGGGGACGTGTGCGTGCGAGCCCTGGGGCCGAGAAAAGCCATAGCGCACTGCACCCGGAGAAGTCCTGGTCTCTCGTCATCGGACGCGGGTTCAATTCCCGCCACCTCCACCACCTCGTGGTGGCCACGTCACGCTGTTCCTCAGCCGAGGCGTTCCTCACCCGACGCGCTTGAGCTCGTAGTGGCCGTCGGCCTTGGTGAACGTCGCCCGCACCGTCACCTTCTTGCCGTTGAGCGTCAGCTGGCAGTCCGTGTGCGTGCCCACCTTGAGGTTCGGGAAGTTCGCGCACGTGACACCCGAGACCGTGTCCTTCGGCGAGTTCGCCTTGGCCCGGGCCACGATGCGCGCGGCCAGCGCCTTGCCGCTCGTCGCCGGGTCGAAGACGACGACCGACGGCGAGGCCGTCACGGTCCTGGTGACCGTCGGCGCCGCTGCGGGCGAGCCCTGCGAGCAGGCGCCGAGCCCCAGAGCGCCCGCCGTCGCGAGCGTCACCGCGGCCGACAGCCGCCTCCCACCACGCATCCGTGCCTCCCCGCAAACCTTCTCGCCCGTGCTGGGGTCAAGTATCGCGGGGCCCGCCCGGTCGCACCGGCGAAACGGGCGAGGACGCGACGAGGGCGCCCTGCGGGTGGCAGGGCGCCCTCGAGCGTATGCCGTCGGGTGGCCTCGGGCGGTCGGGCCTCAGGCCTGCTCGGGTGCGGCGGCGGCCTCGGCCGCCATCTGCTCCTTGATCGGCGCCATGTCGAGGGCCTTGACCTGCTCGATGACGTCCTGGAGCGCCGACTGGGGGAGCGCGCCGGGCTGGGCGAAGACGAGCACGCCCTCCTTGAAGGCCATCAGGGTCGGGATCGAGGTGATGTTGGCGGCCTGCGCGAGCGACTGCTCGGCCTCGGTGTCGACCTTGCCGAAGACGATGCCCTCGTTGTCGCCGCTCTGCGAGGCGGCGTCGTAGACCGGGGCGAACTGGCGGCACGGCCCGCACCAGGACGCCCAGAAGTCGACCAGGACGATGTCGTTGTCGAGGACGGTCTTCTCGAAGGACTGCGCGGTCAGGTCAGTGGTAGCCATGTCTCTCCCAACGGATCGGCGGTGGTGGGTATTCCGTGCCGTGCGGGTGCAAGGCAGCGTTCAGACGAGCTCCCACGTGACCGTGACGTTCGCCACGAGCTCGAGGTCGCCGCCCTCGACCGGCATGCCGCCGTCGGAGGCGGCCGCGACGGCCATGAACTTCGCCTCGCGCCGGGCCATCGGCATCGCCCCGCCCTCGGCCACCCCGAGCACGGCGCCGAGCTCGCACCCCGACAGGCCGGCATACTGCTGCGCCTTGTCGCGGGCGTTCGCGAAGGCGGCGTCGCGGGCGGCCCGCAGCCCGTCGGAGCGGTCGGCGACGTCGAGACGCACCGAGTCCACGAGCAGGGCGTTGCCCACCGCTGCTGCGGCGGACTCGAGGATCTCGCCGACCGCCTCGAGGCGCCGCACGGTGACGGCGAGCCGCTGCTGCGCCGTGAAGCCGACCGCGGTCCCCGTGTTGTCCCAGCGCTGGTTCACGCCGGCGTCGAGCGTGCGGATGTCGGCGTCGGCGACCCCACGGTCACGCACGACCGCGCCGACCGCGCGGATGCCCTCGGTGGCGCCCGCCAGCGCTGACGCCACATCGTCGGCGTCGTGGCCCACGCGCAGGTCGAGGCGCACCACGTCGGGGGAGACCGACGCCCGGCCGTTGCCGCTCACCGTCACCGTGCGCTTGCCCATGCGTCTCCTCTCGTCGACCGCCCGGGGCGGCACGTGGTCCTCGTCGCAACCTACCTAGACTCCGTGACCATGACGACCCCTCCGTCCTCGCGGCGCTCCCGCGTCCTCGTCGCGCTGGCCGTGGCGGCCGTCGTCGTGCAGCTCGCCGTCCTCTACTGGCCCGTCGTGACGATCGAGGGGCCGGTCAGCTGGACCGACAAGGTCGTCCACCTGCTCGTCTTCGCGGTGCCGACGTACGCCGTCGGCCGGGCCCTCGGGTCGGTGCGGACCGCGGTCCTGGCCTTCGCGCTGCACGCCCCGGTGAGCGAGCTGATCCAGCACTTCCTGCTGCCCGGCCGGTCCGGGGACGTGTGGGACGCGGTGGTCGACCTCGTGGGGGTGGGCCTCGCCGCCGTGGTGCTCGTGGTCGGGACGCGTCTGCGCCGCTGGTAGACTGGCGGGCATCCGACTCCGAGGTCTCCTCGGATCACGACGGACGAGATGGCGCCGGGGATGCCCGGCGGGCAGGCTCGGCCGACGGGGCGACACCCCCACCGGAAGACCGCGCAAACGCGTGGCCCGGCACCGACGCGGAGCGGATCCGAACACCGGACGGCACAGATGCCGGGCACCGGTACACATGGGGCGCAGACACTTCTGCGCCTGAGGCTCGTCTGCATGGTCGTGTTGTGACTCACGGCTCGAGGCGAAGTCTGCATCGAGTTGAGAGAGTTGAATACGTAATGCCCAAGAACACCTCCTCCGGCGCGCCCAAGAAGGCCCGCTGGTCCACCGAGAAGAAGGCCGCCGCGGCCAAGAAGCCGCACCGCGGTCAAGCCGGCCAGGCCGGCAAGGGCGGCCACAAGTCCGGTTCCTTCTCCGGTCCCAAGAGCTCGCGCCCGGCCTCCTCGGGCACCTCGCACGTCGGCGGACGCGAGTGGCGCGCCCCGCGCGACGAGCACCGCTCGTACGACCGCAGGGACGACCGTCCGCGCTTCGACCGCGACGACCGTGGCTTCCAGCGTCGCGACGACCGCGGTGACCGCGGCTTCCAGCGTCGCGACGACCGGCCCCGTTTCGACCGGGACGACCGCGGTGACCGTGGCTTCCAGCGTCGCGACGACCGCCCCCGTTTCGACCGCGACGAGCGTCGCTCGTTCGACCGTCCCCGCTTCGACCGTGACGAGCGTCGCTCGTTCGACCGCCCGCGCTTCCACCGTGACGCCGACCGCTCCTTCGACCGTGCGCCGGTGAGCTTCGAGGACGCCGAGGCCGAGCGCATGGACGCCGACAACTGGACCAAGGCAACCCGCGCCGACATCTCCGACGGCCCCGTGGCCGTCGCGGACGACAACGGCTTCGCCGCCCTCGGCCTGCCTGAGCGCGTCGTCGAGCGCCTCGCCCGCGAGGGCATCACGACGCCGTTCCCGATCCAGGCGGCCACGATCCCCGACGCGCTCGCCGGCAAGGACGTGCTCGGCCGCGGCCAGACCGGCTCGGGCAAGACGCTCGCCTTCGGGCTCCCCGTCATCGCGCGCCTGCTCGAGGCGGCGGCGCCGCGCAACCCGCGCCGACCGCACGCCCTGATCCTCACGCCGACCCGTGAGCTCGCGATGCAGATCTCCGACGCGCTCGAGCCGCTCGTGCACGTCGTCGGCCTGCGCCACAAGCTCGTCGCCGGTGGCCTCAGCTACACGACGCAGATCAACGCCCTCAACAAGGGCGTCGACATCCTCATCGCCACGCCCGGTCGCCTCAACGACCTGCTCGAGCGTGGCGCCGTCGAGATGGACGACATCGCGATCACCGTGCTCGACGAGGCCGACCACATGGCCGAGATGGGCTTCATGGCCGAGATCACGACGACGCTCGACAAGATCCCGGCCGACGGCCAGCGCCTGCTGTTCTCGGCGACGCTCGACCGCGGCATCGACGACCTCGTGGCCAAGTACCTCGACGAGCCGGTGATCCACTCGACCGACGACGCCACCGCCTCGGTCGAGACGATGGAGCACCACGTGCTCCTCATCGACCCGCAGCACAAGAAGGTCATCACCGCCGAGGTCGCCAACCGCGAGGGCCGCACCGTGGTCTTCTGCCGCACCAAGCTCGGGGCCGACCGCATCGCGCTGCAGCTGCGCGAGCAGGGCGTCATGGCCGCTGCGCTCCACGGTGGGCTCAACCAGGGCCAGCGCAACCGCGTCCTCGGGGCGTTCCGTGACGGCACCCTGCCGGTGCTCGTCGCCACCGACGTCGCCGCGCGCGGCATCCACGTCGACGACGTCTCGGTCGTGCTGCAGGTCGACCCGCCGGCCGACCACAAGGACTACCTGCACCGCTCGGGCCGCACCGCACGCGCCGGTGACAAGGGCACCGTCGTGACCCTCGCCCTGCCGCACCAGCGCAGGACGATGGAGCGCCAGCTCAAGGAGGCCGGTCTCGAGATCGCGCCCGTTCGGGCCACGCCCGGCGACGCGATCATCGCCGCGACCGGTGCCACGACCCCCAGCGGCGTCGCCATCGCCGAGGACGACTTCCAGCGCCTCATCGCCGGCCCGAAGCAGCACCGCCGTGGTCCGGCCGGTGCCCGTGGCCCGCGCCAGGGCTCGCGCGGCGGCTTCCGCCCGCACCACGGTGGCGGACGTGACGACCGGCGTGGCCGTCGGGGCGACCGCGGCGACGGTCTCGTCTCCCGCTGGGGCGACGACGAGCGCGGTGGTCGACGGGGCGCTCGCTTCTGAGTGGTCGCCGGTGTGGAAGGCTGTGCTCCGTGAGCTCGACGTTCCACACCGGCCGCCTGCTCGTGGCGACACCGTCCGTCGAGGGTGACGTCTTCCACCGGTCCGTCATCCTCATGCTGCACCACGACGACGGCGGGGCTCAGGGCGTCGTGCTCAACAAGCCGCTGTCCGCAGAGGTGGACTCGGTGCTGCCGGGCTGGCAGCGCGTCGTCACCGCGCCGCACGTGCTCTTCCAGGGCGGTCCCGTGTCGACGTCGTCGGCGCTGGGGCTGGTCACGGTCCCGGGTGACGAGCCCGAGCCGCTCGGCGTGAAGCGCCTCTTCGGCTCCATCGGGCTCGTCGACCTCGACGTGCCGACCCCGGTCGTCGAGGCCGAGCTCGCCGGCCTGCGGATCTTCGCCGGCTACTCCGGCTGGGAGTCCGGCCAGCTCGAGAACGAGATCGCGCGCGGCGACTGGTACGTCGTCGACGCCGAGGTGCGTGACGCGTTCACGTCCCAGCCGGGCACGCTCTGGCGCGACGTGCTGCGGCGCCAGCGTGACAGCCTCGCCTACGTCGCGAGCTTCCCCGACGACCCGTCGATGAACTGAGGTGGACGTCGTCACCGGCGCGCTGCCGCCCGCAGAGCCGCGACCCGGGCCCCGCCCGTCGACCAGGCGAGTTGCCTTCGTCGACAGCGGGCTCGGGCTCCTGGGGTACGCCGATGCGCTGCACTCGCTGCGGCCCGACCTCGGGCTGGTGCTCTCGCTCGACCCCGACAACATGCCCTACGGCCCTCGAACTCCCGACGACGTGCAGCGGCTCATCCTCGCGTCTGCCCGGGCCACGCTCCCGCACGCCCCCGACGCGATCGTCGTCGCCTGCAACACGGCATCGGTGCACGGTCTCGACGCCCTGCGCGCCGAGCTCGAGCCTGAGATCCCTGTCGTCGGCACCGTGCCGGCCATCCGCCCGGCCGCCGCTGCCGGAGGCCCGGTCGCAGTGTGGGCGACGGCAGCCACCACGTCGAGCGACTACCTGCGCGGCCTCATCGACGCGTTCGCCGCCGACGTCGAGACGTATGCCGTCGCGGCCCTGGGCCTGGCCGAGGCCATCGAGGCCGGCGACCCGCAGCTCGTCGACGAGTGCATCGCGTACGCCGCGTCCCAGACGCCCGCGGGCGTGCGGTCCCTCGTGCTCGGCTGCACCCACTACGGGCTGGTCGTCGACCGCATCGTGGCCGCGCTCGGCGAGGGCGTCGTGGTGCACGACTCGCCCGTGGCCGTCGCCCGCCAGACCCTGCGCCGCATCGGGCTCGAGCCCGGCGCGAGCGGCGCCGCTGCGGGCGGTGGTGTCGACGCGGTGCTGCTGAGCGGGCGGCCGGCCGCGATGCCGACGTCGTGGGAGGCCTACCCCGCCGGTCGACGCCTGCTGGCCCTGGCGGCAGAGGTCTGACCTCCGCCGTAGACTTCCCGCATGAGCACCATGCCTCCCGACCCGTTCGAGCCGGAGCCGCTGCGCGGCACGAGCACGGCGACGATCGAGCGCGAAGAGGTCCGTGAGGAGCTCCAGGAGCCCGGTGACCACGAGCGCTTCTCGCACTACGTGCGCAAGGAGAAGATCCT
>CBHRRQ010000061.1:0-18653 GCA_966081555.1 uncultured Terrabacter sp.
GGGCTCAGTCGAGACCGAGCCCCCGGCGGCCGGTGTCGTTGAGCTGCTCGGGTGCGAACCGGTCGGGCCAGCTGCGCTCGTAGTGCTCCTCGGGGAAGTCGCTCGGGCTGGAACCGCTGAGGAAGGCCTCGCGCACCTCGGCGGCATACCGCTCGTTGCGCTCGCACCACGGAGCCGCGGGGACGTACATGACGTTGCCCCAGCCCTGCTGGTCGCGCACCGGCGCGACGCTGTGGATCATGTCGCAGTGCCACCACACCGAGTCGCCGGCCCGGACGTCGGGGATGCCACTGAGCGCCTCGAGCAGCAGCGGGTGCCACTTCTCGCTCGCGGGGAAGACCTGGTTGGTCGTGACGCCGCACATCTCGTCGTCGGGCACGTCGGCGAGCAGCGGGCGGAGCATGAGGTAGGCCATCGCCTCGGGGATCGGCACGGTGTGCAGCACGCCCTGGTCGTGCGCCATGTCCGACAGGGCGGTCCAGCCCTGGAAGGTGCGGAACGCCGAGCACATCGTCGTGCCGGGGTACTGCGGCCCGGCGGTGCGGTGCGCGGCGTCCCACGGGTCGTACTCCTCGACCGTGCCGTCGAAGAGGTGACGGAACGCCTGCTGATAGCCCTGGGTCATCCAGAGGTCCAAGGTGCCCGGGTCGCAGTGGGCGCCGAGGCCGTCGGAGTCGGCACCCGGCGGCCGGCGGCGGATGCGGTCGGGGTAGAGCGAGTCGCGGTCGGGGTCGAACCAGGTGGTGCCGTCGGACTCGTGCTTCCACTGGCTGTTGAGGAAGGACTGGACGGTCGCCATGCGGTCGCTCTGACGCGCCTCCATCTGCGCGGGGGACCAGTAGATGGGATAGATCTCGGGCTTGGAGCCGACGCTGCCGAAGAAGTCGTCGCCGGGGCCGCGGTAGCTGTCGAAGAACTCGTTGCCCTCGACGTAGTCGACGATGCCGGCGTCCCAGCCGAGCGCCTGCGCGCGCGGAAAGTGTCCGCGCACGACGAGGCACCCCCGCCGCCGGAGCGCCGCCAGCTGGTCGGCGGTCACCGTGCCGCGAGCGATGTCGGCGTACTCGATGACGGGCCAGACCTCCTCGCCGTTCTCCTTCGCCGCGCGGATCTCGGCGACGCGCTCGGCGATCCGGTGCTCGACGACCGAGAAGACCTCCTCGACGGTGCGGCCGGACGCCTCGATGCGGGCCCGGATGGCCTGCTTGACCTCACGGACGGCTCGGGGGAGGTCGTCGGGCGTCGTCTCCCAGTGCGGCAGGGCGGCGACGGACGGAGTGGCGGGGGCTGCGGTCATGGCGCTTCCTTTGGTGAGGACTCCTTACGAAGAAGACGGTAGCGCGCCGTCGCCATTTGGGCAAGAGTCCTAACTATGATGGCGGCATGTCCTCCGCCAAGCCGAGCCTCGAGCTGCTCCGAGCGCTCACCGACGAGCACGTGCTGCGAGCCCTCATGGGTCGTCGGAGGCTGACCCGTGCCGAGGTGGCGGCGCTGACGGGCATCTCCAAGCCCACGATCTCCGAGGCGTTCCGCAGGCTCGAGCAGGCCGGAGTCGTCGTCGACACGGGGGAGCGCAGCCACGGCCGCGGCCGGGCCGGCTCCTACTACTCCCTCTCGCCCGCGTGTGGCCTCGCCCTCGTCGTGAGCATCACGCGGCAGGGGGTCGTCGCCGAGGCGGTCGACGCGTTCGGCGCGGTGACCGCCTCCACGGATGTCCCGCTCGAACGCGGCGCCGACGCCGGCGGCGCCGCCCGGGCGGTCGCAGCAGCGGTGGCCCGCGTTGCCCCCGACGGCGGGTCGCTTCCGGTGCGAGCAGCCGCGGTCAGTGCGGCTGACCCCGTCGACCGTGGCACCGGCAGGCTCGTCCACCTGCCCGACTCGCCCTTCCTCGTCGGCGACCTCGACCCCGCGTCGCTGCTCCGCGCAGCGGTCGACGGGCCCGTGCTCGTCGACAACGACGTCAACTGGGCCGCGCGCGCCGAGCAGGCGGGCGGGGCGGGTGGCGGCGCCGGCAGCTGGCGCGACTTCGTCTACCTCTACCTCGACGAAGGGCTGGGATGCGCCGTCGTCGCCGACGGTGAAGTGCGGCGCGGCCACGCCGGGCTCGCCGGCGAGATCGCCCACGTCGTCACCTCCGGCCCCGACGGTGGGGCGATGCCGCTGACCGAGGTCTTCGCCCGGCTGGGCCTGCGCCAGGAGGGCTCCGCCGCCATCGACGTCGAGGCGGTGCGCGCCGCCGACGACGCGACGCTGGGCACGCTCGCCACCGCCGTGAGCGGTGTGCTGTCCGCCGCCGTCGCGCTCACCGACCCCGAGATGGTCGTCGTGGGTGGGGCGTGGGGGTGCGACGCCGGCTTCGTCGCCGAGCTCTCGCGTCAGGCGGCAGGCCTGCCGCGTCCCGTGCCCCTGGCCACCGCAGTCGTGGGTCCCCGCCCGCAGCTCACCGGGGCGCGCTCGGCCGCGCTGGAGCGGCTGCGCAACGTCATCGTCGACAGCGCCCGCGAGCCGGCCGTTCGCTAGCCCACCACCCACGTGGCGCCGTCCGCTGGCGTCTCCGTCGCCTCTCGGTCTGAGTCAGCTGGCGGTCTCGGACAGGTCGGGTCCCGGTCCCGTCGTCGCGATGAAGTCGCGCAGCAGCCCGGCGAACCGCTCCGGGTCGTCCAGGTGGGGGAAGTGGCCGGCGCCCTCGAAGAGCTCGACGCGACAACCGGGGATCGCCTCCTTGGCGCGCGCGGCGTGCCGGGACGGGATGACCATGTCGTCCGTGCCCCAGATGACGAGCACCGGCAGCCCGACGAGGTCGGGCAGGTACTCACGCGCCGTCACCGTCTGGCCCCGGGTGTCCATGACCGCGCGTGTCGTCGTGAGGAAGGCCCGGCGGCTCTCGGCGTCGCTCAACCGCGCGAAGCCGTCCCAGGCCGCCCGCATGTCGTGGCTGGCCCGCCAGCCGGCGCGCGCCATCGTGCGGCCGATCGTCTCGACCCGGCCACGTACCCACCCGGAGGCGTGGGCCGGCAGCACCCACTCGGCGCCCGGCAGCGTCACGGCCCGCAGGGCGGGGTTGACCTCCCGGCCGAGCCCTCCGCTGCCGACGAGCACGAGCCGCTCGACCCGCTCGGGGAAGAGGTAGCAGAACTCGAGGGAGATGCCGCCGCCCAGCGAGTGCCCCACCAGGGTCACCCGGTCGATGCCGAGGCGGTCGATGAGGTCGCGCAGCGTCGCGGCATGGGTGGCGAGCGAGTAGTCGCCGTTCGTGTTGGCCGAGGCGCCGTGCCCGAAGAGGTCGGGGACGACGACACGGTGGCGGTCGTCGAGACGGTCGACGAGGTGCCCCCAGCTCGAGTGGGACCCGAGCAGGCCGTGGACAAAGAGGATCGTCTCACCGGCTCCGCTGTCGACGAACGACAGGGCGTGCCCGTGCAGCGAGATCACCTGCGGCTGTAGCGCGCTCACGACACCCCCTCGCGTCCGCGTAACCCTGCTTCGAGGTTAGCGCCGCGAGGCGGCCCGCATGTGCCGAATCGCGGGTGGTCGCCTCGTCGCGGACCGGCCACCCGGCCGGAGTCCGGTCGGCGCCTCGACCCGACCGACCCGCTCGCTGGCTGTGTCAGGCCTGCGGGGGGAGCACGACGCCGAAGCCGGCGACGGCCAGCCGCAGCAGCACCTGGCCGGGTGCGAGCAGGTCGCCGATGCGTGCTGCGCTCAGCAGCTCGAGCTCCCCGAGCCGGACGGCATACGCCTGAGGCCCGGCGAGACGCGCACGCTGGAGCTCGACGGCATTGAGCCACACCTTGTTCCGCGCCTCGCGCAGGAACCTCGTCGAGGCCTGACGGTTCAGCGGCGTGAGCAGGCGGTCGAGCGGTCGCTTGGCCGACTGTGCCGACAGCTCGTCGTCCTCGGCCGCGACCCGACCGGCAAGGACCCGGTCGATCCTCTCGTGGTCCCGGCGCCGCCGGTCCAGCAGCACCGGGTCGGCGAAGTCCGCGTCGCTGATCACGCCGAGCAGGGCTTGAGGTAGGTCGTAGTTGATGTGGGCGTTGATGCCGAGCAGCACCTGCCGTAGGGGTGGCAGGTCCGCGGGCGCGGCGAAGGCGAGCGCCCACGGCCGCGGTGCCCGGTGGTCGGGTGAGAGGTCAGCCTCGAGCGCGTCGAGGTAGAGGTCCGCGAAGACGACGTCCCAGGCCTCGACCCACGCCGGGTCCTCGAAGGAGGCGTCGTCGACGGCCTTCGCGACGGCCCGGGTCGTGCGCAGGTAGGTGGCGAGGAACGTGCGCCGGGCCGCCAGGTGCGCGGGGAGCTCGTCGAGCAGTCGGGTCATCCGGTCGACGACGTCGTCGATGGTCCGTCCTTCGGCCACGTCGCCCATCTCGTTCCCCTCACCCGGGTCCGCTCCTGTCCCTAGTCTGGATCGGGAGTCGGACGGCGTCAGGGGATTCGGTGCGTCGGCAGCCGCCGTCGAAACCCCGGTGCAAGGAGGTCGGATGGCAGGACGCAGGCACGGGCCCCGGTCCTTCGACGCGGTCGAGGTCGGGCAGCGCGAGACCGACGCCTGGGTCGCGTACTACCGCCACGAGTGGGTGGCCTTCCTCCGCGCGTCCGTCGGCATGGTCGCGGCCGGCTTCGGCATGAGCCGTCGCGACACGCTGCGTGGCGCGTGGCTCGTGCTGCGCGCCAACCAGGCGTGGGCTCCCTTCCCCGACAACGACCCCGACCGGGCGCGCGCTCTGATGCGCGACTTCTACGCGTTGGTCGCCGGCGCGGGCGACCTCGCGCTCGACCCGGTCCACGCGTCGGCCCTCGAGGTCGAGTGGTGGCGCGTCCACCGCGACCACCAGCACGACGGGGCGGTCACCACCGAGGACCTCGTCGCGGCGCTCGTCGACCTCTACGCGTACGTCTACAGAGCCCCTCGAGACCTCGTGCGTGAGGCGGCCGAGCGCCGGGTCGAGGCCATGGACCTGTCCGACCGCTGGGTCCGGGCCGGCTGCGGCCTCGACGACCCGCTGCTCGCGGCCGAACGCCGTGCCCTCGTCGCGTCGTATGCCGCCCTGCTCGACGCCGTCGGCCGCTCACGCCGCTAGGACGCCGCACGTACGCCGGTGCTCGCGACCGGCTTGGGTGGTCAGCGTGCCGTCAGCACGAGGAAGGGCAGGTCCGGGCACGCCGTCGCGGTCCAGTCCGCGTGCGGCGAGTCCTCACCGGCCAGCCATGCGCCGACCGGGAGATCGCGGAGCAGGTCACCGGTCACCCAGGTCGGGTCTGACGAGGTGACCACGCGGCCGGTGGCGTTGACGAGCACGCACGTCCGGTCGACGGTGCCCATGACCTCGAGGAGGTGCTCCTCGAACCACGCCACCAGCACGTCGACCCCGACCACGCCGGCGAACGCGCCGCCGACGAGGAACGGCTGCGTGAAGGTCAGGGTGTACTGGTCGGTGCACAGGTAGTCGACGTAGGGCCCCGTGACGTGACGCTGCCCGGACTCGAACGGCTTTGCGTACCAAGGCAGCTCGGTGTAGTCCCGGAATCCCACGGCACGTGGGTCGGTTTCGGCCGCGAGCTTCGAGATGGTCGTGGTGCCCCCGCGGGACTCGGTGGTCCACCACTCGAGCCAGTACGGGGCGTCGGCGAGCGTGCCCGGGGCCATCACGGCTCCGGCGCCCGCGACGGGGGTCTCCGGGTCGGCGAGCATCGCGCGACAGCGGTTCTCGATGTCGAGGTCGGCGCGACGGGGCGACTCGGCCGAGAGCGGCCCGGCGAGCAGTCCGGCGAGGTCGTCGAGCTGGCTGAACACCCAGGCGCCGAAGTCCGAGACCCATCGCGCGACGTCGGTGTCGGTGGTGGTGGTCGTCATGCTCGTCACTCGTTCCTTCGTGATCGGGTGAGGCGGTGCAGGGCCTTCACCGCGTCGAAGAGCTGCCTGACATGATCCTCCGCACGCTGCCGCGCCGTCCCCGGATCGCCGGCGTCCACCGCGTCGACGATGGCCAGGTGCGCGGGGCCGGCCGCCGCCCACAGCTCGACGTCGGCCAGCCACAGCACCGGGCCGATCTCGCGCTGCAGCGCCATCTCCTCCCGGGTCAGGCGTGCCGACTGGGCCGTGGCCGCGAGCTCGAGGTGGAAGGTTCCCTCCAGACGAGGTATGCCGCTGGGCTCGTCGGGCTCTGCCCGCGCGGCTGCGAGGCGCCGGAGACGGGCCACGTCGTCGGAGTCGGCGCGCTCGGCGGCGAGGGCCGCGCAGTGCCCGCTGATCGCGCAGTAGTGGTCGGCGAGGTCGCGCAGCTCGCCGAGGCCGACCCGGGCCAGGCGCGCGAGCAGGGCCGCGCGCCCCCCGTCCCGGGGTGCCTTGACGAACGAGCCACCCCCGCGGCCCCGCCGCGTGACGATGAGGTCGTCGTCACGCAGCGTGCCGAGCGCCTCGCGCACCGTCACGGTGGCGACCCCGAATCGGTCGGCCAGGTCGCTCTCGGGCGGCAGCATGCTCCCGTCGGGCAGCAGGCCGAGCGCGATGGCCTCGCCCAACCGACGGCGTACGGCCTCGGCGCGACCCTCGGCGGGCAGGGGAGCGAACACGGCGGCATACGGCCCCAGGGGCATCGACCGATCCGCCATGGAGCCTCCGCAACAGTTTGGGCACACCGCTTGCGCTTAAACATATGGACCCATACGTTTTCCGTCCAGAGGTACACGCGCGTTCGACGAGGAACGCCCCGACGACCCGAGGAGTCACCATGGCGGCCGACCAGGCGCCCGGTGTGCCGGCCATCCGGTTGAGCAGGCTGCGCAAGGAGTTCGCCGGCAGCCCTCCGGTCGTCGCCGTCGACGACGTCGACCTCGAGGTGCGCGCGGGGGAGTTCTTCTCGATGCTCGGGCCGTCGGGGTCGGGCAAGACGACCGTGCTGCGGATGATCGCCGGGTTCGAGGAGCCCACGGCCGGCGCGATCGAGCTCGCCGGCGTCGACGTCACGACCCGGCAGCCCTACGAGCGTGACGTCAACACCGTCTTCCAGGACTACGCCCTCTTCCCGCACATGAGCGTGGCCGAGAACGTCGAGTACGGCCTGCTCGTCAAGAAGGTCGGACGCGCCGAGCGACGCTCGCGCGTCGCCGAGGCGCTCGAGCAGGTGCGCCTCGGTGACCACGGGTCGCGGCGGCCCTCACAGCTCTCGGGCGGCCAGCGCCAGCGCGTCGCCCTCGCGCGGGCGCTCGTCAACCGGCCGACCGTGCTGCTGCTCGACGAGCCGCTCGGCGCCCTCGACCTCAAGCTGCGCGAGCAGATGCAGGTCGAGCTCAAGGGGATCCAGCGCGACGTCGGCATCACGTTCCTCTTCGTCACGCACGACCAGGAGGAGGCCCTCACCCTCTCCGACCGCATCGCCGTCTTCAACGCCGGTCGCATCGAGCAGGTCGGCACCGCTCGGGAGGTCTACGAGAGCCCCGCGTCGGCGTTCGTCGCCGGATTCGTGGGAACGTCGAACCTGTTGACGGGCAACGCCGCTCGCGCGGTCATGGGGCGCGAGGGCTCCTTCGCGATCCGCCCCGAGAAGCTCGCGGTGCTGCCGGCCGAGGAGGCGCGCGGAACCGACGGACACCTGAGCGCCACAGGATCCCTCGCGGAGGTCGTCTACGGAGGGCCGGTCACGCGCTACGTCGTGGCCCTCGACGCAGGGGGCCGGCTCACGGCCCTCGAGCAGAACACCGGAGCCCGGTCCGACGCCGCGGCGCTGCGCCGTGGCGACCGGGTCGCCCTCCGGTGGCGGTCCGAGCATGTCATCGACGTGCCCGGCGCACCCACGCCCGAGCTGCAGGGGCAGGGCACCTCACCACAGGAAATCCCAACTACATGAAGGAGATCGGCGTGCGCACGTCAAGGAAGTCCCTCATCGGGACCGTCGCGGCCGTAGCCGTCCTCGCCCTCGCCGGGTGCGGCAGCTCGACGCCCAGCAGCAGCCCCGGGGGGAGCGCGGCGCCGGGCGGCATGCAGGTGCCCGACCTCAAGCCGCTCGACAAGCTCGGCACCCCCGAGGGGCAGGTCAACGTCCTCGCGTGGCCCGGCTACGTCGAGGACGGCAGCAACGACCCCAAGGCCGACTGGGTCACCGACTTCGAGAAGACGTCGGGCTGCACCGTCAACATCAAGACCTTCGGCACCTCCGACGAGGCCGTCCAGCTCATGCGCACCGGCCAGTACGACGCCGTGTCGGCCTCGGGCGACGCGACCCTGCGCCTCATCGCCGCGGGCGACGTCGAGCCGGTCAACACCTCGCTCGTCAAGAACTACACCGACATCTTCGACGCCCTGAAGATGAAGCCCTGGAACTCCGTCAACGGCGTCGCCTACGGCATCCCCCACGGGCGGGGTGCCAACCTGCTGATGTATCGCACCGACATGGTCAAGCCCGCCCCCGACTCGTGGGGCGCCGTCTTCGACCAGGTCGGCGCTCAGAAGGGCAAGGTGACCGCGTACGACTCGCCGATCTACATCGCCGACGCGGCCCTCTACCTGATGTCGACCAAGCCCGACCTCGGCATCAAGGACCCGTACGCCCTCGACGACAAGCAGCTCGCGGCCGCCGTCGACCTGCTCAAGGCGCAGAAGGCCAACATCAGCGAGTACTGGTCCGACTACCTCAAGGAGGTGCAGGCCTTCAAGACCGGCACCGCCACGATCGGCACCACCTGGCAGGTCATCGCCAACGTGGCCCAGGGCGAGAAGGCCCCCGTCGAGGCCGTGCTGCCCAAGGAGGGCGCGACGGGCTGGTCGGACACGTGGATGGTCTCGGCGAAGTCGAAGAACAAGACGTGCGCCTACCTGCTCATCGACCACCTCGTCTCGCCGAAGGTCAACGCGCAGATCGCCGAGTTCTTCGGCGAGGCCCCGGCCAACAAGAAGGCCTGTGCCGAGACCGCGGACCCCAACCACTGCAAGGTCTTCCACGCCGAGGACGAGGCCTTCTTCTCCAAGATCCGCTACTGGAACACGCCCATCGCGGCGTGCCTGGACGGTCGCACCGAGGTCAAGTGCACCGACTACGCCGCGTGGACCAAGGCCTGGACCGAGATCCGCAACAGCTGACCAACCGCACCACCGCCCCACTGCACAAACGCACCGCCGAGGAGGCGACGATGAGACGACGCAGAGGCCTGGCCGTCCTGCTCGGCCCACCCATGCTCTGGCTCGTCGTCGCCTACCTCGGCGCGCTCGCGGTCATCTTCGCGACGGCGTTCTGGACGACCGACCCGTTCACCAACCTCGTCGTGCGCGCGTTCACGGTCGAGAACTTCCGCGAGCTGTTCAGCGGGACCTACCTCGGCATCATCGGTCGCACGCTCCTGATCGCCGTGCTCGTCACCGTGCTGTGCGTGCTCGTCGCGGTGCCGTTCGCCTTCTTCATGGCCCGGGTGGCGCCGCGCCGGTTCCGTGGCCTGCTGCTCGCCGGGGTGCTCGTGCCGCTGTGGGCCAGCTACCTCGTCAAGGCGTACGCGTGGCGCACCATGGTGCAGCCCGGTGGGGTCCTCGACAGCACCTTCGGAGCCACGCCGGGCTACGGCCTCGCGGCCGTCGTGCTGACCCTGACCTACCTCTGGCTGCCCTACATGGTGCTGCCCGTGTATGCCGCGTTCGAACGGCTGCCCGAGAGCCACCTCGAGGCGAGCGCCGACCTCGGGGGTCGGGCGTCCACCACCTTCCGCAGGATCGTCGTGCCGTCGCTGCTGCCGGCCATCGCGGCCGGGTCGGTCTTCACCTTCTCGCTGTCGCTCGGCGACTACATCGCCGTCCAGATCGTCGGAGGCAAGCTGCAGGTGCTCGGCACGGCGGTGCTGCAGAACATCACGCTGGACCTGCCGTTCGCGGCCGCCCTGGGCACGGCCTCGGTCGTGGTCATGGTCCTCTACCTGCTCGCCGTGCGGCGCACGGGCGCGCTCGACAACCTGTGAGGTCACCGGTGGGCATCCTGACGTCGACGAGGAGCGGACGATGAGACTGGGGCGGGGCTCCAAGGTCGCGCTGACGGCGTTCGCGACCGTCGTGCTCGCCTTCGTCTACGTGCCGCTCGTCGTCGTGGCGCTCAACTCGTTCAACAGCGACCGCACCTTCGGCTGGCCGCCGCCCGGCTTCACGACGCAGTGGTGGCGAGCGGCCCTGCAGGCGCAGGGCCCTCGCGACGCGCTGATCACCTCGGTGCAGGCCGGGCTGGGCGCGACGGCGATCGCCCTGGTGCTCGGCACCCTGCTGGCTCTGGCCCTCAGCCGCTACGACTTCTTCGGCAAGCACGCCATCTCGATCCTCGTCGTGCTGCCGATCGCGCTGCCGGGCATCGTCACCGGCATCGCCCTGCAGTCGGTGATCCAGAACGTCCTGAGCCCGGTCTTCGGCATCGGTGCCGGCCTCTTCACGATCATCGTCGGCCACGCCACCTTCTGCATCGTCATCGTCTTCAACAACGTCACGGCGCGCCTGCGCCGGCTCGGCGGCTCGCTCGAGCAGGCGTCCGCAGACCTCGGGGCGCGGCCGTTCACGACGTTCCGTCGCGTCACCTTCCCGCTGCTGCGCTCGAGCCTGCTCGCCGGTGCGTTGCTCGCCTTCGCGCTCAGCTTCGACGAGATCGTGGTCACGACGTTCACCGCGGGCCCCGAGAGCCAGACCCTGCCGATCTGGATCTTCAACAACCTCTTCCGACCCAACCAGGCGCCGGTGGTCAACGTCGTCGCGGTCGTGCTCATCGTCCTGTCGATCGTGCCGGTCTGGCTCGCCCAGCGGCTCGGTGGTGCCGACGCTGCGGAGAGTCGCCTCTGACCCGCGGGTCGTGAGCCGATCGGACCCGCCGGGGCAGCACGACACGCCTTCGCCGGTTGTCCGGAAAATCCCCAGCGGCGAGGACTAGGGTGCGTGTCCGCAGGTCGCAGAGGGATAACGGTTCGGTATCTGCACGGCCGTCATTTGGCGGAAGGTGCCGATTGCCCCTTCAAACCTGTACCGGTGTGCGTTAGCGTCCCCCCGACGCGTCGACGTTGCGGAACATCTTCCGTACACCGGGACCGATGTCGAAGAACGTCCCGCCGTGCAGCATGGCGCGGGCGAGATCAGAGGAGGATCCACCTCGTGTCCGAGATCCAGCGGGACGTGGAGTTCGGTGCCGGCACCACCCAGGACATCCTGGAGCCGGAGGAGGGTGCCACCCAGGAGAAGAAGATCACGGGCCGCACCCCGTGGCAGCTGGCGCGAGCGCGACTGCGCCGCGACAAGATCACCATGGTCGTCCTCGGCGTGGTGGCTCTGGCCATCCTCCTGGCCATCCTCGCGCCGATCCTCTCGATCCTCGGTGTGCTCGACCCCGAGACCTTCCACCCCGAGCTCATCAACGGCAACACGGGCGGGCTCCCCATCGACGGTGGTGGCGGCATCTCGTTGGAGCACCCGCTGGGCGTCGAACCCGGCACGGGCCGCGACGTGCTGTCCCGCATCGCCCTGGGCATGACGTTCTCGATGACCGTCGCGCTGAGCGCCACCGTCATCACCGTCGTGCTCGGGACCGTGATGGGCCTCGTGGCCGGACTGTCCGGTGGCAAGACCGACTTCTTCATCAGCCGCATCATCGACATGGTCCTGTCGTTCCCGGTCACCCTGATGCTGCTGGCGCTGTCCGGGATGTTCATCGACATCATCACCAAGGCCGGCGTGCCGGCCGGCAACCCCAGCAACGGCGCCTACATCGTGCTCGTGCTCGGCCTCTTCGGCTGGCCCACCATCGCGCGCATCATCCGCGGACAGGTGCTGTCGCTGCGCGAGCGCGAGTTCATCGAGGCCGCGCGCAGCCTGGGCGCGTCGAACCGACGCATCTACTTCAAGGAGCTGCTGCCCAACCTCTGGGCCCCGCTGCTCGTGTACGGCACGCTCGTCATGCCCGCGTACATCTCGGCCGAGGCGGCGCTGAGCTTCCTCGGTGTCGGCATCAAGCCGCCGACCCCCACGCTCGGGAACCTGCTGACCTACTCGGTCAACTACGCGGCCGCCGACGTCACGTTCTTCCTGTTCCCCGCCATCGCGATCGCGATCCTCGTGCTCTCGTTCAACCTCATGGGCGACGGGCTGCGGGACGCGCTCGACCCGAAGGCGGATCGGTGACCCGCCCGGCCTGCGCGTGCACGGCCGGGCTGACAGAACTCCCTCGGCGATCGTCTGGGGGCTACAGCGCCGTAACCACGGTGCGTTCAACGAAGGAGAGGGAATGACCATCAGCAGAAGGACGACGGCCCTCGCGGTCCTCGCTGTGACCTCGGTCCTCAGCGTCGCCGCGTGTGGCGGTGGGGGAGGCACGACCGGGGGCTCGGGCAACGGGTCCACGGGTTCGGCTGCCGCCGGCTCTAAGGGCGGCACCGTCTTCTGGCTCACCAAGCGGCCCGCCGAGCACCTCGACCCGCAGCGCACCTACATCGGTCGCGACCTTTCGATCGAGAACCGCCTGTTCTACCGCGATCTCGTGTCCTTCCCGGTGGGCAAGGAGGGTGCAGAGGCCACGAAGCCGGTGCCCGACCTCGCCACCGACACCGGGCAGTCCAGCGAGGGCGGCAAGGTCTGGAAGTTCACGCTCAAGGACGGCGTGAAGTGGCAGGACGGCAAGGACATCACGTGTGAGGACCTCAAGTACGGGTTCTCGCGTGGGTTCGCGACCGACGTCATCACGGGTGGCCCGAACTACCAGCTCGGCTACCTCGACGTCCCCAACAAGGACGGTCTGCCCGTCTACAACGGCCCCTACAAGAAGGCCGGCCAGGCCGACTTCGACAAGGCCGTGACGTGTGAGGGCAAGACGATCACGTACCACTTCAACAAGCCGTGGGCCGACTTCCCGCTCGCGATCGCCTCGCTGCGTTCCTTCTCGCCCTACCGGGCCGACCAGGACAAGGGCGACAAGTCCAACTACGCCGTCTTCAGCAGCGGGCCGTACATGCTGCAGGGCACGTGGCAGAAGGGCAAGGGCGGCACCTTCGTCCGCAACACGAACTACGACCCGAAGACGGACGAGACCGGTCGCAAGGCGCTCCCGGACAAGGTCGTCATCACCGAGGGCCTGACCAACGAGATCATCAACCAGCGACTCATCGCCGACTCGGGTGACGACAAGTTCGCCGTCACCGACCGCGCGATCCCCGGTTCGATGTACTCGCAGGTCGACTCCAACCCGACCGTGAAGTCCCGTTCGACGCTGGTGAACTCGCCGTTCACCGACTACCTGCTGCCGAACTTCAACTCGGACGTCATGAAGAACCCGAAGGTTCGCCAGGCGCTCGCGATGGCCACGGACAAGTCGGCCTACATCACCGCCCTCGGTGGCGACAAGGCGGCGACGCCGTCGAAGTCGATCGTCAACCCGGAGATCCCCGGCTACCAGCCCAACCCGGCCTTCACGGCTCCCGACGCCGGTGACACGGCCGGTGCCAAGAAGCTGCTGGAGGAGGCCGGCGTCCCGCTCCCGGTCAAGATCAAGTACACGTACAGCGGCGGCACGCCGACGTCGGACAACTCGGCTGCTGCCCTCAAGCAGGGCTGGGACAAGGCGGGCTTCTCCACGACGCTCGACCCGCTGACCGACACGTACTACGACGTGATCCAGAACCCGAACACGAAGTCCGACGTGTACTGGGGTGGCTGGGGTGCTGACTGGCCCTCGGCCGCGACGGTGACGGCTCCGCTGTTCGACTCCGTCCTCAACGGCGTCGGCACGAACCCGAAGTCGAACGGTCAGGACTACGGCAACTACGCGAGCGACACGGTGAACAAGCTGTTCAACCAGGCCCGCAGCGCCGCGACCGTCGACGAGGCGAACTCGCTCTACCAGCAGGCCGACGTGCAGCTCGGCAAGGACACGGCGTACATCCCGCTGTCCGTGACGAAGTTCTACTACCTGCACGGCTCGGGTGTCACCGGGTACGCGCAGAGCGCGGCGAGCAGCGGCTACCCGGACCTGGGGTCCATCGGCGCCAAGCAGTGACGCTCGTCAAGCGGTAGTACCACCCCCACCCCGGGGGGGGGGGGCCCCCCTGGCCCCCCACCACCTGTGCGAAGAGGGTCTCCCCGGCACAACCCGACCCCGTTAGGGTGGATCAACCATGTTTGCTTACGTCGTCCGGCGCATCTTCGTCGGCGCCATCATGCTCGTCGTCATGAGCCTGGTGACGTACCTGCTGTTCTTCGCGGCTCCGTCGGATCCCGCGCGGTTCACCTGCGGGAAGAACTGCTCGCCCGAGCTCATCGAGCAGAACCGCAAGGCCCTGGGCTACGACAAGCCCGTGCTCGTCCAGTACGGCCAGTTCCTCAAGGGCGTCTTCGTGGGCCGCGAGTTCCCGGACGACCCCGAGCTCAAGAAGTCCGCCCCCGAGACCATCGCCGAGTGCCCGGCCCCCTGCCTCGGCTACTCGCCGCTCCAGAGCGACACGGTGTCCTCACTGATAGCCGAGGCGGCGCCGGTCTCGATCTCGCTGGCGCTGGCGGCCTTCATCCTGTGGATGGTGCTCGGCATATCCGGCGGCGTCATAGCCGCGTTGAATAAGGGGCGCTGGCTCGACCGGGCGCTCGTCGGGAGCGCCTTGGTGGTGTACTCCTTCCCGACGTTCTTCATCGGCCTGTCGCTCTACATCTTCGTGGCCATCAAGTGGCAGCTGACACCGATTCCCGTCTACACACCGATCAGCCAGGGCGGCTTCGGACCGTGGTTGTACGGCCTCTTCCTGCCCTCGTTGACCCTGGCGCTCATCTACATCGCCGGCTACATCCGCCTCACGCGGGCGTTCGTGCTCGAGTCGATGGGTGAGGACTACATCCGCACGGCACGGGCCAAGGGCCTGACCCAGCGACGCATCCTCGGCAAGCACACGATGCGGGCGGCCCTCACGCCGATCGCCACGGTGGCGGGTCTCGACCTCGGTGGCCTGCTCGCGGGCGCGATCATCACCGAGACCGTGTTCAACTACAACGGGTTGGGCAAGCTGGCGGTCCAGGCGGCCACCACCTTCGACCTGCCGACCACCGTGGGCATCGTCATCGTCGCGGCCACCTTCATCATCACCGCCAACATCGTGGTGGACGTGCTGTACGCGGTGATCGACCCGCGAGTCAAGTACTCCTGATCGACCGGCTCGAGAGATTGGACACCACATGAGCACGTGGGCCTCCGAGGACCCCGTCAGCTCCGGCGCGCTCCTGGCAGTGCGCGACCTCAAGGTCACGTTCCCCACCGAGGACGGCCTCGTCAAGGCCGTCGACGGGCTGACCTTCGACCTCCGCGCCGGCGAGACGCTGGGCATCGTCGGTGAGTCCGGATCGGGCAAGTCCGTCACCAGCCAGGCGATCATGGGGCTGCACCGCGGTTCCCGCGCCAAGGTGGAGGGACAGATCGTCTTCAACGGTCGCGACCTGCTCAAGATCGTCGACGACGACCTGCGACGCATGCGCGGCCGCGACATCGCGATGATCTTCCAGGACCCGCTGTCGGCCCTGCACCCGTACTACACGGTCGGCAACCAGATCGTCGAGGCGTACCGCATCCACAACGACGTGTCGAAGGCGGCCGCGCGAGCGCACGTCGTCGAGATGCTCGACCGGGTCGGCATCCCGAACCCGCAGAAGCGCGTGGACCAGTACCCGCACGAGTTCTCCGGCGGTATGCGCCAGCGCGCCATGATCGCGATGGCGCTGGTCAACAGCCCCCGGCTGATCATCGCCGACGAGCCCACCACGGCCCTCGACGTCACCGTGCAGGCGCAGATCCTCAACCTGCTCGTCGACCTCCAGAAGGAGTTCGGCTCCTCGATCATCATCATCACCCACGACCTCGGCGTCGTCGCCGAGCTCGCGGACGACATCATGGTGATGTACGGCGGCAAGGCGGTCGAGGGCAGCAGCGCCGACCAGATCTTCTATGAGGCCGAGCACCCCTACACGTGGGGTCTGCTCCAGTCGATGCCGCGCATCGACGCCGTGAAGCAGGAGCGACTGCAGCCCATCGCCGGAAACCCGCCGTCGCTCATCAACCCGCCGTCCGGCTGCGCGTTCCACCCCAGGTGCGCGTTCCGCGACGACGAGCGCCTCGGCTGCTCCACCGTGGTGCCGGCGTTCGACGTGTCCGACGAGCACCCCGCGCGCTGCCTCATCCCCGAGGCCGAGCGTCGCTCGATCTTCCAGAACCAGACCAAGACCAGGACGGCATGATGACCGACCTCCCCACGTCGCGTCCGACGCCCGACGACGAGCCCACGGCTGCGCCGACGGCGACGGCGACCGCGACCCCGACCCGGGGCGGGGCGCCCGACGCGTCCCCCGACGGGACGAGCGGTGCCCCAAGTGCTCCCGGTGCCCCCGGTGCCCCCGGTGGCCGCCGGTTCTCGCGCCAGCGCCGCAAGGCCCAGTCCGACGACGTGGCGCTCGGTGAGGTGATCCTCGAGGTGACCGACCTCAAGAAGCACTTCCCGATGCACACCTCGGGCATCATCCGTCGCGCCGCCGACCCGGTGAAGGCCGTCGACGGCATCTCGTTCTCGGTGCGCAAGGGTGAGACCCTCGGCCTCGTGGGCGAGTCCGGTTGCGGCAAGTCGACGGCGGGCCGCACGGTGCTCCAGCTGCTCGCGCCCACGAGCGGGACGATCCGCTACAAGGGCAAGGACGTCACCAACGCCGATGCCAAGGAGATGCGCAAGCTCCGCAACGAGATGCAGATGGTGTTCCAGGACCCCTACGGCTCGCTCAACCCGCGCCAGACCGTCGGCACGATCATCGCGGCGCCCTTCCACATCCAGGGCATCAAGCCCGAGGGCGGCATCAAGGCCGAGGTGCAGCGGCTCATGGAGCGCGTGGGGCTCAACCCGGAGCACTACAACCGCTTCCCGCACGAGTTCTCGGGAGGTCAGCGCCAGCGCATCGGCATCGCGCGCGCCGTGGCCCTGCGTCCGAAGGTCATCGTCTGCGACGAGCCCGTCTCGGCGCTGGACGTGTCGATCCAGGCGCAGGTCGTCAACCTGCTCGAGGACCTGCAGGACGAGTTCGAGCTGACCTACGTCTTCGTCGCCCACGACCTCGCCGTCATCCGTCACATCAGCGACCGCGTCGCCGTCATGTACCTCGGCAAGATCATGGAGCTCGCGACCCGCGACGAGCTGTACGAGAACCCGCTGCACCCGTACACGCAGGCGCTCCTGTCGGCCGTGCCGATCCCCGACCCTCGCCGTGAGAACAAGCGCGAGCGGATCCTGCTCAAGGGCGACCTGCCCTCGCCGATCAACCCCCCGAGCGGCTGCGTCTTCCACACCCGGTGCCCGCGCTACCGCGAGGAGCTCAGCGAGTCGGAGCGCACCCGTTGCACGACCGAGGTGCCGGTCGTCGAGGGCGGCGACGACCACCGGGTGGCGTGCCACTTCGCCGGCCCACCGAAGATCGAGGTCATCTGACCCCGGTCCCGACCGGGGCCGACCACGTTCGACCGAGAGACGCTGCCGGCACCCGAGGGGCCGGCCGCGTCGTCGCGTCAGGCGTCGGTCTCGTCCTCGAACGTGCCAAGGACGCGCTCCAGCAGGTCCTCCATCGTGACGAGGCCGACGGGCCCCGAGGGTCCGTCCACGAGAACGAGCTGGGCGTGCCCGGCGCGCATCAACGACACCGTGTCGAGCAGCGACAGCCCCTGGTCGACGTGCAGGGCCGGGGCCGTGACGGTGGTGACGGGGGCCTGCGGCGCGCCGCGCACGATGTCACGCACGTGGGCGATGCCGACCGGCGCGTCGGCCTCGCGCACGACGAGCCGCGAACGACCGGTGTCGCGCGAGACGGCCTCGGCCTCGGCGCAGGTCGCGGTGGTCGGGACGCCGACCGCCTGGTCCAGGGGCACGAGCACCTCGGTGAGCGGGGTGGTGTCGAGGTCGATCGCGCCGGCGAGCACGCGGTGCTCGGGCTCGGCGAGCATGCCGTGCTCCTTGGAGCTCGCGATGAGCAGCTGCAGCTCCTTGGGCCCGTGCACCTGGCCGAGCTCGTCCTGCGGGGTGACGCCGACGAGGCGCAGGCACCCGTTGGCCATGGCGTTGAGCAGGCTGAGGGCCGGCCGCGCGACCCAGGCGAAGCCACGGAAGGGCAGCGCGAGCATCACCGCCGAGCGCTCGGGGTGGGCGATGGCCCACGACTTGGGCGCCATCTCGCCGACGACCATGTGCAGGAAGACGACGATGCCGACGGCGAGCACCACCGAGACGACGTATGCCGCCGCGTCGGGCACGCGTGCGAACGTGAAGACGGGCGTCAGCAGCTCGGCGACGGCCGGCTTGGCGAGCGAGCCGAGGCCGAGCGTGCACAGGGTGATGCCGAGCTGGGCGCCCGCGAGCATGAGCGACAGCTCGCGGTTGGCACGCACCGCGGCCCTCGCCGCGACGCTGCCGCGTTCGGCGAGGTCCTCGAGGCGGTGGCGTTTGCTCGCGACGACGGCGAACTCGGCCGCGACGAAGAAGGCGTTGAGCACCAGCAGGAGCAGCGAGACGAGCAGGGCGGTGATCATCGGCCGGCCTCCGTCCGCTCGTCGGCCGGTGCGGCCGGTGCGGCCGGCACGAACCCAACCGCCGTGACAAAGAACGCGACAAAACACAAGAAGACCGAAAAGAAATAAAAAAAAAAAACA
>CBHRRQ010000062.1:0-18649 GCA_966081555.1 uncultured Terrabacter sp.
GACTTCTCGCTCGTGAAGTTCAAGAAGCTCGTCGGTGGCGGCTCGATGCAGATCGTCAACCTGACGATCCCGCGGGCCCTCAAGAAGCTCGGCTACCAGCAGGAGCAGATCGAGGCCATCGTCGAGTACATCGCCGACAAGGGTCACGTCGTCGACGCTCCCGGCCTCAAGCCGGAGCACTACGAGGTCTTCGACACGGCGATGGGCCAGCGCGCCATCTCGCCGATGGGCCACGTGCGCATGATGGCCGCCACGCAGCCGTTCCTCTCCGGTGCGATCTCCAAGACGGTCAACCTGCCCGAGACCGCCACGGTCGAGGAGATCCAGGACGTCTACATGCAGGGCTGGAAGCTCGGCATCAAGGCGCTCGCCGTCTACCGCGACAACTGCAAGGTCGGCCAGCCGCTCTCCGACGGTGGTTCGACCGCCAAGGACGCCGCGGCCGACAAGGCGGCTGCAGCCAGCGAGGTCAAGGTCGAGAAGGTCATCGAGTACCGCCCGGTGCGCCGTCGCCTGCCCAAGCGCCGCTCGTCGCAGACGACGTCGTTCGCCGTGGGTGGCGCCGAGGGATACCTCACCGCCGGCACCTACGAGAACAACGAGCTGGGCGAGATCTTCCTCAAGTTCGGCAAGCAGGGCTCGACGCTCGCCGGTGTCATGGACGCCTTCTCCATCGCCGTCTCGGTGGGCCTGCAGTACGGCGTGCCGCTCGAGACGTACGTCGAGAAGTTCACCAACCTGCGCTTCGAGCCGGCCGGCATGACCGACGACCCCGACGTGCGCATGGCCCAGTCGCTCATGGACTACGTCTTCCGTCGCCTGGCGCTCGACTACCTCGACTTCGACACGCGCTCGTTCATGGGCATCCACACGGCCGAGGAGCGGGCCCGCCAGGTCGAGACCGGCTCGTACGAGGCCATCGAGGCGAGCGACGACGAGGACGACGACGAGCTGGCCGAGGAGCTCGAGACGCTCCAGCAGTCGACCCCGGTCGCCCGCAAGGAGACGCCGGCGGCGAAGCCGGAGCCCAGGTCCGAGAAGGCCGGGCCCGTCGAGGTGAAGTTCGGTGCCGGTGCGGCCTCTGCTCGCGAGGCCTCGGGCGACGTCCACTCCTCGGCCGAGCTGCTCGAGAAGTTCGGTGGCATCACGGCCGACGCGCCGATCTGCATGACCTGCGGCACCAAGATGCGTCCCGCCGGCTCCTGCTACGTCTGCGAGGGCTGCGGAAGCACCAGCGGCTGCAGCTGACCTCCTGGTCATCTGCTGACAGGGCCCGGACGGCGTCTGCCGTCCGGGCCCTCACCTGTTGGCCTCCGCGCTTGGGGCTCGGCTCGATGGGCGCTGCCGCAGCATCCGCCCAGACCCTGTCCTCGGGGGTCAGCCGGCCGACTGACGCTCGTAGGCGCCGCGGTCGTCGTAGGTGCGCACGCCCACTCCGGTGTTCGGGGTGGCCGGGTCGTTGAACCGCGCCCGCCCGAGCACGTCGGTCGTGGTCTGGCCCGGTGCGTTGGAGTTGGCGGAGTCGATGGCGGGGGAGCCGGCGGCGAGCGTGAAGAGACCGATGGACGGGTTGTTGAACCGGGGGTCTGCCTGTAGGCCGCGCCCCTCCTTGCCGCTGGCGGTGCGGAAGGCGGCGAGCGTGGAGTACGACGTCGTGCCCCAGATGATCAACGGGCCGGCAGCGCTGAGGTGGAGCACGTCGAAGTCCAGGCTCGTTCCGAGACGTGAGTTGGTGTCGACTCGGATGTTGCCGCCGTTGCGCGGGCACCTCACGGTGCCGCCCGCCCCGTCGGGACACCGCACTGCGTTGTCCGCTGCGATGTTGTTCGCGATGGTGAAGCCGCTCGAGGTGCCGGCGGGCACTCCCTCGAGGTTGATGCCCGAGGTGGCGTTGCCGTAGACGGTGTTGCCGACGATCTGCCCGCCGGTGACACCGCTGGCGTCGATACCGTGGTCACCCGTCATGCAGCCAGCGGTGTTGCCGGTGGCCGGGTGGGTGCAGTTGGCCTGGACGGTCGTGGTGAAGCCCTTGTTGGCGAAGACGACGTTGTTGATGATGCGGGTGCGGTTGCCCCCCGCGAAGACCTGGATGCCCGAGTCCTCGTTGTGGTGGACCCGGTTGCCCTTGATGAGGTTTCCCGGCCCGCGCACGTCGATCCCGGCGGCGTTGCGCACGTAGCCGTACGCGTTGCCCGCAGCCTCGTTGGCCTCGAGCTGGTTGCTGCTCGACGTGGTCGACAGGAAGATCCCGGACGCGGAGTTGTTGTTGACCCGGTTGCTCTTGACGATGGAGCCGACCAGGCCGTTGAGGTACATGCCGTATGCCGTCAGGCCGCTGACCCGCAGTCCCGAGGTCTGCACCGTGTTGCCGTAGAGGATCAGACCGCGGGCGTTGGACACGTAGAGGCCGATGCCGCTCGTGTTCTGGATGCGGAAGCCCGACACCGTGATGAAGCTCTGGTTCGAGATGGTGAACCCGTGCCGGGGGCCGGAGATGATGACCGTGGCACCGGTGGCCGGACGGAAGGTGATCCGCGCGGACTGGAGTCCGGAATGGAGCGGGACGACCTCTCCGGTGTAGGTGCCGCTGGAGACGACGACCGTCTGGCCGGCCACCGCGACCTTGGCGGCCTTGACGATCGTGCAGTACGGCAAGGTGGCGGTGCCCGAGCCCGCGTCCGAGCAGCTGGTCGGGCGCACGTACAGCGTGGTGGCCGCGGCTGTGGCGGACACTGCCGGCAGCGTCACCAGTGCGGTCACGGCCGCAGCGCCGGCTGCGACCGCCCGCCCGATGGTGCCTTGGGCGGTGTGCCGAGGTGTCTGTGTGCATGGCATGACGAGGGTCCCCTTCTTCCCGAGTGCTCCGTGTGCGACGTATGCGTCCCACTGTGGGCAGTCGTGCGGAGGGCACGCTTCCCCCAGGGGTGGTGCCCCGGGCTACGTCGAACGTCGTAGCCCCCTGCGTCCCGGGAGCCGCGCCGCGACCCGTGCTGTGGGCCGCTCCGCGACGCGTGTCCGGTAAGACCGGCGGCCGGCACGAGCGCTAACAGGTCCCGACCCGTTCGACGTCTCGAGGAGGCCTGATGACCGTCGCGTTCGTGCTCACCGGTGGCGGCAGCCTCGGCGCCGTGCAGGTGGGCATGCTTACGGCCCTGCACGCCCACGGCGTCCGCCCTGACCTGCTCGTGGGCACCTCCGTCGGGGCCGTCAACGCCGCCTACCTCGGCGGTCCGGGTCGTCTGGCGGACCGCCTGCGCACGCTCGCGAACCTGTGGCTGGGGATGCGCCGCCAGGACGTCTTCGCGGTCGACCTGCGCCGCTGGTTCGGCGCGGCCAGGGGCGCTCGCACCTCTCTCTTCGACGCAGAGCCCCTCGAGCGGCTGCTCCGGCGGCACCTCGGCTACGGCGACCTCGAGCAGGCGCGCATCCCCGTCGAGGTCACCGCCACCGACCTGACGACGGGACACGGGCTCGTCCTCGACCGTGGACCTGTCGTCAGTGCGGTGCGGGCGTCGGCGGCGGTGCCCGGGGTGCTGCCTCCGGTGACGAGGGACGGGCGCATTCTCGTCGACGGCGCCGTCGGCGCGCTCGACGTGCTCGCCCACGCGGCCGGTCGCGGCGTCAGCGACATCTACCTGCTCCCGGCCGGCTACCCCTGCGCCGGCACCAGCCCCACGTCCGCGTTGGGGACCGCCCTCACGGCCCTGAGCCTGCTGCTCCACCGCCAGCTCACGGTGCAGGTGACGGGCTACGGCGGGTCCGCCGCCCTGCACGTCGTGCCGCCCCTCTGCCCGCTGGCCGTGTCTCCTGCCGACTTCACCCAGACGGCGACGCTGCTGGCCCGGGCGCGCGAGAGCACGCAGAGATGGCTCGCCGGCTCGGACGGCGTCGACGACGAGGGCGTCCTCGCTCTCCACACGCACCATCGCCCACCGCACCCGGCGGTGGTTCACGCACCGCTGCCTCAGGAAGGGCTGACCCGATGAACCCTGCACCCGCGCCCCGCTCAGGAGCCCAGACATCGCCGCCCCACCCTCGCGCGCCGTGGCGCGGCACCGGCGCGGTCGGCGAGCCCGACCTCGAGCAAGCGGCCGCGGGAGCGCGAATCCTGCTGCAAGCACTGGGGATCGACGTGGCGAGCGAGTCGATGGCGAGGACACCAGAGCGCATGGCGGCCTCGTTCGTCGAGCTCATCACACCGCGCCCGTTCCAGCTCACGACGTTCCCGAACGACGGCGGCTACGACGAGCTCATCGTCGCCCGCAGCATCCCGGTCCGTTCGCTCTGCGAGCACCACATGCTGCCGTTCGTCGGGACAGCGCACATCGGCTATCTCCCGGGTGAGCGCATCCTCGGGCTGTCGAAGCTGGCCCGCGTCCTCGAGCACTTCTCGTCGCGGCCACAGGTGCAGGAGCGGCTCACCGTCCAGGTGGCCAACTGGCTCCAGGCGCAGCTGGGGCCGGTCGGGGTCGGCGTGGTGATCGAGGCCGAGCACCTCTGCATGACGCTCCGGGGGGTGCAGGCTCCGGGCACGACGACGATCACCTCGAGCCTGCTGGGCGTGCTGCGCGACGACTCGCGCACCAGGGCCGAGTTCCTGGCTCTGACTCATCACCCGCGCTGAGGCGCCCGCGGGTGGAGGATGGGCTGGTCGGGCAGGATCGCACGCGCGAGAGGGACGGCCATGGCCACACCGAGTCCTGGGTACTCCATCACCATCCGGGTCGAGGTCCCGGCCGGGTCCAACGCCACGGCCGCCCTGACGACCGCGGTGGCCTCCGCGGGTGGCGCGCTGACGGCGCTGGACGTCGCCGAGAGCCGCACCGACCGGCTCGTCGTCGACGTCACGTGCGACACGACGGACGAGGCCCACGGCCGGCTGATCACCGACGCCATCGCCGCCATCCCGGGTGCCCAGGTGCGCAAGGTCAGCGACCAGACGTTCCTGCTGCACCTCGGCGGCAAGATCGAGGTGCTCCCCAAGGTCCCCCTCAAGCACCGCGACGACCTCTCGCGCGCCTACACCCCCGGCGTCGCCCGCATCTGCCGTGCCATCGCCGAGCACCCCGAGGACGCCCGCCGGCTCACCATCAAGCGCAACACTGTCGCCGTCGTCACCGACGGCACGGCGGTGCTGGGCCTGGGCAACATCGGACCGCTCGCCGCACTGCCCGTCATGGAGGGCAAGGCTGCGCTCTTCAAGCAGTTCGGCGGAGTGGACGCCTGGCCGGTGTGCCTCGACACCCAGGACTCGGACCAGATCGTCGAGCTGGTGCGTGCCATCGCGCCCGTCTACGGCGGCATCAACCTCGAGGACATCTCGGCCCCGCGGTGCTTCGAGATCGAGCGGCGGCTGCGCGAGCTGCTCGACATCCCGGTCTTCCACGACGACCAGCACGGCACGGCGATCGTCGTGCTCGCGGCCCTCACGAACGCGCTCCGCGTCGTCGGGAAGTCCATCGAAGACGTCCGCATCGTCGTGTCGGGGGTGGGGGCGGCCGGCCACGCGATCATCCGCCTCCTGCTCAGCCAGGGCGCCGCCGACATCGTGGCGGCCGGCCGTGACGGTGCGGTTCACGCGGGTGACGAGGGCATGGAGCCGTTCCGGCGGTGGATCGCCGACCACACGAACGCGCGGCACGAGACGGGGTCGCTCAGGCAGATCCTCGTCGGCGCCGACGTCTTCATCGGGGTGTCGGCCCCAGACCTGCTCTCCGGCGACGACATCGCGACCATGGCTCCTGACGCCATCGTCTTCGCGCTCGCCAACCCCGTTCCGGAGGTCGACCCCATCGCTGCGGGCGAGCACGCCGCCGTCGTCGCCACGGGCCGCTCGGACCACCCGAACCAGATCAACAACGTGCTCGTCTTCCCGGGGTTCTTCCGCGGGCTGCTCGACGCCGGGGTCTCCGACATCACCGACGACATGATGGTGGCCGCCGCCACGGCGATCGCCGACACGGTCGAGCCGGGCGAGCTCAACGCGAGCTTCATCATCCCCAGCGTCTTCAACTCCACGGTCGCTCCCGCGGTCGCCGCCGCCGTATGCCGGGTGGCAGGGGCCGTGCCCGCCCGCGGGCAGGTCTCTGGGGCCCCTGGTGGCACCGCATGACTCAACGACCAGCCCGGAGTCGCTGACTCCGGGCGCCCTCGGTGGGAACCTTGGAGGTGACGCGAAGGACCCGCGCCGCACGCCCTCGTCAGGGCAGTCCCGAAAGGACCGTGGCCATGATCGCGATCATCGGCGGCACCGGCCGCCTGGGCCGGCTCGTTGCAGCACGCTTGGCGCAGGCTGGGCACGAGGTGAGGGTCGTCGCGCGCTCGGCACCGGACCCGGCCGTCCCGGGGGCCCAGTTCGTCGCGGCCGACCTACGGGAGCCCTCCAGCCTCAGGGCGGCGCTGGACGGCGTCGACACCGTCGTCGCCGCTGCCCACGGCCTGGACCCGGGAAAGGGGGAGTCGCCGGCTGAGATCGACCGGGACGGCAACATCGCCCTCATCGACGCGGCCCGTGCGGCCGGGGGCATCGACGTCGTGCTCGTCTCCGCCGTCGACGCCTCGCCCGACCACCCGCTTGAGCTGCACCGGATGAAGTGGCAGGCCGAGCAGCACCTGCGCGCCAGCGGGGTCGGGTGGACCATCGTGCGGGCGAGTGCCTTCGCCGAGATGTGGATCGAGCTGATGCGGGACTCGGCGCGCGACGGCAAGGGCCCCCAGGTCTTCGGGCTCGGCGAGAACCCGCTCAACCTCGTCAGCGTCGGGGACGTCGCCGTCGCGGTCGCACGAGCCGCCACGGACCGCAGCCTCCGCGGCCGCGTGGTGGACGTGGGTGGTCCCGAGGACCTGACGTTCAACGAGCTCGCGCGCCTCGTCCGTCCGGACGTGACAACCCGCCACGTCCCACGCGTCGCCCTGCGTGTCATGGGCCAGGCCGCCCGACCGGTCCGGCCGGGCCTCGCACGCCTGGCCCGGATGGGCCTGGAAATGGATCGTACGGACCTCAGGTTCGACCCGACGGCCAGCCGGGCGGCATACCCGTGGCTGCCGTGCACCTCGGTCCGCGACCTCGTCGGCAACGACCAGCCCTGACCGGACGGTCCGCGCGGGCGTCAGGCGGCCCGGCGGCTCCGTGAACCGGGGTGCACGACGGCGCCCTCGCGCACCACGTCGTCGGTGTCGACACGCGCGCCGTCCCAGATGTGGGCGTGAGCCCCGATCTTGACGCGCGCTCCGATCCTTGCGTCGCGTCCGACGACTGCTCCGGCGCCGACGTGCACCGTCGAGCCGATGACGGCGTGCGGGTGGACCGCTGCCTCACGGTCGACCCACGCACCCTTGCCGATCCGGGCTCCGGCTCCGACGACCGCTCCGCGGTCG
Organism: uncultured Terrabacter sp.; assembly: GCA_966081555.1. GTDB lineage: Bacteria > Actinomycetota > Actinomycetes > Actinomycetales > Dermatophilaceae > Terrabacter. Next base: position 7,378 of record CBHRRQ010000062.1, read on the forward strand.
ACGTACGCAGATGGCCCGATGTAGGCGGTCGGGTCGACGTGGGCGTGCGACTCCACGAATCCGCCGCCGTTCTCGTGACGGACGTAGCGCAGCATCGTGCCGTTGTCCTCTTCGAACTCCTCGTACTTCCTCTGCCGCATCGGGTGCACCCCCTTCAGGTCCAGGCGTGGGCACTCTGCCCACGCGTCACTCATGCGGATCAACGTTCAAGTGAACTTCAAGATTCCGCGGAGGCCGGCAGTAGGACCGCCGGTCTCACCGCAACGTCTGTACCCGTCCGGACAGTTCCATTGACACCCGTCTCACGACCCGACTCCACCGTTCCGTGACCCCCGGCCACCCGGCATACGGTGGGGGGATGAACTTCCGATACCTGGGTAACAGTGGACTCAAGATCTCCGAGATCACCTACGGCAACTGGCTGACCCACGGCTCACAGGTCGAGAACGACGTCGCGACGCAGTGCGTGCGCGCCGCTCTCGAGGCGGGCATCAGCACGTTCGACACCGCCGACGTCTACGCCAACACGAAGGCCGAGACCGTCCTCGGCGAGGCGCTCAAGGGCGAACGCCGCGAGAGCCTGGAGATCTTCACGAAGGTCTACTGGCCCACCGGTCCTGGCGGCAACAACGACACCGGCCTGTCCCGCAAGCACATCATGGAGTCCGTCAACGGCTCGCTGAAGCGGCTGCAGACCGACTACGTCGACCTCTACCAGGCCCACCGCTACGACACCGAGACGCCGCTCGAGGAGACGATGCAGGCGTTCGCCGACGTCGTGCGGCAGGGCAAGGCGCTCTACATCGGGGTCAGTGAGTGGACCGCCGAGCAGATCCGTGAGGGCGTCGCTCTCGCAAAGGAGCTCGGCTTCCAGCTCATCTCGAGCCAGCCGCAGTACTCCATGCTGTGGCGCGTCATCGAGAGCGAGGTCGTGCCGACGTGCGAGGAGCTCGGTGTCAGCCAGATCGTGTGGAGCCCGATCGCGCAGGGCGTGCTCACCGGCAAGTACCAGCCGGGCCAGCAGCCGCCCGAGGGCTCGCGGGCGGCCGACGAGAAGGGCGGCGCCGACATGATCAAGCGCTTCATGAACGACGACGTGCTCACCCGGGTGCAGGGCCTCAAGCCGATCGCCGACGAGGCCGGCCTCACCATGGCGCAGCTCGCGGTCGCCTGGGTGCTCCAGAACCCCAACGTCGCCGCGGCCCTCGTGGGGGCCTCCCGTCCCGAGCAGGTCGCCGAGAACGTCAAGGCGGCCGGCGTGAAGCTCGAGCCGGAGCTGATGAAGAGGATCGACGAGGTGCTCGGCGACATCGTCGAGCGCGACCCGGGCAAGACGGCCGAGACGGCGCCGCAGCAGCGCGTCGCCTGAGCCGACGGACGGCCCCACCGTCACCGAGCACGTATGCCGCCCAGCCGGATTCGCGAGGCTGGGCGGCATGCGTGTGGTGACCGCGTGTCAGGCGGAGGTCACGGCGTGATCTTCGTCAGGCGTGTCGACCAGTTGCCCAACGACGTGCGGGTGCCGCCGCAGCTCCCGAAGGGTGCCGCGACGTACTGCTGGAGGGTGCACGTCTGGGCGATGTACTCCGACGCCATCCAGATCGAGCGACCGTCCGTGACAGCGGCGCCGTAGTCGCCCCAGCGGGTGCGGATCGGCGTGCCGACGAACGCCTTGTAGCTGGTGAACCCGTCGTCGGGGCCGAGACCCTGGCCGACGATGTGGATCGGCCCGACCGTGCCCGCGGACGAGATCGAGACGTACCCCGCGCTCGGGTAGTGGCTCGGGCCGGCGACGGTGAAGGCGATGGCGCCCTGGCCGCTCGGCAGCATCGCGATGGCCGGGTAGGTCAGGTCGCTGTCACCGAGGGCCAGGTAGCCCTGCTGCTTGATCGAGCCGCCGACCTTGCCGGCGCCGTTGATCTTCGGTTCCACCGAGAACCAGGCGATGCCTGACCTCAGCTGCCCGTTGACGCGCACCGCGGTGTCGAGGGCGCCCCAGAGGACGCCGTTGGTGTACCAGGTCTGCTGCATGCGGGTGTCGTTGGCATCGAGGCTGGAGATCACTTCGTCGTGGACAGGCTCGTCCGCCGGGTCGAAGAAGAACTGCCAGCAGCCGGGGCCGAACGGCGTGGCGAGCGTCGTGTCGTTGACGCATTCGCCCAGCGGGATGCTGCCGGGCTTCTGCTGCACCTTCGGCGGGAAGACGTACGTCTGGCTCGTGACGAGGCGGTTCGTCACCCGCAGGTCCGGCGTGGCAGCGTCGAGCGACGCGGTGTTCGTCAGCGCCCACAGGCCGATCCGTCTGGCCGTGCCCGTGGGGTTGCCGGTCTCGGAGCCGTCGCCGGCGACGGAGCTGAGCATGAACTCCGTTCCGTTGGCCGCCGTGGCGTACTGGTTGGCGGGTGACGTGGCAGGCCAGACGGTGAAGCCGGGCGTGCCCGCGAGCTCGAGGTTCTGGACCAGGGTCACGCCGAGAGACCGCGGGTGCTCGGAGAGCTGCCTCTTGGAGAACGCGAAGACCTGGGCGGCGTTGAAGTTCGGGCCGAAGAGGTCGTACTCGTTCGTCGTGATGTAGATGCCGTTGGCGTCGCCGCCGATGTGCGGGTAGTCCTGGAAGCACGGGCCGGGCGTGGTGCCGTCGGTGGTGCAGCCGTGGTTCGGCGTCCCGTCGGTGCCGTCGTTCTGCGCCGGGACGTGGTACACGGTCCAGTTGCCGGTTGGGTCCCCGGTGTTCGAGACGGCCACGTCGATGGTGTTCTTGCCGTTGAAGTCGCCGTTCGCGTCGACGTCCAGCGTCGTAATGACCACCACGAACCGGTTGAAGTCGGGGTCGTAGTGGCAGATCGGGTCGATGACGTTGGGCCCGATCGCACCGGTCGTCCGGTTGATCGCGGCGGGGTAGCCGAAGAAGGTGTTGAGGTCCTGCACCCCCGTCAGCGGGTTGGCGTCGGAGTCGTACACGCGCAGGACGCTGTTGACGGACTCGACGGTGAAACCGTTGCCGACGCAGAGGGCCTGGTCGGGCGGCTCGAGGGAGAACTGGTTGCCGCCGTTGGCGAGGCGCTGGTCCCGGTGGTTGAGGCCCTGGATGCTGGCCCGCACCGCCGGGTTGGCGCCGGCCACCGCGCTGGAGGCCACGACGGGGGCCTCGAGCGGGTGCTTCGGGAAGATGCCGTGCTTGAAGCTCGGGTCCGGCCGGGTGGAGGGAACGGCAGGCCCTTCGTCGTCAGGGCCGGCCCGGAGCTCCGGCTGCTGGAGCCCGTCCGCGCCGCTGGCGAGGGATCGGATGGATGTCGTGCCAGAGGACGGGACCTGGCGAGTGTCAGAAGGGGCGGCGTTCGCGGCTCCTGGCAGACTCAGCAGAGCCGCAACGATGGCTGCGGCTCCGCCGGTGGCGATGATCTTTCGCATGAGCACCTCCGAGGGGTTTCTGCACCGACGCGTCGCGCGGGCTTCCTCCGGGTCGTTCATGCGGAGCTCGGCCCACACGACTTTCGAATCTACGCTCGAGGCCGTGAGCCGGGACGGCTTTGCGTTTTTTGCCCGGGCGACCAACCGGTGACCTCGGACGCCCCTCGACGGGCGCGCCGCGCGGCATACGTCCGAGGTGCGGCACGCTGGCGCCTCGGGTGGCTAGCCTGCGGCCATGGCACAGGGGGAGGGCGTGCGCTTCGAGCACGAGTCGGAACGCATCGTCTGGGAGCGGCTCAGCGCCACGGTCACGCCGGGAACGCTGCTGCTGGCCAACCTCCGGCTGACCTCCCAGCGCAAGGACCACGAGCTCGACATCGTGGTGCTCATGCCCGATGTCGGAATCGTGGTCGTGGAGGTCAAGGGCGGCAGCGTGTCGGTCGACGCGCAGGGTCACTGGTGGTCCGGCGGCGGCACCCGCAAGAGCCGCGTGCGGCCGGTCGAGCAGTGCCGTGACGGGAAGTACGCCCTGCGCGAGTTCATCGAGGCCGACCCGAGGTGGCGGAACCGCCGTAGCAGGGTGCGGTTCGGCCACGCGGTCGTCGTGCCCTTCACCGACCTCGCCGACGACTTCGCGACCACGGACTGCCCCCGGTGGATGATCAGCGGCAGCCGCGACCTCGACGACCTCGCCGGGCGCATCCACGACGTCGCCGCCAGGCAGGAGAACGAGCAGCGCGTCCCGAGCGCCGACGACATCGCGCTCATCGTCGAGATCCTGACGGGCAGGGGTCTTCCCGAGCCCGACGTCACTGCTGAGGCCGACGACCGCGAGGCGACGGCCGACCGCCTCACGCAGGAGCAGGCCGCGCTGCTCAAGGCCACGCGGCTCATCCGACGCATGGAGATCCGCGGCGGCGCGGGCAGCGGCAAGACGATCCTCGCGCTCACCCAGGCCAAGGACCTGACGCGCGGCCAAGGGGAACGGCCGGCGCAACGGGTGGCCCTCGTCTGCTACTCGATCGGGCTGTCGCAGTACTTCACCCGCCAGCTGGCGGGGGTGCCACGGCGCCACCACCCTGCGTTCGTCGGCTCCTTCGAGGACCTCGCCAACGAGTGGGGCATCGACACGGCGTCGCACGACCGCAACGACGCGGACTTCTGGGAGCGTGACCTCGCCGCCCGGATGACCGAGATCGCGAGCGGGCTGCCCGACGGCAAGAAGTTCGACGCGGTCATCGTCGACGAGGCGCAGGACTTCGCTGACCACTGGTGGTTCCCGCTCATGAAGGCACTGCGCGACGAGGACGAGGGTGGGCTCTACGTCTACTCCGACGAGAACCAGCGCATCTTCGCCCGCTTCGGCCAGCCCCCGGTGCCGCTCGTGCCGCTCGTGCTCGACCACAACCTGCGCAACACCCAGCAGATCGCGCGCGCGTTCGGTCCGCTCGCGCCGATGCGCATGCACCTGCGGGGCGGCGAGGGCGCCGAGGTCACCTTCGTGCCGTGCGACCGGGACGACGCGGTGGGCGTCGCCGACGACCAGGTCGACCTTCTGCTCGACGCGGGCTGGGAGCCGCAGCACGTGGCGCTGCTGACGATGGGGTCGCGACACCCCGCCCAGGTCGAGCGGCAGGAGGCCGAGGGACACGTCGGCTACTGGAAGTCGTTCTGGGACAACGACGACGTGTTCTACGGCCACGTGCTCGGCTGCAAGGGTCTCGAGAGGCGCGCGGTGGTGCTCTGCGTCAACGCCAAGAACACCGAGCGGGCGCGCGAGATGCTCTACGTCGGCATGTCACGCGCGACCGACCAGCTCGTCGTCGTCGGCCACCCCGACTTCGTCCGCGAGATCGGCGGCGACCAGGTCGCTGTGCGGCTCGGCCTCGAACCTCGCTGACAGAGCCAACTTGGGTGCAGACCCAGGCTGATCCTCCGTTCGCGCAGGATGATTCGGACGCAAGGGCACTGTGGTCACACCGTGCCTGGCACTTCGTCCGATTCACCAGTCTGCCGTCGTCAAAGGGCGTAGCCTGCGGGGTTGCGGTACGTGCGGGCCCTCCCTCGAGAGCACTTCGCCCCCGACGCCCGCCCCGCAGTGGAGACGACATGTGGCACAAGAAGATCAGCATCGCCTTGTCAGCCGGTTCTCTCGCAGCACTCAGTGCTCTCGCCCTCGCCGGGCCGACCCAGGCGTCGCACCAGGGCGGTGAGCGCGTCAGGATGCACGACGACTGCGATCCTGCCACCTTCAACGCGGCCCTCGGCCCCGGCGCCTGTGTCGGCGACGGCGAGACCACCGTCGACCAGCTCTTCGCAGAGCTGACCGCCACGCAGACCGCAAAGGCCTGGAACTTCGACCCGGCCATGCTCACGATCCGAGGGGGTCGTCCGGTCCTCGTCGAGAACAGGGGCGGCGAGACCCACACCTTCACGATGGTGAAGCACTTCGGCGGTGGCTTCGTCGCGCCCCTCAACCAGCTGTCGGGCAACCCTGTCCCGGCCGAGGAGTGCGCCACGACGCTTCCCAACGGCGACCTCGCGCCGAAGCCGCCCTCGACGGTGAACGTCTTCGTCACCGCCGGGGCGAAGGAGGCGTTCAGCACAGCGCACCTCATGCCCGGCACCTACATGTTCGAGTGCTGCATCCACCCGTGGATGCGAGTCGTGCTCACGGTCAGCTAGCTGGGGACAACTCCGACGGGGCAGGCCCCAGCACGTCCACGATGACAGGCATGACCTTCGAGGACCTGCCCCCACGTGCCAGCGAGATCCCGCTCACCGACGCCCGCGTCGCCGGCGACGTCATCGACCTCATCGTCGGTGAGGCCGACCGCGCCGATGGCTGTGTCGGGATGATGATCTGCGACGAGCAGCACCGCGGCGTCCAGCCCGTCGTGCTGCACGACATCGCCGACGATGCCGGCGCCGACGGGCTGGTCGGCCTGCTCGAGCTCGTGCTGCCACTCGTCGCCGAGACCCGCGGTTCGCTGCTCGTGGCGCGCGGGCGACCGGGCGGAGCCGTTGCCGACGACGTCGACCGTGCCTGGCACCAGACCGCCATCGACCTGTGCGCCGGGCACGGTGTCAGGCTGCTCGGCTTCCACGTCGCCACCGGCGACGGCGTCATCCGGCTGCCCGAGCCGCTCACCGCTGCCTCCTGACCGAGGAGGGCTCGAGCTCCGCCGGGTGCGCAGGGCCCTTGCGCGTCGGCGGACGGGCGAGGAGCGTGCGGCTCATGGATCTTGACCTCGAGCAGCTCTTCACCCGAGCAGCCGCCGAAGGGGCGCGGCACCGGCTGAGCGTCGCCGACCGGCCCGTCCACCCGTATCCAGACCCGACCGCTCTGGCGCTGGCGTTCGGCGGCCCCCTCCAGGAGGGCCCGACCGATCCTCGTCAGGTCGTCGACGAGCTCGTGGCGGCCGCAACGCCGGGCCTGGTCGGCACCGTCGGCCCGCGCTACTTCGGCTTCGTCATCGGGGGCGCCTCGCCAGCGGCGACTGCTGCAGACCTGCTGGCCGCCGGGTGGGACCAGTGTGCCTACAGCGAGGCCCTGTCACCCGCGGCGGCCGCGGCCGAACGCGCCGCCGCGGCGTGGCTCACGCAGCTGTTGGGGCTGCCGGCAGACGCGTCGGTGGGCTTCGTCACGGGAGCCCAGGCGGCGAACACGGTCGGGCTCGCGGTCGGGCGCCAGCGGGTGCTGGCGGATGCCGGATGGGACGTCGCGCGCGACGGGCTCTTCGGCGCACCGCCTGTCGCCGTCGTCGCCGGTGACGAGCGCCACGCGACGATCGACCGGGCGGCGCGGCTGCTGGGCTTCGGCACGGCGAGCATCGTGCCCGTCGCGACCGGTGCCCAGGGAGCCATCGACGTCCGCAGGCTGGGGGAGGCGCTGGAGGCGAGGCAGGGCCGTCCGGTCGTCGTGTGCCTGCAGGCGGGCAACGTCAACACCGGTGCGTGCGACGACCTGCGCGCCGCCATCCCGTTGGCTCGAGAGCACGGAGCCTGGGTGCACGTCGACGGCGCGTTCGGGCTGTGGGCGGCGGCCTCGCCGCGGACGGCCCATCTCGTGGACGGGCTGGAGCTCGCGGACTCGTGGGGTGTCGACGCGCACAAGTGGCTCAACGTCCCGTACGACTGCGGTCTCGCCATCTGCGCCGACGCGTCGCTGCACGCGTCCACGATGTCGTATGCGGCCGCGTACCTCACCGGGTCGGGCGCAGTCTCGGACTTCGTCCTCGGCGACCTCACCCCCGAGTCCTCCAGACGCGCAAGGGGGTTCGCGGTGTGGGCGGCACTGCGCGAGCTCGGGAGCGCAGGAGTGGCCGACCTCGTCGACCGCTCGTGTGCGCTCGCGCGGCGCATGGCCGAACGACTGAGTGCCGGCGGCGCGACGATCCACAACGACGTCGTGCTCAACCAGGTGCTCGTCAGCATCGGGGACCCCGAGCGGACCGACGCCATCATCGAGCGGGTGCAGCGGCAGGGGGTCTGCTGGGTGGGTGGCACGACCTGGCGCGGGCTGCGGCTGATCCGGGTCTCGGTCTCCAACGCGACGACGACCGAGGCCGACATCGACCTCTCCGCGGACGCGATCCTCGCCGCCGCCGAGCAGTGAAGCCCTCTGTGGCACAACGCAGCCAGTGAAGTTGTCAACTCAGGAGCAGGTCCATCTCCTCCCTCAGGTGAGACACGAGGGGGCCGCTGTCCGCGACGACGTCGGGGTCGGTGACGACGCTGACGGTGAGGGTGCCGGCATACGAGAGCACGTCGAAGGTCACCGCGACGTTGCCGGGCGTGACGGCGATCGGCAGCAGTCGCGTGACCTCGCGACCACACAAGGTGAGTGGGCCGGAGGGGCCGCGCACGTTGGTGACGAACGAGTTGACCAGCCGCTGGTGGTCGACGAACCACTGCAACAGCCCCGCCCGTGCGAGGCCGCGGAAGACGAAACCGAGCGGCGCCGCCGAGGCAGCCCGTGGTCGCCCGCGCTGCTGACCGGTCAGCTGCATCACTCGCTGCAGCCGGGCGAGCCCATTGCCGTCGAGGTCGACCCGGAACGGCACGACGCCGGTCTCGTTGCCGAGCCGGCCCGACGTCGTCGAGGTCCGGGACGAGTAGGGCACCGAGAGGACCACCGAGTCGACGGGTTCACCGCGGTCGGCCAGGGCACGGCCCATCGCACCGGCCACTGCTGAGAGCAGGAGGTCGTTGAGCGTCGCTCCGTGCCGGTGGGCCGCTTCGACCGCGTCGCCGAGCGGGGTCGCGAGGACGTCCAGCCGTCGGCGCGGGCCGGTCGGCCGGTTGAAGGCGGTGTGCTGGCACAGGCGTGGGCGTTCACGACGCGCGCCCAGGTCGTGCAGACCCGACCGGGCCAGACGCAAGCGGGGACCCGCGGACCTGACTCCTGCCATGCGCTCGCGCCACGCCTCGGCGGCCAGGGCGCGGCGGGTCGGCGCGCTCGACCCGGGCCCGCCGGGCGGCCTCGCCGACGCGCCGGAAGGAGTCGTGGGGGCGCCGCCGACGAGGGCACCCAGCACCGCCAGACCGCCGACGCCGTCCGTCAGGACGTGGTGCGTCACGAACACCAGTGCGGCGTCTCCTCCGGGCAGGCCGTCGAGCCAGTGCGCCGCCCAGAGGGGACGGTGCCGGGGGAGCCGGTGACAGGCCACCTGGGCAGCACGCCGCAGCAGTGCCTCGTCGCTGTCGACCGTGCCGAAGGAGAGGTGCCTGCCGACGTCGAACCGTTCGTCGTCGAGCCAGTAGGGCCGGCCGCACCCCCAGGGGGCCGCTCGCAGGCGTTGATGTAGCCGCGGCACGCGTTGCGCCGCGAGACGGACGGCCGAGCTCACGACTGCCGGGTCGAGCAGGGAACCGCCGTCGACGACGAGGACCGCGGCGATGTTCATCGGGGCCGGACCGCGGTCGCTGAGCAGGGTCGTGAGGTCGTTCGGCGTGAGGCGCCGTACGACGCCGCCCGTGCGGGCGCGGCGGACGTCGTCTGCCGAGTGCGGGCGTCTGCCCCTGGCCATGACTCGACGCTAGGCCCTGCGCACGGTCGACCACGGGGCTCTGGCGGACTGGGAGGTGTCTCCTGCGTCACCGCCCCGTTCTCCCAGCGAGCGTCCAGCCCGGCCCCAGCGGGACCCCAGCAGATCCTGACCACCTCTTGACCTAGTGGTCCGTAGCGGGCGTGGGCCGAACTCGTTGAACCGGGCGAGCGAGTACGCGTGTAGTCGCCTCGCCGGTCACCGGACCGAACGCCTCGGGGTGTTCTCCAACCAGCGGACCCAGGAGCTGCCCCGCATGCCGACATCATCCACACACCACCGTTCCCGCACGCTGCCGCTCGTCGCGGCGGCCGGGCTGGTCGCGGCGTTCGGCGCAGCCGCGCCGGCGCTCGCCGCCACGCCGGACTCCGGCTCCCTGTCCGACACGAGCACGAGCGTCCAGTGGAGCGCAGGCCCCTTCGCCGCGCCCAACGTCACGGGGACCACCGGCGACGTCACGTGCGGACCGGAGCTGTGCGACGACTTCGCCCTCCACGTGTCCACGCCGAGCGGCTACGGCGACACCCACCAGCTCACCATCAAGGTCGGCTGGCCCACCGCGGCCGCAGACTTCGACGTCTACCTCCTCGACACCAAGGGGTCGGTCGTCGCGTCCGCCGCGTCGTCGTCCGACCCGGAGGTCATCGTCGCTCCGCCGACGAGCGGCGACTACACCGTGCGAGTCGTCCCGTTCGCGCCGTTGGGTGACACCGTCACCGCCACGGCGACCCTGACCGACCTTCCCACCAACCCGCCACCCGGCACCGCGACGCCGCCAACGTTCTCGCAGTACGGCGCACCGGAGTCCTTCGCGCAGGCGCACGACGCCGGCGAGCCGTCGATCGGCAGCAGCCACAAGACCGGTGCGACCTTCTACCAGGCGCTCTTCGGCACCTTCAGGGCGACCTGGGACGACACCGTGTCGCCGTCGCGCGTCAGCTGGGCCGACGTGTCGGCGACGCCCGCCAACGGCTGTGCCACGGGCGGCTCCACCTCGCTCGACCCGATCGGCTTCACCGACCCCACGACCGGCCGCGTCTTCGAGAGCCAGCTCGCGGGCAAGACGTCCCTCATGTGCTACTCCGACGACGACGGCAAGACGTGGTCGCCCAGCCAGGGCGGCGGCCTGAACTCCGGCGTCGACCACCAGACGGTCGGCGGAGGCCCATACTCTCCCAGCGGTGTCGGCCCACTGCCCACGTCGACCTACGCGAACGCCGTCTACTACTGCAGCCAGGACATCGCTGACGCCAACTGCGCGTCGAGCCACGACGGCGGCGTGACGTTCGGCCCGGCCGTGCCGATGTACTCGCTCCTCGACTGCGGCGGCCTGCACGGACACGTCAAGGTCGCCCCCGACGACGGCACCGTCTACGTGCCGAACAAGTCGTGCGGCGGCAACCAGGCCGTGGCCGTCTCCGAGGACGGCGGCACCACGTGGACGGTGCGGAAGGACCCGGCGAGCACGGCCGGCGACTCCGACCCGAGCGTCGGCATCGGGGCCAAGGGCACCGTCTACATGGGCTACCAGGCGGCCGACGGCACGCCGCGCGTCGCCGTCAGCCGCGACAAGGGCCGGACGTGGACCGACGACCAGAACGTCGGCGCCGCGCTCGGCGTCCACAACACGGTCTTCCCCGCCGTCGTCGCCGGTGACGACGACCGGGCCTCGTTCGCCTTCATCGGCACGACGACCCCCGGCAACTACCAGGACGCAGCGACCTTCACGGGTGTCTGGCACCTCTACGTCTCGACCACCTACGACGGCGGCAAGAGCTGGGTCACCGTCGACACGACGCCGACCGACCCGG
>CBHRRQ010000063.1:0-18594 GCA_966081555.1 uncultured Terrabacter sp.
CCACCCCAGCGGTCGAACCCGACGCCCGGGTTATACCCGCCGGCTCGAGATCGAACGCGGCGTTCGGTGCGGAAAAGTCGGTGGACTCGGGCTCGACGCACGGCATACGGTCTGCTCCGTGTGGATCTCCTGATGCCTCGTGCCCGCCCGCGCCCTGACCGCTCGTCGACGAGCTGACGTCACGCCGCGGGGCCCCGCCGACCATCAAGGACCTCGCTCATGTCTTGCACCCTCACCCTCACCGGCCTCGACGTCGCCTTCGGCGCCCGCACGCTGTTCTCCGGCCTCGACCTGACGCTCGCCGACGGTGACGTCACGGCCGTCGTCGGCCCGAACGGCTCCGGCAAGTCGACGCTGATGCGCACCATCGTCGGCGACCTCGCGGTCGACGCCGGCTCGATCCGCCTCGCCCCCCGCGACGCGACCGTCGCCTGGCTGCCGCAGGTCGTGCCGAACCCCGACGAGACGCTGCTCGCCTACGCCCGGCGCCGCACCGGCGTCACGGCCGCCGACCTCGAGCTCGAGGGCGCCTCGGCCGCGGTGGCGGACGGGCTGCCCGGCAGCGACGACCGCTACGCCCTCGCCCTCGAGCGGTGGCTCGCGCTCGGTGCCGCCGACCTCGACGAGCGCCTGCCCGAGGTGGCGGCGAAGGTCGGCCTCGACGTCGCGCTCGACCGTCCGCTCGGCACGCTGTCCGGCGGCCAGGCGGCGCGGGCCTGCCTCGTCGCGGTGCTTCTCAGCCGCTACGACGTGCTGCTGCTCGACGAGCCGACGAACGACCTCGACGCCCGTGGCCTCGCGATGATGGCCGAGTTCGTGCGCTCGCACACCGGCCCGGTGCTCATCGCGAGCCACCACCGCAGGTTCCTCGACGAGGTCGCGACCAGCGTCCTCGAGCTCGACGCCAAGCAGCAGCGCATCGCCCACTACACGGGCGGCTGGAGCGCGTACGTCGAGCAGCGAGAGCTCGCCCGCGCCCAGGCCTGGGACGCGTACGCCGGGTATGCCGCCGAGCGCGACGGCCTGCTCGCGCAGTCGCGCCAGCGAGCCGAGTGGGCGGTCAAGGGACGCACTGGATTCAAGGCGACCAAGGAGGGCGACAAGCACATCCGCGAGAAGCACCGGGCCCGCGCCGACCGGCAGGCCGCCAAGGGCGCGCGCCTCGAGCGCGCCGCCGACCGGCTCGCGGTCGTCGAGCAGCCCCGCAAGGAGTGGCAGCTGCGCTACACCATCACCGAGGGGCGCCCGTCCGCCGACGTGGTCGCCACCCTGTCGGACGCCGTCGTCGAGAGGCACGGCTTCCGGCTCGGCCCCGTGAGCCTCGACGTCGGCCGCGGCGACCGCATCGCCCTCGTCGGCGAGAACGGGAGCGGCAAGACGACGCTGCTCGCCGCCCTGCTCGGCGACCTGCCCCTCACGTCGGGTCGGCACACGCTCGGCACGCGGGTCTCCGTCGGCGTCATCGACCAGCGGCGCGCCCTGCTCGACGACGACGCGACCGTGCTCGACGTCGTGCGCCGCGAGCTGGGACCGCACGCCGGCACGGGCAGCGAGTGGCCGATGGCCGAGGTGCGCACCCTGCTCGCCAAGTTCGGCCTGGGCTCCGAGCACGTCTCCCGGCCCGCGCGAAGCCTCTCCATGGGCGAGCGCACCCGCGCGCTCATGGCGCTCTTCCAGGGCCGCGAGGTCAACGTCCTCGTGCTCGACGAGCCGACCAACCACCTCGACGTCGACGCCATCGAGCAGCTCGAGGCCGCGGTGGCGGCGTACGGGGGGACGGTGCTCGTGGTCAGCCACGACGAGACCCTGCTCGACGGCATACGCCTGACCCACCGGTGGGAGGTCGACGGCGGGCGCGTCGACGTGGTGGCGCTCTGACCTCCCGCGGGGAGGAGTTTTGCGCGACGCTGGGGTCATGCCTGCAACGACAGTCGTCCTGTTCGGTGCCACCGGAGACCTCGCGAGGCGCAAGCTCCTCCCCGGCATGCTCCACCTCCACGAGTCGCAGCTGCTCGAGGGTCTGCGGGTCGTGGCGACGTCGCTCGACGAGCTGAGCCGGGACGAGTTCCTCGATCTGGCCTTCACCGCGATCCGTGAGCACTCGAGCCACGACGTCACCGACGACGACCTGCGCGAGTTCGCAGACCGCATCCACTGGGTGCCGGGTTCGGCTGGGCCCCAAGGCATTCGCGATGCCGTCGACGAGTCCGAGGCCATCCTGGGGCCCGACGCGTGGCGCCTGCACTACCTGTCCGTGCCGCCCAAGGCCGCCCTCGCCGTCGTGCACCAGCTCGAGGAAGCCAAGCTCGTCGAGCGCAGCCGCATCATCATGGAGAAGCCCTTCGGCACTGACCTCGAGAGCGCCAAGGCCCTCAACGCCGAGCTGCACCAGGTCTTCAACGAGGAGCAGATCTTCCGCATCGACCACTTCCTCGGCAAGGAGGCGGCCCAGAACATCCTCGCGTTCCGCTTCGCCAACGGCCTCTTCGAGCCGATCTGGCACCGCAACCACATCGACCACATCCAGATCGACGTCCCCGAGACGCTCGGCCTCGCGCAGCGCGCCGACTTCTACGAGGGCACCGGCGCCTACCGCGACATGGTCGTGACGCACCTCTTCCAGGTGCTGGCGTTCACCGCCATGGAGCCACCGACGGCGCTGGAGCCGCACGCGATCAGCGAGGAGAAGAACAAGGTCTTCCGCTCCATGGCGCCGATCGAGCCGCACGACGTCGTGCGCGGCCAGTACGTCGGCTACCGCGACGTCGAGGGCGTCGCCCCGGAGAGCCAGACCGAGACCTTCGTGGCGCTGAAGTGCTACGTGGACAACTGGCGCTGGGCGGGCGTGCCGTTCTTCCTGCGCACCGGCAAGCGGATGGCCGAGGGCGCCCGCATCATCTCCATCGCGTTCAAGGAGCCGCCGCGGTCGATGTTCCCGGCGAGCTCGGGCGTCGGTGACAACGGCCCCGACCACCTCACCTTCGACCTCGCCGACAAGGCCCGGATGTCGTTGTCGTTCTACGGCAAGCGTCCCGGCCCCGGGATGAAGCTCGACAAGCTGTCGATGCAGTTCTCGATGCAGGAGACGAACTGGGCCGGCGCCGTGCTCGAGGCCTACGAGCGCCTCATCTACGACGCGGCGCGCGGCGACCGCACGCTCTTCACGTCGGCCGAGGGCATCGAGCGCCTCTGGGAGATCTCCCAGCCGCTGCTCGACAACCCGCCCGTCGTGCGGCCCTACGAGGCAGGCACGTGGGGACCCAACCAGATCCACCAGCTCGTCGCGCCCTTCACGTGGCGTCTGCCCTTCGAGCGCCGCTGGCGCGACCCGAACATCACGGGAGCCTGAATGTCGGTTGCCCTCGCTGCAGAGTCGGGACCAAGGCCTCTGTCGTGCTGACCGGTGGCGAGGTCAACTGGAGGGACTTTCCTGCACCCGGGTGCGGGGACGCCAGCCCGTGGAGCGCACCGAGGGGAGACTGACATGGCCGTGCACGAGGAGACAGGGAGGGGCACCGAGACCCCCGGCGTGGCAAGCCACGCACAGGACGCCGAGATCGCGGAGCACATCCGCACCCACCACGCGTCCATGGTGGCCGACCTCGACCGACTCACCGGGACTCTGCGCGACGCCACCGCCGCGGGTCAGGACGCGGCGCTCCAGCACTGGTTCCACGACGTGCTCGTCCCGCACGCTGACGAGGAGGAAGCCACCACCTACCGCGCGGCAGCGGAGCTCGCCGAAGGCCGCCTGCTCATCGCGGCGATGGTGCGCGAGCACCTCCTCATCAAACGGCTCGTCGCGCTCGTGGCCGAGAGCGACGGCGCCTCAGCAGCTGCATACGGTCGTGCGGTGTTCGAGGCGTTCAGCAGCCACCAGGCCAAGGAGAACGACATCATCCTGCCCCTGCTGGTCCACGCGCCCGGGCTGGCGTTGGCTGACGTCATGGACGAGAGGCACAGCCACCAGCTGGGGGGCCATCACCACGCCGAGGCCGGCCACGCCTGAGTCGTCGTGCACGAGGCAGCGCCTGGTGACCAGGCGCGTGGCGCATTCACTCGCCGGGGTAGACCACTCCGGTCTGCCGGCGCACCTCGTCCATCGTCTCCATGACCCGCAGCGTCGCGGCATGCGTCATGAGCGGTGACTCACGCTCGCCGGAGGTCAGGCAACGGGCGAACTCCGCTGCCTCGTAGGAGAACCCACGCACATCGTCCGGAAGGCCGCCGTCGCGCTCGTCGACGACGTCGCCGGCCCGGTTGACAAGCCGGATCGAGGACCCGGGTGTGTAGAAGGTGCTGGAGAGCTCGAGCCGCGCCTCGGTGCCGGCGACGACCGCGGAGCACGGGGTGGCGGCCGCCATGGTGCACGTCAGCACCCCGTGGGCGCCACCGGTGCCGGTGACGGTGACGGTCGAGGACGCGTCGACGCCGAGGTCGGTGAGCGTGCCGACGGCGGTGACCGATGCGGGTGCACCGAGCACGACGTCGGCGAACGAGATGGGGTAGACGCCGAGGTCGAGCAGGGCGCCGCCGGCGAGCTCGGGCTGCGACAGCCGGGCGGGTCCGTCGGGGTAGAGGTGCTGGCCGTGGTCGGCCTGGACCGAGACGACCTCACCGATGAGCCCCACCTCGACGACGTGGCGCACGACGTCGTAGTGCGGCAGGAACCGGCTCCACATCGCCTCCATGACGAGCAGGCCGCGGGCCTCGGCCGCGGCGAGCACCTCGCGCGCCTCGGCGGCGCTGCGGGTGAAGGCCTTCTCCACGAGCACCGGCTTTCCGGCCTCGATGGCGAGCATGGCGTGGTCGCGGTGCTCTGAGTGCGGTGACGCGACGTACACCGCGTCGACGTCGGGGTCGGCCACGAGGTCCTCGTAGCTGCCGTGCGCGCGGGCGATGCCGAACTCGTCGGCGAAGTCCTGCGCCCGCTCCTTACTGCGCGACCCGACCGCGACGACCGACGACGCCGTGCCGACCGCGACGGCGTCGGCGAACGCGTGCGCGATGCCGCCGGGGGCCAGCACGCCCCAGCGGATCGCGGGCGCCTCGTGCGGGTCGGGCGTGCGGGGCTCGGGCAGCTGGAGGGTCACGTCGATGGGCAGAGTCATGCGGTCACATCCCAGAGATGGTGTCGGACGTCGTGCAGGAAGTAGAGCGTGAGCGTGCGAGCCGTGAACTGCGAGCCGTTGCTGCGCAGGGCGGGCCACTCCCACTGCGCACCGGAGGGCCGGGCGTATGCCGTCGCCGCCGCCTCGAAGGCCGCCGTGACCTCGCGCTCGACGACGTCGGGGTCGGAGCGCCAGTACTGCCGCTCGAGGGCCGTCGCGTCCTGGTCCCAGTTGGCGAAGGTGACGAGCTCGCCACCGCCGGCGAGGATCTGCTCGAGGCGGCCCGTCATGACGTCGCAGACGTCGCGCACGTGACACGCGTACTCGAGCGGCGACCAGACCCCCTCGGCCGGTCGGGTGCGCACGTCGTCGCGACGCAGCGCGGCGGCATACCTCTGCCCCGCGTCGCGGAGGACGGAGGGCGCGTCGGCGACGTCGAGCGCGTCGGTGTCGAAGCCGCAGTCGGGGCACGGTCGGGTCAGCACCCAGGTCCAGTCCGAGTCGTCCGGGGTCGACGGCCCGGGATCGCTGAGGGGCTCGCTCATGCGCCCAGCCTAGGGCCGCGGTCCACCGGCGATTCGGGGCGCGCCCGACCCGCGGGATAGCGTATGTCTTCGTGCTCAAGGACTACCTGCCGTGGATCATCGCCGGCGTCGTCGTGCTGGCGCTGGTCGTCGGGGGGCTCGTCCTGAACCGTGTCGCGCCGGAGACGACCGCCACCCTCCGGCGCCGGCGACCCCGTCCGCCCCGCGACCACTTCCGCTCCGGTGACGACGACACGCCCACGCCGGTCAAGCAGGCCGGCATCATCATCAACCCGACGAAGTTCGCCGACCTTCCAGCCGTCCGCGAGCGCATCACGAGCACGTGCCTGGCCAACGGGTGGGGCGAGCCGCTCTTCTACGAGACGACGATCGACGACCCGGGCCGCGGCCAGGCAGCGCAGGCCGTGAGCGAGGGTGTCGATGTCGTCTGCAGCCTCGGTGGCGACGGCACGGTGCGCAACGTCGCGAGCGCCCTCGTCGGCACCGAGACCCCCCTCGGCATCCTGCCGGCCGGCACGGGCAACCTGCTGGCCCGCAACCTCGACCTGCCGGTCGCGCTGGAGGCCGCGGTCGCGGTGGCGCTCACCGGGCGCAACCGCCGCATCGACGTCGGCGAGATCGTCGTCGGCGCGGCGCCGATGGACGACGCCCCCGACGAGTCCGGGGCGCCCGAGACGCACTACTTCGTCGTCATGGCCGGCGTCGGCATGGACGCGCAGATCATGGCCGGCACCAACGAGAACCTCAAGGCGAAGGTCGGCTGGCCGGCCTACATGGTCTCGGGCCTCAAGCACCTCGTGTCGCCCGAGTTCCGCGTCTCGGTGAAGGTCGACGACGACCTCGAGTTCCGTCGCCGGGCCCGCATGGTCGTCATCGGCAACTGCGGCCGGCTGCTCGGCGGGCTCGTGCTCATGCCGAGCGCCCGCGTCGACGACGGCCAGCTCGACACCGTCATCGCCTCGCCCAAGGGCGTCGTCGGCTGGGTGCCGGTCGCGACCCGCGTCGCCACCCGTCGCCGCAAGGGCCACCCCACGCTCGACCACAAGGTGTGCAAGGAGATCCGGGTGCGGGCCGACCGGCCCCTGCCCCTGCAGATCGACGGCGACGTCGTCGGCGAGGCCACCGAGGTGACCGCGAACGTGCGGCCCGGCTGTCTCACGGTCCGCGTCAGCCAGTAGCTGCGGACAGGTCAGGCGAAGAGTGCCTGGCCCCAGTGCTCGCCGTCGGCCAGCCCGGGCGGGCACGCGAAGACCGCAGAGCCGTTGTGCTCGATGTACTCGTTGAGCGTGTCGGACCTGGCGAGCGCCCGCTGCATCGGCACGAACTGCTGGTGGGGGTCGCGCATGAAGGCGAGGAAGAAGAGCCCGGCGTCGAGGTGGCCGACACCGTCGGACCCGTCGGTGAAGTTGTAGCCGCGGCGCAGCAGCCGTATGCCGCCGAGATGGCTCGCGTGGGCGAGCCGCACGTGCGCGTCGACCGGGATGGCGGCCTGCCCGTCGGGACCCTTCTTCGCGAAGTCCAGCTCGTCGAACTCCTGGGTCCGGCCGAGCGGCGCCCCCTCCTTCTTGTCGCGGCCGATGACGTCCTCCTGCTCCTGCAGGGAGGTGCGGTCCCAGACCTCGATGTGCATGCGGATGCGTCGCGCGACGAGATAGGAGCCGCCGGCCATCCACGCGCCGCCGCCCGTCTCGTCGTCCTTCGCGACCCAGACGTGCTGCGCGAGGTCCTCGGGCTGCTCGGCCTTGAGGTTGTTGGTGCCGTCCTTGAAGCCGAACAGGTTGCGGGGCGTGGCCTGGGCCGTGGACGTGGACGACGTGCGGCCGAAGCCGAGCTGGCTCCACCGGACCGCGACGACGCCGAAGCCGAGGCGGACCAGGTTGCGCACCGCGTGGACGGCGACCTGCGGATCGTTGGCGCACGCCTGGATGCAGAGGTCGCCTCCGGAGCGCCTGGGGTCGAGCTGGTCGCCGGCGAAGGCGGGCAGCTCCTTCAGGGCCGCCGGCTTCTTCGACGCGAGACCGAAGCGCTCGTCGAAGAGCGAGGGGCCGTAGCCGATCGTGATCGTCAGGCCGGATGCCGGCAGGCCGTACGCCTCACCCGTGTCCTCGGGTGCCCGGTTGGGTCCACCGCCGACGAGGCCGCCCGGAGCAGCCTCCGCCCCGGCGGTCATCCGCTCGGCCGCTCGGGTCCAGGCCTCGAGCAGGTCGCGCAGCTGGGCCGGGTCTCTCGTCACGACGTCGAGCGCGACGAAGTGCAGGCGGTCCTGTGCCGGGGTGACGATGCCGGCCTGGTGCGCGCCCCGGAACGGGATGGCGGCGTCGAGGGCCAGGGTGGACGACGCCGCCGCGGCCCCGGTGGCACCTGCCGCGGGGGCCTCGTCGCCCCGCGTGACGGCATACCCGGCCGAAGCACCGGCGACCATGCCGGCGACTGCAGCGCTGCCCGAAGCGCCGATGAGACGGCGCCTGCTGAGGCCGTCGGTGCTCACCTGGCCTCCACGACCGCGGGCACCTCGGCGACCTGCTCGCTCAGGGCGTCGAGCGAGACGGTGAGCGCCTTGATGTCGGCGGGGCTGAGCTTCTCGTAGGAGACGAACCTGCCTGCGACCCGGTGCGACTCGAGCAGCTGGTTGAGCTCGGCGAAGCGCGCGTCGAGAGCCTTTTGCAGGGCCGGGTCGCGCTCGGTGACGACGGGGCGCAGGGTCTCGAGGGCCGACTGCGAGCCCTGCAGGTTGCCGCGGAAGTCCCAGAGGTCGGTGTGCGAGTAGCGCTCCTCCTCGCCCGTGACCTTGCCGGTCGCGACCTCGTCGAGCAGGGCCTTGGCGCCGCCCGCGATGGTCAGCGCGGTGGGCTCGACGGTCTTGCTCCTCGCCGCGATCTCCTTGACGTCGGCGAGCAGCTGGTCGGCGACGGCGGTCGAGTCCTTCTGGAGGCCGCTGACCCAGAGGTCCTTCTCGAGGCGGTGGTAGCCGGTGAACGTCATGCCGTCCTCGACGACGTCCTCGCGGCCGTCGATGCGCGGGTCGAGGTCGCCGAAGCTCTCGGCGACGGGCTCGATGGTCTCCCAGGGGAGCCGCGCGGTCGGGTAGAGCTCCTTGGCCCTGGCGACGTCGCCGGCCTTCACCGCGGAAACGAAGGCCGCTGTGCCGGTGAGCAGCTCGCTGGTCTGCGTCGCCACGAAGGCCTTGTAGTCGGCGATGGCGGTGGCGACCTTCTGGTTGGCGCTGCCCGCGGTGGCCGACCCTGTGACGGTGAAGGTGCCGCGTATGCCGTCACCGACCATGCCCGGCTTGCAGGCGGTGGTGAGGGAGCCGGGCTGGGTGACCTCGACCTTGAGCTCGCGCTTGAGGCCGGGGGTGATGTTCTCGACCTCGCCGACGATGCGGTCGCCCTCGGCGTAGACGTAGAACTCGTTGACCTTCGTGCCGCTGTTGGTGACCTCGAAGGTGATGGTGCCGGCCTTGGCGGTGGTCGCGCTCAGCTCGCAGGCCGTGTCGGTGGCGTTGACGGTGATGGGGCCGCTCGCCCCGGTCGCGGCACCGGTCGCGCCGTCGGAGTCGGCCTTGTCGGTGCAGGCGCCGAGGCCGAGCCCGGCGACGAGGGTGAGGGCGAGGGGCGTGACGGTGCGCAGGGCGCGGCGGGACATGGTTCTCCTGAGGACGTCTGTGCGAGTGCGGGTGCTGGGGGGGTCAGGCGGCGACGGCCGGGCGCGTGCCACCGGAGGTCGCGGCCGGGGCCTGCGGCGCGGATCGGGCCGGACGCAGGAAGAGCGTCATGACGATGCCGACGTAGAGCACCCAGGCGACGGCCTGCAGCACGGTCGTGGCGGGGGTGAAGTTGAAGATGCCCTTGAGCAGGGTGGCGTACCAGCTGCTGGGGTCGACCGTCGCGCTGACGTCGAAGGCAAGGGTGTCGAGGCCGGGGAGGAAGCGCGCCTCCTGCAGGTCGTGCAGGCCGTAGGAGAGGATGCCGGCCGCGACGAGCACGAGCAGGATGCCGGTCCACCGGAAGAACGTCGTGAGGTTGATCCGCACCGCGCCGCGGTAGATGAGCCAGCCCAGCACGACGGCGCCGGCGAGCCCGACGACCCAGCCGATGAGTGGCTGGTTGTTGCCCTGTCCTGCGGCCTCGGTGGTGGCGTAGAAGAAGATCGCCGTCTCGAGGCCCTCGCGGCCGACGCCGAGGAAGGCGACGAGGGCGATGGCGAGCGGGCCCATGTCGAGGGCACGGTCGAGCTTGCCCTTGAGCTCTCCGGAGATGGTGCGCGACGCGGACTTCATCCAGAAGACCATGAAGGTCACGAAGACGACGGCGATGATCGAGGCGCTGCCGCCGATGAGCTCCTGGGCCTCGAAGGTCAGCTGCTTGGTGCCGTAGGTGAGCAGGGCGCCGAGCGCGACGGCCAGTGCGACGGCGATCCCGACCCCGGTCCAGACGTGGCGCAGCGCCCAGCGGCGGTCGGTCTTGACGAGGAACGCGACGAGGATGACGACGACGAGCGCGGCCTCCAGCCCCTCTCGCAGTCCGATGAGCGCGTTGCTCGCGAGCACGGTTCCCCTCCAGTTCCCAGACTTCTCCCAGCAATTAGGTCACGTCGACGTGCCCGAAATGAGCAAAGCACAGGTAAGCCTTGCCTAACAAGCCGGGGGTGGTGCGAGAGTCCACCCCATGAGCGCCGACGCCACCACGCCCGCCGCCTTCACCGGCTTTCCGACCGGCGCCCTCGGCTTCTACGCCGGGCTGGAGGCCGACAACTCGAAGGCGTACTGGACCGACCACAAGGAGGAGTGGGAGCGCGAGGCGCGTGGACCGATGCTCGCGCTCGTCGACGTGCTCGAGGAGGAGTTCGGCGAGGCGAAGCTCTTCCGCCCGAACCGCGACATCCGCTTCAGCGCCGACAAGTCGCCCTACAAGACCCACCTCGGGGCGTTCGTCGCCGCCGAGCCCGGGTCCGGCTACTACGTCGAGATCAGCGCCTCGGGGCTCCGGGCGGGCGGGGGCTTCCGCGCGCACTCGACCGCCGAGACGGCCCGCCTGCGCCGCGCCGTCGACGCCCCCGCGAGCGGGCAGCGGCTCGAGTCGCTGCTCGACGGCTTGCGGCGCAAGCAGTTCGAGGTGCACGGCGACAGGGTGCGCACCACCCCGAGGGGGTACGCCGCCGACCACCCCCGCATCGAGACGCTCCGTTACAAGGAGCTCATGGTGATCCGCGACTTCGGCGACCCCGACTGGCTCGCGACGAAGCGCACCCTGACGCGGGTGCGCGACACGTGGCGGGCGATCCGACCGCTCAACGATTGGGTGGCCGAGCACGTGGGCCGGGGGTGAGCGCGGCAGACTCCGTCCGGCAGCACCCGGCCGGCACTAGGGTCCGACTGTGACCCCACCCCGCACGCACACCCGCCCCGTCAGACCGGTCGATGCCCACGTCATCGGCGGCGGCCCCGCGGGCCTGGCGACCGCCGCCGCACTGAGGCAGCGCGGGCTGCACGCGGTGGTGCTCGAGCGCAGCGACTCCGTCGGCAGCTCGTGGCGCGGGCACTACGACCGGTTGCACCTGCACACGCCTCGCGAGCTGTCCGGCCTGCCCGGACTTCCGATCCCGAGGGAGATGGGTCGCTGGGTCTCGCGCGACGACGTCGTGCGCTACCTGGAGCTGTATGCCGCCCACCACGACCTCGACGTGCGCCACGGCGCCGAGGCGGCCCGGGTCGACCGCACTCCCGACGGTCGTTCGTGGACGGTGGCCCTCGCCGACGGGTCGTCCGTCACCGCGCCCTACGCCGTCGTCGCGACGGGCTTCAACCACACGCCGCGCGAGCCCGACGTCCCCGGACTGCACGGCTTCACGGGAGAGGTCGTGCTGGCCCGGCACTACCGCAACGGCGCCCCGTATGCCGGCAAGGACGTCCTCGTCGTCGGCACCGGCAACACGGGCACCGAGCTTGCCGTCGACCTCGCCGAGCACGGCGCCGCGCGGGTGCGGATGGCAGTGCGCACCGTGCCGCACATCCTGCGCCGCAACCGCGGACCCGTTGCCGCGCAGTACACCGGCATCGCGGTGCGCCGCCTGCCCACCGCCCTCGTCGACCGCGTCGCCCCGTTCGTCGAGCGGCTCCAGACCCCGGACCTGTCGGAGCACGGGCTGCCCCGGCCCGACACGGGCCTGCTGACGCGCGTCGAGCGCGACAACGCGATCCCGGTCCAGGACGTCGGCATCATCGACGCGGTGCGGTCGGGCGCCGTCGAGCCCGTCGCGGCGCTCGTCTCGGTCGACGGCGACGACGTCGTGCTCGCCGACCGGACGCGCATCCAGCCCGACGTCGTCGTGCTCGCCACCGGCTACCACCAGGGCCTCGAGCCCCTGCTCGGGCACCTCGGCGTGCTCGACGGCAAGGGGCGGCCGGTCGAGCGAGGCGGGCGCACGGCTCGCGGCGCCAAGGGCCTCTGGTACACCGGCTACACGAACCCGATCTCGGGCATGCTGCGCGAGATCAGCATCGACGCCCGCAAGATCGCCCTCGCCATGGCACTGACGAAGCGCCGCGAGATGAAGGCCCTCCGCCGCACGGGCTGACGACGGGCCCACCCCCGAGCACTTGGATCTTGCTCCGCCCGACGGAGCAAGAACCGAGTCCCCACGGGGTTTGTCCGGGCGCTCGCCCATCAGTTCTTGCTCCGCCCAACCGAGCAGGAGCCGGGTCGCCGTCAGGCGTGCTCGGCGGCCAGGTGGGCGCCGAAGCCGAACAGCGCGATCCCGGTGAGCGCGTCGAGCCCACGGCGTACGCGAGGTCGGGTGAGGACGCGGCGAGCCCGGTGCGCAGCCAGTGTGACGAAAGCCAAGAACACCGCGGAGACCACGGCGTGCACGAGCGCGAGCGGCACCGCCTCGAGCGCCGACGTGCCGGCCGGCAGGAACTGGGGCAGCACCGCGAGGTAGAAGGCGAGGACCTTCGGGTTGGTGATGTTGGACGTGAAGCCCTGACGCCACCCCAGCCAGGCTCGCCGGGAGGCACGATCGTCGGACGCGACCGGACGCTCGTCGTAGCGGTTGCGCACGGCGGCTCGGAGCGCCTGTGCGGCAAGGTAGAGCAGGTACGCGACGCCGGCCCACTTGATCGCCGTGAAGACCGGCTGGCTGGCGACGATGAGCGCGCCGAGCCCCACGGCCACGCCGACACCCTGCACGACGTTCGACGTGGTGACGCCGGCAGCAGCCCAGAGCCCACGCGCTCGACCGCCGACGAGCGCGTTGCGCAGCACCACGGCGAAGTCGGCGCCGGGCACCAAGGTCACGACCACGGCGAACGCCATGAACGAGAGGAACGCCTGCAATGTCATGAGCAAACCATCGCATGACTCCTGACCGAGCCGACGTCCCCGTCCGGATGCCGAACCCCGCTTGTGCGGCCGAACGCGGCGTTCGGCGGTAGGGGACTCGAGTGGGGTCAGGGGTGGTGCTGACCGCCGAGGTTGAGGAAGGCTGCGGCGACGTCGTCGGTCTCGGCCACGGCTCGCGCGAGCGCCTCGTCGCTCGGCAGGCCCGAGGCGAGCAGCTCGTGGTGGCGGGTCATCGTCGTCGCGGCGACGTCGTCGGGCACCGGCGCCACGGCAGCGACGACCGACCGCGCACCGAGCGACAGCAGCGACAGGGCGAGGCCCAGCGACTCGTGGCCCGGTCGTGGTGTGGTGAGGCCGACCTCGCACGCGGACAGCACGACGTGGTCGGCGCGTACGCCGGTCGGCTGCAGCTCGTGCGCGAAGACCGGCCCGTCGTGCAGCACGAGCGAGGAGAAGAGCGGCGACTCGACCTGGTGGGTGCCGTGCGCGGCGACGTGCACGATGCCGGGCCGGGCGAGCGCGGCGACGAGCTCGTCGCGTCCCGACGGCTGGACGAGGCGGGCCGTCGCGCCCCAGGTGTCGACGATCGCCTGCCCCTCGGCCGCCGCGCGCGGGACCCCGGGCCCCACGCTGACGTGCACGCCGACCCCACCGGCGAGCGCCTCGCCGTCGGTCCGAGCGCTCATGCCGCGGCGTGCGAAGGACGTCAGCGACGGGGCCACGGTGAAGGGCCGGCCGCGCATCGAGGGCAGCACCGCCCACGGCAGGGCCGACACCTCGGGGCACGAGACCACGACGAGCCCGCGGTCGGAGCGCCACGGGCGGATCAGCGCGTCGTCGAGCTCGGTCGCGCTCGACCGCAGCGACGACCACACGGCCCCCGCGAGCGGCCCGAGGTGGTGGGTGGCCGCGGCGCGGAGGTCGACGCGGACCCGCTGCGCGAGCTCGACGGCCCGGTCGATCGGCATGAGGTCGCGCAGCGTCGCCCGACCGCCGACGATGCCCACGGCGCCGAGCCGGCCACGGTGCCGGAAGAACCAGACGTGGTCGCGGTCGACGTCGACGAGGTGGGCCCGCGCGTCACGCACCCGCACGGTCGCGGCCCGGCCGGCGCCGCCGTTGCGGCTCAGGGCCCAGTCGCGGTCGCGGATCTGGCGCTCGAGGCGCGAGGCTTGGTCGTCGAGCTCACGCACGGTGGCCGGGTCGCTCTCGCCACGCGCCTGTGCGCGCACACCGCGCAGCTGCTCGGTGAGCGCGGCGAGCTCCTCGTCGTCGGGGCGGCCCAGCGACGGCAGCCGGTCGGTCGCGCTGCGCCACCGGTCGAGCGCCTCCAGCACCGCTGCACTCCCCCGCGGCACGGCGAGCTCGAGGTCGAGCTCGGCCAGCCGCGCGCCGTGCACGGCCCGGGCCGTGCGCAGGTCGAGGCTCGCGCTGCCCTCCTGGCCGGCGGCCAGTCGCCGCGACGCCCGCCCGAGCAGGCGCCGCGCCCGCACCCGCTCGCCAGCCCCGACCAGCGTCATCCCCCACACCCCGGCGGCGGCGAGCTCGTCGGACAGCGACCCCGTCGACACCCTCTCGAGGCTGAGCAGCCGCGTCTGCGCGCCCTCGACCTCGCCGGCGAGGAGCAGGGCTTGGGCGGCCACCACTCTCGCGCTGTCGGCGAGCTCGGAGTCACCCAGGTCAGAGGCGGTCTCGGCGAGCTGGTCGGCCGTGGCCGCCGCCGCCCGGGCGACGGCCCGCGCGTCGTCATCGTCGTAGCCCGGCGCGTGTGACGGAGCGTTCTCTCGATCGGGGGCGTGCGTGCGGCGGCGTTGCCGGTCGAGCTCCACGAGCAGCCCGACGAGCACGGCCTTGGCCCCCCAGGCGGTGGCCCCGATGCGCGCATAGGTCTCCCGCGCCGACGCCCCTGCCTCGGCGGCGAGGTCGAGGCGCCCCAGGAGACGGTTCGCCCGCGCGAGCTCGAGCTCGAACTCGGCGCGCATCTGGTCGTGCCCGTCGCCGACGAGGACGGCGAGCCCGGACTCGAGCGCCTCGACGGCCTCCTTGACGAGACCTGCCTCGAGCAGCACCCGGGCCCGGTCGAGGCGGGCCGGTCCCTTGAAGACGTCGGCCTCGATGTCCTCGGCCTCGGCCATGTCAGCGAGCGAGCGGGGCAGGTCTCCGAGGAGGTATGCCGCGTAGCCCTCGTTGTGCCGCGCCATGAACTCCAGCTCGCCGGCACCGAGGGTGCGGGCCAGACGTGCCGCCTCGGCGAACGACTCGAGCGCCTGCTGCGGGCGCAACAGCTCGAAGGCGAGCATCCCCCGGCTCAGGTGCACCGAGGCCTGCTCGCGCTCGGTGAAGGCGTCGAGCCGCCGCACAGCGCCCTCGAGGCCGTCCCACGCGGAGGCGAGGTCACCGACCCGGCCGTGCAGGTTGGCGCGCTGGTAGTCCAGGCGCGCCCGGAGCGCGTCGTCACCGAGGGCGTCGACGACCTGCTCCGCCTCGGCCAGCCGGGCGGTCGCCGAGTCGAGCCCCTCGAGCATGAACTCCGTCAGGGCCAGCGTGATGAGGGTCTTGCAGCGCAGCTCGAGTGCCTCGACGGGCGGCTCCGCACCGCCGGCGCGGTCGATCTCGTCGAGGGCCGCGGCCAGCGTCGCCGCCGCCTCGGCGGGACGGCCCGCGAAGTTGGCCGCCGCCCCCTGGTCCCGCAGGGTGCGCGCGTGCTCCAGCAGGTCGATGGTCGTGGCCGGCCTCTCACTCGGGCCGGCCACCCCTCAGATCGTGATCGTCGGGGTGATGACCGGCCGCGTCTCGTCGTTGCTGGGGTCGGTCACCACGAAGTGGACCGGCCCATGGGGTAGATCATCCAGAACGAAGCGCCCG
The DNA here is from genome assembly GCA_966081555.1 of uncultured Terrabacter sp. GTDB lineage: Bacteria > Actinomycetota > Actinomycetes > Actinomycetales > Dermatophilaceae > Terrabacter. Next base: position 15,862 of record CBHRRQ010000063.1, read on the forward strand.
TTCGCATCGGAAATCGCCGTGCGGCTGCCCTCGTTCGTGACGGCCTCGACCTGCGCGCCCGGCGTCGTGACCCAGCCGTCGACGCGTACGCGATCGCCCGCATCGTCGCCGTCGCTGGTCTCCGACGGGCTCGCCGACACCATGAGGCTGACGGACGCGGCGGTGAAGGTGACCGACTCCGTCGGCGTCGGCTCGACCGCCGCCTCGGCGCCGCGGGTGGTCAGCAGGGCCGAGTCCATCAGCTCGGCGACCTCGGCGTGGAGGGCGTGCACCGTGATCTCGAACTTGATCCGCTCGGCGAGATCGCTCGGCACGGGGTCGGCGTGGGCGAAGAGGTCGCGCACGTGACCGAGGTTGGCGATGTCGCGGGCATCGATGGCGTCAGTGTGAGATGTCATGTCAGACCGCCCATCCGGGGTCGGAGCCGAGGGTGGTCCTCAGCTTCTGGAGGCAACGGCCGCGGGTCGGGCCGATGCTGCCGACGGGCATCCCGAGCGACTCCGCGATGGCGGCGTAGTCGGGACGGTCGGCGAACGCGATGACCCGGAGCAGCTCCTGGCATCGCGGGGTGAGGGTCGAGATGTGCTGCCACAGCACGCGCTGGCGCTCCGAGAGGATCGACTGCGCCTCGGGGTCGAGCTGCTGCGCCGGGGCCTCCGGCACCTCCTCGACACCGAACTCGCGACGCGAGCCGCGGGCCAGCCGCCAGACCTCGCGCTTGACGACGATGACGAGCCAGCCGAGCACGGCGGCGGGCTCGTTGATCGACTCCGCCCGGTCGACGAGCTGGAGGAACGCCGTCTGGATGGCGTCCTCGCACGTCGCGTGAGAACCACCCTGCGAGCGCGCGGCGTTCCACAGCACGGGCGTCACGAGGTCGACGAGCTCGGAGAGCCGCTCGCGCTCGCCTGCGAGGTAGGCGGCGAACGCCTTGCCCGCGAGGGTGCCGAGGCCGTCAGGTGCCGTCGGGGTCGGGGTCACAACCGTCCCCTTCCGATGCAGGCGCGCAGCGCCTTGATGGCGCGCTTGCGCATCGCCCGCGAGGACACGTCGGTGAGGTCGCCCGCGTCGACCAGGGCCGCGGCGAGCTCGGCGGCGAAGATCGGGGTGGAGAAGGACGTGCCGCTCCAGACGCCGAAGCCGCCGGTGTAGTCGTCGGGGTCGACAGTGCACCGCACGGTGTCACCGGACCGGACCTCGGACGACGGCTGGCCCATGCCGTTGGTGAGCGGCAGGGTGCTGACGACCGAGACGCCCGAACGGACCGCGCTGACGTACGGCAGGTTGTTGGAGAAGAGCGCCACGGTGGCGCCGTCGGGGTTGGTCGCCCCGATGCCGGCGACCGGCGGCACCGCCTTGGCCGTGATGCGGGTCGGCGGCTCGGCCGCGAGCGCCGCGGGCACGAACGGCGCGTCGGTGCCGTCGTTGCCGACGCCCGCGACGACGAGCACGCCGTGCTCCGCGAACCGGTCGAGCAGGTCGGCGACCGGCCCGGACGTGTAGGTGCGGTCCTCGGCGTAGTAGCCCATCGACAGGTTGAGCACGTCGACGACCTCGGACGGGTCGTGGGCCTGACCGTGCACGTGGCGGTCGAGCAGGGCCTGCAGCACGTCGAGGATGTAGCCCTCGTCGACGACGCCGTCGTCGCCCATGACCGGGATCGAGACGATGGTCGCCTCGGGGCAGCCTTGGCGCAGCAGCCCGGCGATGAAGGTCGCGTGCCCCTGCAGCAGCCCGACGGGCTCGCTCGGGGCCGGCACCGAGATCGGCTGCTGCACCGGCTCGCTCGCGCTGCCGGCACCCGTGAGGAGCGGGACGAGCTTGCCCTCCTTGAGCACGAGCCGCACGATGCCGGAGTCGTCCTTGAACCACGGGTGCGCCGCGATCGCCGTGTCGGGCACGACGATGACGGGCGCGCGGTCGAGGGAGCGGGCGCGCAGCCGCGGGTCGGGCAGGGCCAGAGCGACCGGCATACGGCCGCCGCGTCCCGGCACGGCGTACTCCTGGACGGCGCTGCCGACGCCGCCCCAGTAGCCGCCGACGCCGCCCCAGTAGCCCCCGACCCCGCCCCAGTAGCCGCCGACCCCGCCCCAGTAGCCGCCCACGCCACCCCAGTAGCCGTCGGCCGGACGGAGCACGTGCTCGAGGCTGAGGCGCTGCGCGATGGGCTCGCCGGCCTCGCGCAGCCGCTGCAGCACGTTCCACGCGTCGACCGGCTCGATCGGGGACCGGGTCGGGCGGATCGTGATGCTCGTGCCCCAGCTCGGCTGGTCGATGTCGCGCGGGCCGCCGTCCTGCCGGGGCGTCACCTCGTAGTCGAGCTCGAGCTTGCCGAGCGCGTCGCGCAGGTCGTCGAGGCCACGGGTGCGGCCGCCCTCGTTGCTGAGGAGCAGGCGGTCGGAGAGGTAGAGCGCGGGCCGGGGCGGCTGTCCGTCGGTCAGGCGCAGGGCCGTGGCCGGGTCGAGCGCGCGGACCGGCGGTCGTTCGGGCCGGCGCCGGCCGCCCGTCCCACTCGCGTCGTTCGCGCCCTCCGGCGCGTCGGGACCCGACTCTGACATCGACTGACCTCCTGAGGGGACGGATGGTGGGCGGTGCTGAGAAGACCCTTACACCCCAGTGAGTGTGCGTACTCGGATTCCTGATACATCGACTCGGGAAATTTGTCCGGCTCGGGACGTATCACGCCGCCACGTACCGACTCTTGCAGGTGGGGGTTTGGTCACCGGGGCGGTT
>CBHRRQ010000064.1:0-18526 GCA_966081555.1 uncultured Terrabacter sp.
TCACGAACTTCCGCGGCGTCCTGACTGGGACGCCCCCCTTCGACGGCGAGGCCGACTCCGTTGGCCACTTCCGGCCGGGGGGGCGCTGCCACGCCGCCCCCCGCGACGAGGGTCCACCATCCGCCGGACTCGAAGGCCGGCAGCCCGTAGCCGAGGCTCGTGTGGAGGGAGCGGTCGAGCAGCGGGTCCCAGAGGGTGCGGGTGACGACCGACAGAGCGAGGATCACGGCGAGGAGGGCGCTCGTCAGGGGCAGGCGTCGCATCACCGCCCGTGGACGGGTCATCTCCTCATGGTCCTCCTCGTCCGGTCCTCGCGTGCGCGGTCCGGCAGAGGTGAGCATCCTTACTCTCGGTAGCCTCCTTGGTCGCGGCAGCCTAGGGTGGGCGCATGGAGCTCGACCACGACGTCGTCGTCATCGGGTCCGGCTTCGGCGGGTCCGTGGCAGCGCTGCGCCTCGCCGAGAAGGGCTACCGGGTCCACGTCTACGAGGCGGGCCGCCGCTTCGAGGACGCCGACTTCGCGCGCACCAGCTGGGACGTCCGCCGCTACGTCTGGGCGCCCCGCCTCGGCTGCTTCGGCGTCCAGCGCATCCACCGGCTGCCCGACTGCCTCGTGCTCGCCGGCGCCGGGGTCGGCGGCGGGTCGCTCAACTACGCGAACACCCTCTACGTGCCGCCGGCGCCCTTCTTCCGCGACCGGCAGTGGGCGCACATCACCGACTGGCAGGCCGAGCTCGCGCCGCACTACGCCACGGCCCAGCGGATGCTCGGCGTCACCGTCAACCCGTGCGAAGGCCCGGTCGAGCAGCTCATGCGCGACGCCGCGGCCGACCTCGGCGTCGGCGACACCTTCCGCAAGACGCCCGTCGGGGTCTTCTTCGGCGAGCCGGGCAAGCGCGTGCCCGACCCCTACTTCGGCGGCGAGGGCCCCGACCGCACCGGCTGCACCGAGTGCGGCAACTGCATGGTCGGCTGCCGCGTCGGCGCGAAGAACACCCTCGTGAAGAACTACCTCGCGCTCGCCGAGCGGCGCGGCGTGACGGTCGAGCCGCTGCGCACCGTGACGCGCATCCGTCCGCTCGACCCCGCGTCGCCCGAGCACGGGTATGCCGTCACGACCGTCCGCACGGGCGCGTGGGGTCGGCGCCGCGCGGGGGAGCGCACCGTCACGGCCGGGCAGGTCGTCGTCGCCGCCGGGGCCTGGGGCACGGCGCAGCTGCTCCAGTCGATGAAGTCCGACGACGAGGGTCTGCCGCTCGTGTCCGACCAGCTGGGCCGGCTGACACGCACCAACTCGGAGGCGCTCGGCGGGGCGATGACGGGGCGGGTGCCCGAGGGGATCGACCTGACCCGCGGCGTCGCCATCACGTCGAGCTTCCACGTGTCCGACACGACCCACGTCGAGAACGTGCGCTACGGCAAGGGCTCCAGCCTCATGGGCTCGCTCGCCGTCATGCAGGTCGACGGTGGTGGCCGCGTGCCGCGCTGGCTGCGCTTCGCCGGCGGCGCCGCCCGGCACCCGTACGTCTTCCTGCGGTCGCTGTCGTCGCGGCGGTGGAGCGAGCGCACGGTCATCGCCCTCATCATGCAGACGAGTGACAACTCGATCACCGTCAGCCGGCGGCGCGGGCTCTTCGGCTGGCGTCTCACCTCGACGCAGGGGCACGGCGAGCCCAACCCCACCTACATCCCCGAGGGCAACCGTGCCGTGCGGGCGATGGCTGCGCGGCTCGAACGGGCGACCGGCGAGCGCGCGTGGCCGGGCTCGTCGATCGGCGAGGTGTTCGACATCCCGATGACGGCGCACTTCCTCGGCGGCGCCGTCATCTCGGACTCGCCCGAGACCGGGGTCCTCGACCCGTATCAGCGGCTCTGGGGCTACCCGGGCATCAGCGTCGTGGACGGGTCCGCGGTGTCGGCGAACCTCGGCGTCAACCCCAGCCTCACGATCACGGCCCAGGCCGAGCGGGCCGTCTCCCTCTGGCCGGCCGCCGGGGACGTGGACCGCCGCCCGGCCCAGGGCGACGCCTACGTCCGCCTCGACACCGCTTCGTCTTCTCGATCGAGAGAACCCTCCGTCGCCCCTGCCACGTGACGGATCGTTCTCTCGATCGGTGTGGGGGCCGCGCTTTGGTGTGGATGAGTGATGGAGCGTTCTTTCGATCGGGGGTGTGCGCATCACATCTCGATCGAAAGAACACTCCGTGACGCCGACCTCGTGACGGAGCGTTCTCTCGATCGGTCAGAGCTGGGTGTTGAGGTAGGCCTGGAGCTGGCGCACGGTGCGGGAGTTCCACGTCGTGGCGCCGTCGTGCGAGAGGCCGAGGTACGACTGGAGGGCGGCCATCGACCGGCTGCCCCAGACGCCGGTGGCGGGCACGTTGACCCGAACCTGCAGGGCCCGGACCGTCGCGCTGCTGAGCGTGCCCGTGCGCGTGACACCGAGCCAGCGCTGCAGCGACGAGATGGTCGACGCGTTCAGCGACCCGGTCATCGCGATCCTCGTGCCGAGCATGCCGTCCGTGGCCTTGAGGGTCAGCACGCGCAGCGCGGCCGCGTTGACCCGGGCCCGCAGGGTCGCGTCCGTGGCGACCCTGGCGGTGACCGCGTTCACCATGGCAGGGATGACCGCCGGGTCGACGGTGAGCACGACGTCGCCGCCGGCGCCCAGGAAGTTGACGGCCCGCTGGCCGGGCGACCAGGCCTGCACCGCGCGGGCTGCCCCGAGGTCGTCGCTGATGACGACCCCGGTGAAGTGCAGGTCGCCGCGGATCATCCCGGTGATGACGGTGGGGGAGAACACTGCCGGTCGTGCCGCGTCGATGCGGCTGTAGTACGCGGACGAGACCATGACCAGCTGGGCGCCGGCTCCGATCGCAGACCGGAACGGACCGATGTCGGGCGAGGTGCGGGTCGTGACCCGGTCGGTGACACCGGCCGTCGTGTCGGTGTTGCCGGTCACCCGACCGAGGCCGGGAAAGTGCTTGGCGGTCAGGGCGAGTCCGGGCACCCGCATGCCGCGCAGGAAGGCGGAGCCCTTCTCGGCGACGACGGCCGGCGTGTAGCCGTACTCGCGCTGGAAGGCGCCGATCGGGGCGTTCTGCGAGGCGAAGGACGCCGAGACGGTGTCCATGACGGGGGCGAGGTTGACGTTGACGCCGGCCCGCCGCACCTGGCTGCCCCACAGGGTGGCACTGCGGGTCAGACCGGCATCGGTGAAGGTGCCCTGCGTGAGTGCCGTCGGCATCCGTGAGAACCACGGTCCCTGCAGCACCTGGACGTAACCACCCTCCTGGTCGGAGGCGATGAGCAGCGGCACGGCCGAGGTGGCGGCGTTGGTCGTCATCGCATCTGCGCCGGCGCTCAGGGCCCGCACCGGCGCCGCGCCCGTCGTGGTGCGGCCGGTGAGGATGAGGTTGCCGACGTGGTAGCGGCTGATCGCGGTGCGGGTCGCCGTCGACAGCCCCTTCACCGAACCGCCGACCATGAAGAGCTGCCCGACGCGCTGCGCCGTCGTGAGTCGGTTGAGCACCGCCTGCGCCGTCGCTGCCGGCGAGACGGCGGCTGGGACGGCCGTCGCGATCCCGGTGGGACTCACGGAGGGGGTCGCAGCGGCCACCGCCGAGGCGGGCGCGGGACCGCACAGTGCGGCTACTTCGGCACTCGCAGCCGCGCATGACAGGACGAGGCGTCGCCAGATCATTTCCAGCCTCTCGCTCAACCCTGTCGAGCGAACCGCTCGCCCCCACCTCCGATTCTAGATCGCGCCGGGCCTCGTGTCCGTGAGGACTGCGGCGGAAGCGGCGGCACGTCGAAGACGATGAAGGGGTGAGGCCGTCACCCCTCAGAGACGGCCCCACCCCGCGGCGCACGAGCCTTCAACCGGTCGAGAATCGGCCCGGCACCGCGCTGACAACGACGTGCACGGGGCAGGGTTACGGGGATTGTCGATTCTTTGCGAAAGAACTTTTCCGATCTCCCCGGCGACCGAGATCAGACGGCGGGCTGTGGCTCGTCGCGCCACGACCGCCACAGTGCGGCATACGCCCCGTCGGCTGCGAGCAGCTCTTCGTGCGAGCCGATCTCGCTGATGCGGCCGTCCTCGACCACGCAGACGCGGTCGGCGTCGTGCGCAGTCATGAGCCGGTGCGCGATGGCGACCACGGTGCGGCCCTGGACGACGGCCGCTAGCGACCGCTCGAGGTGCCGGGCCGCGCGCGGGTCGAGCAGCGACGTCGCCTCGTCGAGCACCAGGGTGTGCGGGTCGGCCAGCACGAGGCGGGCGAGCGCGAGCTGCTGCGCCTGGGGCTCCGACAGCCGGTGGCCGCCTGAGCCGACGACGGTGTCGAGGCCGTCGGGTAGCCCGACGGCCCAGTCCTCGGCGTCGACGGCCTCGAGGGCCTCGAGCAGCTGCTCGCGCGAGGCCTCCGGCCGCGCCAGGCGCAGGTTGTCCTCGAGCGACCCGACGAAGACGTGGTGCTCCTGGGTCACGAGCGCCACCTGCCCGCGGAGCTGCGCGAGCTCGAGGTCAACGAGACGCACGCCGCCGACGTCGACGCGTCCCTCGCGGGGCCCGTCGATCCCGGCCATGAGCCGGCCGAGCGTCGACTTGCCGGCGCCCGAGGGCCCCACGATGGCGAGCCGCTCACCCGGCGTGAGGACGAGCGAGACGCCGCGCAGCACGTCGCGGCCGGCGCGGTACGAGTAGTGCACGTCGTCGACCTCGAGCCGGTCGTCGGCCGGCCGCTCGCCGGTCGCCGACCGGTCGGGCGGCACGTCCGCGATGCCGATGACGCGGGCGAGCGAGGTCGCCCCGACCTGGATCTCGTCGAGCCAGGAGATCAGCTCGTCGAGGGGACCGGCCATCTGCTGGACGTAGAGCGCGACCGCGGTCACCGTGCCGGCCGTGGCGAGGTCGCGCGAGATGAGCCAGCCGCCCCAGAGCAGGGTGACGGCCACCGGGGCGAAGAACGCGAACTCGACCGACGGGAACCAACGCATGCGCAGCCGCAGCGTGTAGCGCTCGGCGTCGTAGCAGTCGCGCAGGGCGTCGTCCATGCGGCGACGGCGCCGGTCGCGCAGCCCGAGGGCGTCGACGGTGCGGCCGCCGTCGGCGGACTCGGTGACGACGCCGTTGAGGACGGCGTAGGTCGCCCGCTCGCGCAGGTAGCCGTCGGGCGCGAGACGCAGGTAGCGGCGCGTCGACAGCACGAGGATCGGCACGCCGACGAGGACCGCCAGTGCCACCTGCCAGCCGGTGAGGAACGCGGCCACGAGCGTGATCGCGGTCGTGACGGCGCCGACGAAGATCGCGGGCACCCCGAAGCGGATGACGTGCGACAGCGCCTCGACGTCGTTCGTCGTGCGGGACACGAGGTCGCCCGTGCCGGCGCGCTCGACGGTCGAGAGCGGCAGCTCGACGACTCGTCCCATGAACTGCTCGCGCAGCTCGGCGAACACGGTCTCGCCCATGACGAACGACGCGCGCCGGGCGAACCACGTGACGACGGTCTGCAGCACCACCGCGCCGGCGATCCACAAGGCCAGGGAGTTGACGACGTCGAGCGACCGGCCGTGGCTGATCTCGTCGACGAGCAGGCCGATGACGCGGGGCGCGACGAGGCCGGCGACGGCTGCGACGGCGTGCAGTCCCACGACGGTGGCGAGGCTGGTCCGGTGCCGGCGCAGCAGGCCGCGGGTGTGGGCCCGCACCGACGCGGTGTCGGCAACAGGAAGCGTGCGCGTGGACGGTGCTGGTGTCTGCGACATCAGTCCTCCTCTCCTCGGACGACGGTGCGCCGGTAGTCGGGGTGGTCGGCCATGAGCCGGTCGTGCGTGCCTGCTGCGGCGACGGTGCCGTCACGGAGGAAGACGACGTGGTCGGCCTTGTCGAGGATGAGCGGGCTCGCCGACATCACGACGGTGGTGCGGCCACGGCGGGCCGCGGTGAGGCGGTCGGCGATGCGGGCCTCGGTGTGGGCGTCGACGGCACTCGTCGGCTCGACGAGGACCAGGGTCTCGGCGCCGGTGAGGAGGGCGCGGGTCAGGGCCAGCCGCTGGCGCTGGCCGCCGGAGAAGGCACGGCCGCGTTCCTCGACGTCGTTGTCCAGGCCAGCGGGCAGCGCCTCGAGCACGTCGTCGCCGCTCGCGACCGACAGCGCTTCCAGGATCGTGGCGTCATCGTGCTCGCCCCACGGGTCGAGCTCGTCGCGCAACGTCCCCGTGAAGAGGCGGGGGTCGTTCTCGGACACCACGATTCGTCGCCGCACGTCGGCGAGTGGTGCGTCGGCCAGTCGGGTTCCGTCGAGGCGCACGTCGGTCTCCGTGGCTCCGAAACGTCCGAGCCGGTCGGCGAGCGCAGCCGAGTCCTCGGGGCGTGCCGACACCACGACGGTGAATTGGCCCGGCTCGATCGACACCCGGCTCTCGGGGTCGTGCAGCCGCGCGGGCTCGGTCGGCAGCGGCTGGGTCTCGGCGGCCTCGAGCTGGTCGGGCTGCACCGCGAGGATCCGGGTGAGCTTGCGCGCACCGATGTGCGCCCGGGTCGCGCGGTCGACCATCTCGGTCGCGGTGCGCAGCGGGATGACGAGGAAGGCGGTGTAGCCGTAGAACGCGACGAGCTGGCCGGCCGTGATCTGCCCCTCGATGGCGAAGCGCGCGCCGAGCCACACGACGACGAGGACGAAGAGTCCGGGCAGCAGCACCTGGGCGGCGTCGAGCGCGGCCTGGTAGCCGGCGACCCGGTTGCCGACCTGGCGCACGGACTGCGACTGCACGGCATACCTGCGCAGGAAGGTCTGCTCGCCGCCGATGCCACGCAGCACGCGCAGTCCCGCGACGGTGTCGGCGCCGAGGCCGATGAGCGTGCCGGACTCCTCGCGCTGGGCGAGCTGGCGCGCCTGCAGCGGTCGCACGATGAACGTCAGGGCGGCGACGAGCACCGGCACACCGATGAGGACGACGAGCCCGAGGGGCGTCGAGGCACCGAGGAGGATGAGCGCGACGACGACGTAGGACACGACCGACCCGGCGAAGCGGGCGAGCACGTCGTAGAGGCCGCCGATGCGCATGGAGTCCGAGCTGACCGTCGCGACGACGTCGCCGGTCGGCACCGCGCGCGTCAGCGCCTCGCCGGTGTCGGCGGCCTTGTGGCCGATGAGCTGCGCGGACCGGAACGCACCCTGCATCCAGTTGACGACGGCATACCGGTGGCGCATCATCCCCGACAGCGCGCTGACGAGGACGAGTCCGACGAGGATGCCGCACCACCGCAGCAGCGAGGCGGAGTCGCCGCCGATGATGCCCTCGTCGATGGCCTTGCCCATGGCCGCGGGGAAGAGGGCCTGGCTCACGAGCCACACGATGCCGAAGCAGATCGCGACGGTGAGGGTGCGCCACTGGCCCCTGCCGACCCAGCGCAGGTATGCCGTCGGGCTGGAGATGACGGGGGTGCCGGGGTCGGCGAGCGGCAGCGAGATCACTTGGTTCATTTTACGTTCGGCGAGAACGCGACTCATGCCATTTTCCGTCGGGGCCATCGCCCGACCGCTAGAGTTCCAGTGGACGTGAGGTCAAACCCCGAGAGGGTATGCCGTCGGGCTGCGTCTCCGAGGGAGCGGCCTCAGCGCGTGGGGTCCCACCCCGAGCGGTCGAGGGCGTCGGAGAGCTCGTCGACCTCCAGGGTGCCGGAGTCGACGCGGCGGTTGCGGTAGGCGGCGCGCCCGACGAGGTGCGCCGACACGGGCGAGGTGAAGAACTGGGTGGCGGCGAGCAGCACCAGCGTGGTCAGCGCCGCCCAGGTGCGCAGCGTCAGAGCGAGCCCGGCGAGGATGAGGATGAGCCCGAGCGTCTGCGGCTTGGTGGCCGCGTGCAGCCGGGAGAGCGTGTCGGGGAAGCGGAGCAGGCCGACGGCCCCGGCGAGACAGAGGAACGCGCCGAGGAGCAGGCACACGCCTCCGGCGGCGTCGAGCAGGTCGGTCCACGTCATGTCTGCTCCCTCGTCTCGCGCTGCACGTCGGTGGGCTCGTCGGAGTCGCGGGACATGAAGCGGGTCACGGCGACGCCGCCGACGAAGCTGACGAGACCGAGCACCATGAGCAGCGGCAGGTAGGTCGAGGTGCCCTGGCGCGCCGACTCGATGGCGACGCCGGCGACGACGATGACGAGCAGGATCTCGGCCGCGATGATGCGGTCGAGGTTGCTCGGGCCGCGGAAGAGCCGCACCAGCACGAGGGCGGCCGCCGCGCCGAGCATCGCGAGCGAGAGGGCGAGCACGATCGTCATGGCTGTTCCTCCTCGTCGGGCCGCTCGGGTGCCGGGCCGGGGGCACGGCTGCCCTCGACGGCCTCGATCTCCTCGCGCGAGCCGAAGGTGCGCACCACGCGTCGCTCGATCTCGAGGACGTGGGCGCGCTGGGCGGCGATGCCGGCCTCGTCGTGCACGTCGAGCAGGTGCAGGTAGAGCACCGAGGTCGACCGGCGGGCGTCGACGACCACCGAGCCCGGCACGAGCGCCACGAGCTCGGCGGTGATCGTGAGGTAGAAGTCGGAGCGCGAGCGCAGCTGCACCTCGATCACTGCGTTGCGGGGCCGGTGGCTGCCGAAGGCGAGCAGCATGACCTGCCACGACGCGACGACGAGGTCGGCCACGAAGCGCACGATGAGCCAGGCGAGCCGGTGCGGGCGCAGGCGCCCCTGGAACTCGATGGACGGCAGCGGGAACGCGTAGGTGACGACGAGCCCGACGAGGATGCCGTTGACGACGTTGCCCCAGGTGACGCGGTCCCACAGCAGCACCCAGGCGAGGGCGATGGTGGCCACGGCGCGGGGCTGCAGCACCCGGCGCCGAGGGTGCGGCGCGTCCGCCACCGGCGGTGACGGCGGCGGGGGCGGCGGGGGCGAAGCGGACGGCCGGCTGGTGGCGCTCATCGCCGCACGTCCGGGGGGAGCACCGTCGTGATGTAGGGGTCACGGGCCGCGAGGTCGCTAGCGGCGCGCTGGGTGTAGGCGAAGAGCGGGCCGGCGACGAGTGTGATGGCGAGGCCGACCGCGGTCATCGTCGCGGTGGCGCCCAGCATGGTGCGCGGCAGGGTGCGCGGTGCGGTGTCGACCATGACGGCGGTTGCCGGGTCGGCGGCCGGGGCGACGTCGAGGGTGCCGGCCTGCAGGCCGGCCGCGGTCTCGGTCGAGTGGGGCGCGTCGCCCAGGGTGCGCCAGAACGCCTGGCTCCACACCTTGGCCAGGGCGTAGAGGGTGAGCAGGCTCGTGACGATGCCGCCGACGACGAGCAGCCACGCGAGCGGGGTGCCGACCTCGATGCCGGCGTGCAGCAGCCCGATCTTCGCCAGGAACCCCGACATCGGCGGGATGCCGGAGAGGTTCATCGCCGAGACGAAGAAGAGCGTCGCGAGCACGGGCGACGCGACGGCCAGGCCGCCGAGCCGGTCGAGCGAGGTGGTGCCCCCGAGCCGCTCGACGAGGCCGGTGATGAGGAAGAGCGCGGTCTGGATGGTGATGTGGTGGGCGACGTAGAAGATCGCGCCGGCCGTGCCGTGCGGCGTGGCGAGGGCGATGCCGAAGATCATGTAGCCGATGTGGCTGACGAGCGTGAACGACAGGATCCTCTTCAGGCCCGATTGCGACACGGCGCCGAGGATGCCGATGACCATCGTCAGCAGTGCCGCCCACATGAGCAGCCCCTGCAGTGGTGACTCGGGGAAGAGGAGGGTCTGCACGCGGATGATCGCGAAGACGCCGACCTTCGTGAGCAGGCCCGCGAAGACGGCCGTCACGGGTGCCGGGGCCGTGGGATAGCTGTCGGGCAGCCACGCCGACATCGGGAAGATCGCGGCCTTGATCGCGAACGCCGTGAGCAGGCAGAGCTGGAGCACGAGGGCGACGCCGGGCGCGAGGTCGCCGATGCGGATGGCGAGCTGGGCGAGGTTGACGGTGCCCGTGGCGGCATACACCGCGGCGATGCCGACGAGGAAGAGGGCCGAGCTGAGCAGGCTGACCACTACGTACGTCGTGCCCGCGTGGATGCGCGACGCCGCGCCGCCCACGGTGATGAGCACGTACGAGCTGAAGAGCAGGATCTCGAAGCCGACGAAGAGGTTGAACAGGTCGCCGGCGAGGAAGGCGTTGGAGACGCCCGCCGAGAGCACGAGGTAGGTCGGGTGGAAGATCGTGAGCGGCGTCTCGCTCTCGTTCTCCTCGTCGCTGTCGGCCTGTCCCTGGCCGATGGCGAAGACGAGCACGAGCAGGGTGACGATGCCGGACACGAGCAGCATGAGCGCGCTCAGCCGGTCGGCGACGAGCGAGATGCCGAGGGGTTCCTGCCACGCGCCGAGCCACAGCACCTGCGGACCGCGGACGTCGGTCTGCCACACGAGGACCGCTGCGACCGCGACGACCGCCGCGAGCACGACGATGCTCACGCTGCGCTGCAGGCGTGGAGACCGCCTGAAGGCGAGCGTCAGCGCTGCGCCGAGCAGCGGCAGCAGCACCGGCAGGGGCACGAGGTTCGGCACCGGGAAGTCGGTCATCTCGGCTCGCTCCCCGTGCGGGTGGTCTCGGCGTGGGACGTCTCGGTGGCGGAGGTCTCGGTGGCGGAGGTCTCGGTGGCGGAGGTCTCGGGGCCGGACGTCTGGGCGCCGGAGGTCTCGGCGCCCGCGACGACGCCCTCCTCGGCCAGCTCGTCCGAGGTGGTCGTCGACGCCTCGGACGGGTCGTACGTCGACGATGTCTGGTCCTCGAGGGCGAGGCGCTGGATGCGGGCGTCCTCGGCGTCGTCGGGCACGTCGTCGGTGCCGGACACCTGCCAGAGCCGGTAGGAGAGGGCGAGGAGGAAGCCGATCGTGGCCAGCGAGATGACGATGGCGGTGAGCACCATGGCCTGGGGGAGCGGGTCGCTGATCGCTGCCGGGTCCTCGCCGACGAAGGGCGCGCGCCCCGCTCGCCCGCTGATGACGAGGTAGAGCACGGCGACGCCGTTGCCGATGAGGACCATGCCGAGCAGCACGCGAACGAGGCTGCGGTCGAGCGCCAGGGCGGTGCCGGTCGCGACGAGGAAGACGGTCACGAGCACGAGGGTGAGGTTGGGCTGGAGCGTCGACTCGATGAGCGCGGGGGCCACGGTGGTCATGTGCGGGCCACCTCCTGCTCGTGCTCGGACTCCTCGTCGGCGATCTGCCGGTCGATGCCGGTGCCGAGGCTGCGCACGATGTCGAGCATCATCCCGACGACGATGAGGTAGACGCCGACGTCGAAGAAGAGCGAGGTGACGAGGTGCACCTCGCCCCATGGCGGCAGTGTGAAGTCCACGGCGGTCGTCTCGAGGATGGTGCCGCCGAAGGCGAGCGGGGCGAGGGCGGAGCCGACCGCGACGAGCAGCCCCAGCCCGACGAGCAGCCCCGCATCGAACGGGGCCGCCTCGTCGAGCTCGTAGCGGCCGCCGGCGAGGTAGCGCACCACGAGCGCGAGCCCGGCCACGAGGCCGCCGGCGAAGCCGCCACCTGGCTGGTTGTGCCCGGCGAAGAGCAGGAAGAGCGAGGCGGCCAGCATGACGTGGAAGACGAGGCGGGTCACCACCTCGAAGATGACCGAGCGCTTCTCCTTGCGCATGGTGCGGCCGCCGTGCAGCCACGTGCCGCGTGCCGGGTTGCTCGAGGGCAGGTCCTTGGCGGTCGCCCGGGAAAGCCGGGTGTTGCGGGTGCGCACGAAGATGAGGCTCGCGATGCCGGTCGCGGCCGCGACGAGGACCGAGACCTCGCCGAGGGTGTCCCACGCGCGGATGTCGACGAGCGTCACGTTGACGATGTTCTTGCCGTGCCCGAACGCGTAGGCCTCCGTGGGGAAGTCGACCGACACCGGGTCGGCCGTGCGGCCGCCCGACGCCACGTGGGCGATGAGCCCTACCGAGGCGCCGACCGCGCCGCCGAGAGCGATGCGCCACGTGCGGGACGGTGAGTGCGGGTGGCGCGTGAACTTCGTCGGCAGCCGGCGCAGCGCCAGCACGAAGACGACGAGCGACACGGTCTCGACGAGCATCTGCGTGATGGCGAGGTCGGGCGCCCCGTGGAGGATGAAGAGGAGCGAGACGCCGTAGCCGGTGGCGCCGACGAGCATGACCGCGGTGAGCCGGCGACGGGTGACGAGCACGAGCACGGCTGCGGCGACCATGAAGACGCCGACGACGGCCTGACCGACGTTGTCCCACAGGCGGATCGACGGCAGGGAGCCGCGGGTCAGGGCAGCGACTCCCGGCAGCGCGACGAAGACGATGAGGATCGCGGCGAGGTAGATCGGCAGGGATCCGCGCTGGGTCACGGCTGTGGTCTCGACGGCGCCGCGGTCGATCCAGCGCATGGTGCGCGCGAAGCCGCGCTCGCCGTCGACGAGGGCGGGCACCTTCGCCTGCGCGCGCCCGACGACCTCGCGCCGGGCGAAGAGCAGCAGGCCGACGCCCACCGAGACGAGCGACAGGACCAGCGCCACGGTCACGCCGTGCCAGAGCGCGAGGGCCGGCGGGGCCTCACCGACCGGGAACGAGACGGCATACGGCATGAGCCACGCCGACTCGAGCGGCGAGAGAAGGCCGAGCAGCAGGCACCCGACGCCGAGCAGGAGCGGAGACAGCACGAAGCCCGGGTGCGCCGCCTTGACCACGGTCGGCTCGCGCCCCGGCTTCGTCGCGAAGGCACCCCAGAGGAAGCGCGCCGTGTAGGCGACGGTCAGTGCGGAGCCCGCGACCACACCGAGGACGGCGAGCCAGCTCCACGGGGCCGGCAGGGGCGTCGACGTCTGGACGTCCTGCCACAGCGCCTCGAGCGCGCTCTCCTTCGAGACGAAGCCGGCGAGCGGGATGATGCCCGCCATCGACAGGGCCGCGAGGGTGGCCGGCACCGACACCGGCAGCAGCCGGCGGCCGACGCCCGACAGCTCGCGCAGGTCGCGGGTGCCGGTGCACTTGTCGACCACGCCGACGGTGAGGAAGAGCGTCGACTTGAAGAGGCCGTGCGCGATGACGAGGGCCAGCGCCGACAGGGCGGAGGTCTTGGTGCCGAGGCCCGCGATGGCGACGATGAAGCCGAGCTGGCTCACGGTGCCGTAGGCGAGGAGCAGCTTGATGTCGTGCTGGCGCAGCGCCCGCCAGCCGCCGACGAGCATCGTGAAGAGCCCGAGCCCGACGGTCAGCGCGTGCCAGGCCGGGGCTCCCGCGAAGGCTGGGGCGAGCAGCGCGACGAGGTAGATGCCCGCCTTCACCATCGCCGCGGCGTGGAGGTACGCGCTCACCGGCGTCGGCGCGGCCATGGCGCCGGGCAGCCAGAAGTGGAACGGCACGAGCGCCGACTTCGACAGGGCGCCGACGAGCAGCAGCACGAGCGCGGTCACGGTGACGGCGTCGAGCGGGGGCGGATCGGCGAGCAGCTCGCTGATGGAGTAGGTGTGGTGCACCCCGACGGCGATGATGCCGATGAGCATCGCCAGACCGCCGAACGTCGTGACGATGAGCGCCTGCATCGCCGCGCGCCGGTTCGTCGAGCTCGCCGGGTTGTGACCGATCAGCAGGTAGGAGAAGACGGTCGTCAGCTCCCAGAAGACGTAGAGCACGAGCAGGTTGTCGGTGAGGACGAGCCCGAGCATCGCTCCTGCGAAGGCGGTGAAGACGGAGGTGAAGCGCCAGAGCGTCGGGTCGCGGTCGGTGAAGTACCAGGTGCAGTAGAGGAGCACGAGCGCGCCGACCCCCGTGACGAGGAGGGCGAGCACCCACGACAGGGTCGTGAGCCGGAAGTCGAGGTCGATGCCGAGTCCCGGGACCCACGAGATGCGTTGTGTCGGAAGGTTGCCCGCGCGAACGTCACCCGAGACGGAGACGAGCCATGCGAACGAGACGGCGGGTGCGACCGCGAGGACGGGGAAGGCCTTCGTGCGAAGCGCTTTCGCGAGCCATGGCGCGACGACGGCGGCAAGCAGGTGCAGGAGCAGCAGTTGCGCCACGGCGGCCCCTCGGTCGTCGGGTGTGCGGAACGGTCCACGTCAGGTCGTGGGCCCAATCCTAAGTGCTCGAAGCAGCCGCCCCGACCGCGGGCCCACCCGCTAGAACGTCACGAAGGTGCTGCGGGCCAGGAAGAAGCCGTGCCGCGAGCCGCTGTCCACGCACGTCACGCCCGCCTCCTCGCTGAGGCAGGCCACAGGGTCGAGCGCGGCGGTGCGCGAGCCGTAGGGCAGCTTCGGCTCCCCACCCTCACGGATCGTGTCGGAGTTGCAGACGGGGAAGGCCCCGGTGCGCTCGAGCTCGAGGCGGCCGATGTCCTTCGGTCCGTCGGGCGGGCAGATCGACGGCAGCGGAGGGGCGACCCGACCGGACGAGACCTCGCACGCGGCGACGGGCATCGGGGCACCCCCGACGTTGCAGACGATGTTGCCGCTCGGCGTCACGAACCGGTCGGTGACCGACGCCGCGCTGGGCGCTGCCTCGATGCGGGCGCGGGCCTCGGCGTAGGAGTGGGGTGCGCCCCGCTGCCGCCCGGCCGCGAGCTGGGTCGGCACGCCGCTGGGGGACGGCTGGGGGTTCACGGTGCGCACCGACGTCGCCGTCGCAGCCGGCGCGGACGGCTTCGTGCCGGCCGGCGGGTCGACGTAGACCGTGACGGTCGGCCGGCCCGACGGGGTGTCGGTGCCGCACGCCCCGAGCAGCGCCACGACGGCGACGGAGGCGAGCAGGACCGTGGGCGCGGCGAGAACGGCGCGTGACGGCATACGGCCTGGGCGACGGAACCGGGGCATGGCGCCCGAGTCTGGCACGCATCGATGGCCCGGGGCAGGTCGGCGACGAGGGGGTGACCTACCCTTGGGGCGTGTTCCGGCAGCTGCTCACCCCACGCTGGGTCGGCATGCTCGCCGCCCTGCTGGTCGTCGTCGCAGCCTGCATCTGGCTCGGCCTCTGGCAGCTCGGCGTCGCCCGCGACTCGGGCCGGCAGGAGGCGGTCGCTGCCGCCTCGACGCAGCAGCGGGCCCCCCTCCAGCAGGTGACGGCGGCCCACAGCGACTTCCGCCCGGCGCTGTCCAACCGTCCCGTCACCGTCACGGGCACGTATGCCGCCGAGCGCAGCCTGCTCGTCGTCGACCGTCGCCTGGGTGGCCGGGTCGGCTCGTGGGTGGTGACGCCCCTCGTGACCGGCGGCGGCACCGTGCCGGTGCTCCGCGGCTTCGTCGACGGCACCCCCTCCACGGTGCCGGCCCCGCCGGTCGGCGTCGTCACGGTGAGTGGCACGCTCGGGCCGGGGGAGTCGCCCCGTCCGGGCGGCCCGCTGCCCGCGCCGCAGGTGCGCTCCATCGACCTCGCGACCCTCGTCAACGAGTGGCCGGGCGAGCTCTACAACGCCGTCGTCCTCGCCTCCGCGGAGACGGCCGGCCCGACCGCGGGCGCGGACCTGCCGCAGCCCGGGCTGACGCGCGTGCCGCCCCCACCGCTCGACGCACCCCTCAACCTGCGCAACGCGGCGTACGCCGTCCAGTGGTGGGTCTTCGGGATCTTCGCGATCTGGATGTGGTGGAAGATGTTCCGAGCAGAGCAGCAGGCGGAGGACCCCGCCGCTGCACCGACAGACGCACCGAGAGAAGGCGCGACGACGTGAGCACGTACCCCCAGACCCTGGCCAAGCCGCAGCAGATCCGGTCGGCCCTGTCGATCTACCGTGTCCTCGCGACCGTGGCCGGCATCGCGTTGTTCGTGCTGATCCTCGAGATGGTCATGAAGTACGGCTTCAAGCAGACCAACGTGCTCACCGAGTACTGGAGCCCGATCCACGGAGTCATCTACATGGCGTATGCCGCGTCGGTGGCGAACCTCGGCATCAAGTCCGCGTGGGGCGTGGTGCGCATCGTCAAGAACCTGCTCGCGGGGTTCGTCCCCGTCGTGCCGTGGATCGCCGAGCGGCGCAACACCGTCGCCACCGAGGCGCTGCTGTCGCGGGCGTACGCGGTGGGCGGGTCCGAGCCTGCCTGACCGTTGCGAGCGGGGGCCGAAAGGGGTCCCGAGCCCGAATCGGGAGATGTCGTCTATCTCCCAATCCCGTTGCGCTGCAGCGTCTTCCAGACATAAAGGATTCGCCTGCGCCGGCCTTGCCGCCTGCCTACATTTGAGGTACTGAGCACGACGGCCCCAGCAAGAGGGGGGCGCTATGACCTCCACGGACACGGCAGACGTCGACCTTCGGGACGCGCAGGAGGCGTCCCGCAGCAGCGGCCGCGACGGGCCCGCGCGGCCCGTGCGCGGCGAGGGGGCCGAGGGCAGGACCGCAGCCGGGGCGGCGCCGCGGCACGGCCGGCCCGTTCTCGCGGTGGGTGCCTGCCTCGTGGTGCTCGCGGGGTCCGCCCTGGCGGAGGCCCGCACCGACGTGCCGACACCGTCGACGACGACCGTGGTGCAGGCCGATCCGGACGGCGCCGGCACTCCGGGCTCGCAGGAGCTCGGCCGGCTGTTCGGCGCGCCGCCCTTCATGGCCGGGCTCGGGGCGGTGCTCGTCGCACCGGCGCAGCGGGCCGCGGCCGCGGTGCCCTCGACCGCCGTCCTCACGCCGTCGCCGTCTGTCGCGAAGGCGGGCGTCACCGGCTTCTCCGACCCCCTCAGCGGCACCGCGACCTACTTCCCCCTCGTCCCCGGCACGCGCTTCACCTACGAGGGCACCGTCACCGATGCCGACGGCACCCACCGGCACCGGCTCGTCTTCGTCGTCACCGACCTCGTCAAGAGGGTCGACGGCATGGACGCCCGGGTCGTCCTCGACCGGGACTACAGCGACGGCGTGCTCACGGAGTCCGAGCTGGCCTTCTTCGCCCAGGACGACACCGGCAACGTGTGGACGCGGGGCGAGTACCCCGAGGAGTACGAGGACGGCACGTTCGTCGGCGCCCCCAGCACGTGGGTGACGGGCGTGCGGGGCGCCCGCGCCGGCATGCTCGTCCCGGGCTCACCCGTGCCCGGGGCGCCGCCGTACGTCCAGGGACGCGCTCCCGCCGTCGGGTTCTACGACGTCGGGCAGGTCGTGGCGAAGGGGCTGCGGGTCTGCGTGCCCACGGGCTGCTACACCGACGTCGTCGAGATCAGGGAGTCTGCCCCGAACGCCCCCGACGACGGCATCCAGCTGAAGTTCTACGCGCCGCGCGTCGGGGGCGTGCGCATCGCGGCCCAGGGCGGGGACTCCCGGGAGGTCATGGTGCTGAGGTCGCTGGCCCGTCTCGGGGCCCGTGACCTGCAGGCCGCGCGGGCCGAGGCGCTGCGTCTCGACCGTCGGGCCTACACGGTGTCGAAGGACTACCGGGCGACCGGACGGGCGCACCTCGTCGGCTGAGGCCCTCCGGACGGCGGTCCGGAGGCCCCCTGCCGGGCAGATAGGCTGGCGCCCGTGAGCGAAGCGCAACCGACCGACCTGCAGAGCCACCCCGTCCTCGTCGTCGACTTCGGCGCGCAGTACGCCCAGCTGATCGCCCGACGGGTGCGCGAGGCGCAGGTCTACAGCGAGGTCGTCCCTCACTCGATGAGCGTCGCCGACCTGCTCGCCAAGGAGCCCGCCGCGATCATCCTCTCCGGCGGCCCGAGCTCGGTCTACGAGGACGGCGCCCCGCGCCTCGACCCCGCGCTGCTCGAGGCCGGCGTCCCGGTCTTCGGCATGTGCTACGGCTTCCAGTCGATGGCCCAGGCGCTCGGCGGCACCGTCGCACGCACCGGGGCCCGCGAGTACGGCAAGACCGACGCGGCCATCAGCGACGTCGAGTCCACGCTCTTCGAGGGGCAGCCGCCCAGCCAGGTCGTGTGGATGTCGCACGGCGACTCCGTCAGCGCCGCCCCCGACGGCTTCGCCGTCACCGCCACCACGGCAGGTACGCCGGTGGCCGCGTTCGAGGACGACGAGCGGCGCCTCTACGGCGTGCAGTGGCACCCCGAGGTGCTGCACTCCGAGCAGGGCCAGCGCGTGCTCGAGAACTTCCTCTGGAAGGGCGCGCGCATCACGCCCGACTGGACCCCGGGGCACGTCGTCGACGACCTCGTCACGACGATCCGCGAGCAGGTCGGCGAGGACCGCGTGCTCTGCGCCCTCTCCGGCGGCGTCGACTCCTCCGTCGCGGCCGCCCTGGTGCAGAAGGCCGTCGGCGACCAGCTGACCTGCGTCTTCGTCGACCACGGCCTGCTCCGCGAGGGCGAGGCCGAGCAGGTCGAGAAGGACTTCGTCGAGGCCACCGGCGTCGACCTCGTCGTCGTCGACGCCCGGGAGCGCTTCCTCGAGGCGCTCGCCGGCGTCACCGATCCCGAGACGAAGCGCAAGATCATCGGTGAGCAGTTCATCCGCGTCTTCGAGCAGGCGGCCCGCGACGTCGTCCACGACCGCGGCGACGAGGAGCACCCCGTCAAGTGGCTCGTCCAGGGCACGCTCTACCCCGACGTCGTCGAGTCGGGCGGCGGTGAGGGCGCGGCCAACATCAAGAGCCACCACAACGTCGGCGGCCTGCCCGACGACCTCCAGTTC
>CBHRRQ010000065.1:0-18485 GCA_966081555.1 uncultured Terrabacter sp.
CGGCCTGCAGCGCGCAGATGGGGTCGATCTCGGTGACGATGACGCGGGCACCCTGACCGCGCAGCGACTCCGCGCAGCCCTTGCCCACGTCGCCGTAGCCGGCGACGACGGCGACCTTGCCGCCGATGAGCACGTCGGTGGCGCGGTTGAGGCCGTCGATGAGCGAGTGGCGGCAGCCGTACGTGTTGTCGAACTTGCTCTTGGTCACCGCGTCGTTGACGTTGATGGCCGGGAAGAGCAGGTCGCCGGACTCGGCCAGCTGGTAGAGGCGGTGGACGCCGGTGGTGGTCTCCTCGGTGACGCCCTTGATGCCGGCGGCGACCTTCGTCCACTTCTGCGGGTCGGCGGCCATCGTCTGGCGCACGAGCTCCTTGAAGACGCCGAACTCCTCGGAGTCCTCCTCGGTGGTGGCGGGCACCTGGCCGGCCTTCTCCCACTCGAGGCCCTTGTGGACGAGCATCGTGGCGTCGCCGCCGTCGTCGAGGATCATGTTCGGGCCCTCGCCGCCGGGCCAGGTGAGGATCTGGTCGGTGCACCACCAGTACTCGGGGAGGGTCTCGCCCTTCCAGGCGAAGACGGGGACGCCCTGCAGGTCGTCGGCCGAGCCCTTCGGGCCGACGACTACGGCCGCGGCGGCCTCGTCCTGGGTGGAGTAGATGTTGCAGGAGGCCCAGCGGACCTCGGCGCCGAGCGCGGTGAGCGTCTCGATGAGGACCGCCGTCTGGACGGTCATGTGGAGGGAACCGGCGATGCGCGCGCCCTTGAGGGGCTGGGCGGCGGCGTACTCCTCACGGATGGCCATGAGGCCGGGCATCTCGTGCTCGGCGAGCCGGAGCTGGTGTCGGCCGGCCTCGGCGAGGCCCAGGTCGGCAACCTTGTAGTCGAAGGACATGAGTGATCGCTTCCTTTGATGGTCGGTGTGCAGACCCGGCGCGCCCCTCTGGGCTCATCTGGCGGGTCATCACCCACGCCGGCAGTCCCCGAGTCTAGCGGCGACGCCGCCTCGGCTCGAATGCGCTGTCGAGCGTTCGCGCGGGGATCTGACAGCAGCACACCTTACGGGCACCCGCACCTCGGACGCAGTGATCACCTGACCCTGACGGGCGCCGCCGGCCCCCGGGTGCATCGTCACGCGGCCCGCCGCGTGCACCGCGCGATCGCGTCGACCACCCGCTTGTGTATGCCGGCGGGGTCGCCGAGCTGCGACCACACGACGCGGACGAACTCGAACCGCTCGTCGCGGATCGCGTCCTCGCGGAGCTTCTCCGCGAAGAGTGGGTTGTCCGCCAGCCCCGGCACGGCGGCGTCACGGCCGAGGCCCGGCGTGCGGTACTTCACCGCGCCGTCGAACTCCAGCACGACCGGGTGCTCGTCCAGCAGTGCGTCGACCCGCTTAGGGCCCTGTGTCGTACGGATGAGCACCTGTGGTGTCGCTGCCATGCGGAGGTCGCGCAGCACCGCGGCGAGTCGGGTCTCGCCCGGCGACTCGTGCCGCCCGTCCGCGTGGGCGAGAGCCGCGCGCACGCAGCCGATGCCGGTGCGGCCGTCGAAGAGTCGCACCGCCCGCTCGAGCGTCTGCTGCGTGACGAGCCCTGCGCGCAGAGCCGCGTCCGCGCCGATGAGGGCGGCCGTCGGCCCGTTGAGCAGGCCGGTCTGCACGCAGGCCACGGCGATGGGCACCGCCGGCGCACCCGTGCCGGCGCGCATCCGCAGTCTGGGCACGGTCGGGTGCAGCCGGTACCCCTCCCGGCGCCGTGCACCCCGGTCGCTGACGCGGGTGAGGTGCACGGTGGACAGGTCGGCTCTCCACGTGGGTATGCCGGCCGCGAGCAGCCGAGTGTGGTGGCTCGGCGCCGCTCGACCGTCGAAGTGACGCACGAGCGCTGCCGCGGCGAGGAGGTGCCGGTCGACGGCGTCCGCCGGCTCTCGGGTGGCGAACCAGCCGCGCACCAGTCGGTGCAGGCGTCCGTCGCGACAGAGCCGGTCGACCGCGTGCGAGGTGAGCCCGCGCTCGAGGAGGCCACGCGCATCAATGACGTCGTCGGGGCAGTAGGGCACGTCGTCCATGGCCCGAGCGTGTCGCCCGTGGCCCCAGCCCGCTCAGCGCGGCAGGCACCCTGTGGACAGCGCACGCGGGCGGCCGGGGATGTGGACGAGCAGGGCGCGGCAGCTCACACCTGCCGCGGACGACGGCACACGGCATACGACGTGCGCGGGGCCGGGAGGTGTGCGCGTGACCGGGAGGTGTGCGCGGGGCCGCAGGGTGCGCGCGTGGCCGCGTGACACCCCCCCGGCTCGGTGGGGCTCAGTGGGCCGAGGCGGTCTCGTCGGCCTTCTTGCGGCGCGGCACCACGTGCAGCACCGCGACCACGACCGCACCGACGACGAGGCCGATGAGGGCGGACGCGAGCGTGTTGACGAGCCAGGAGAGGATGCCGCCGACCCCGGCGACCCCGGCGACGCCCTCCTCGAGGTGGTGCACGAAGTCGTAGAGCGCGTGCCAGCCGAGCTCGTCGACGCCGACCAGCAGGATGTGGCCGCCGACCCAGAGCATGGCCGCGATGCCGACGGTCGACAGGATCGAGAGCAACCTCGGCATGCCCTTGACGAGCCCGCGACCGACGCGCTGGGAGGCGCCCGAGTCACGCTCGGCGAGCTTGAGACCCACGTCGTCCATCTTCACGATGAGGCCGACGACGCCGTAGACGAGCGCGGTGATGAGAAGGGCGACGATGACGAGGATGATCAGGCGGGAGACGAACGGCTCGGTCTCGACCTCGTTGAGCGCGATGACCATGATCTCGGCCGACAGGATGAAGTCGGTGCGGATCGCCCCGGCGACGACGGAGCTCTCGTCGACCTCGCCCTCGGCGGCGTCCTGCTCCTCGTGGTGGCCCGAGACGAGCTCCCACACCTTCTCGGCGCCCTCGTAGGCGAGGTACGCGCCGCCCACCATGAGGATCGGCGTCAGCAGCCAGGGCAGGAACTGGCTGAGCAGCATGATGACCGGGAGGATGATGAGCAGCTTGTTGCGCAGCGAGCCGAGCGCGATCTTCTTGATGATCGGCAGCTCGCGCTCGGGCGCCAGCCCCTGGACGTAGCGCGGGGTGACCGCGGTGTCGTCGACGACGACGCCGGTGGCCTTGACGCTGGCCTTGGCGGCGGCCGCGCCCACGTCGTCGACCGACGCCGCCGCGAGCTTGACCAGTGCCGCGATGTCGTCGAGTAGGGCTACGAGTCCGCCTGCCATGGCGTCATCCTAGGGGCGTCTGGGAAACGGCTGGGAACGCGTTCAGGCGGTCTCGTCGAGGCGCAGACCGAGCAGGGCGTTCTCGACGACCTCGGCGAGCGCCGGGTGGATCCAGTACTGGCCGCGGGCCAGCTCGACGACGGAGGTGTCGAACGCGAGGGCCTGGACGAGCGGCTGGATGAGCGAGGTCGCCTGAGGTCCCATGAGATGGGCGCCGAGGAGCCGGCCCGTGGTCGGGTCGGCGACGAGCTTGCAGACGCTGGTGCGGTCCTCCATGGCCCAGCCGTATGCCGTGTCGCCGTACGCCTGCACGAACGTGACGTGGGGGCGCCCCGCGTCGACGCACTCCTGCTCCGTGAGGCCGACCGTGGCGATCTGCGGGTGGCTGAAGATGCCGGACGGCACGTGGTCGTGCGGCAGGCGCCACAGGTCGTCGGGGTGGACGAGGTTGTGGGCGATCGCCCGAGCCTCGGCGTTGGCGACGTGCTTGAGCTGGAAGGGCGAGCTGACGTCGCCGAGCGCCCACACCCCAGGCGCTCCCGTGCGACCGTACGCGTCGACCTCGATGCGTCCGTCGTCGAGGACGGTGAGCCCGCCGGCACCGGCGCCGAGGCTGTCCGTGTTGGGGCGGCGCCCGGTGGCCACGAGCAGCAGGTCAGCGTAGACGACCGCGGCGCTGTCCAGGTGCAGCCGCACGCCCGCTCCCCCGTGGCCACGCTCGAGGGCGGTGACGTTGGTGCCGGTGCGCACGTCCCACTGCTCGCGCGCGAGGTCGGTGAAGCGCTGCGAGATGTCGGTGTCGAGGTGGCGCAGCAGCTGCGACCCGCGGGCCACGATGGTCACGTGCACGCCGAAGGAGGCCAAGACGTGCGCCATCTCCACGGCGATGAACCCGCCGCCGATGATCGCCAGGCGCTCGGGCAGCCGGTCGATGCGCATGATCGTGTCGGAGGTGTGAACCTCCACGCCCATCTCGAGGCAGGACTCGGTGACGACGTCGGGCAGCACCGGGTGGGCCCCTGCGGCGACGACGACCTGGTCGGCGGTGACGGTCTCGCGGCCACCGTCGTGCAGCTCGACCGTGAGGGTGCGGTCGCCCGTGAAGGTCGCGTGCCCGAGGAACGCCGTGGTGTTCGGCCCCTCCTGCCGGTAGCGGCGCCCACCGTCGGAGATGGGGTCGATGCGCCCGAAGACCCGGTCGCGCACGTCGGCCCAGCGCACTCCCTCGAGCGTCGCGTCCACGCCGTAGCGCGCGGCCTCGCGTACGCCGGTCGCGACGTCCGCGGCGTAGACGAACATCTTCGTCGGGATGCAGCCGACGTTGAGGCAGGTGCCACCGAAGGTGCCGCCCTCGATGACGGCCACCCGCTTGCCGTCGAAGTCAGGCGTCACGAGCGAGTTGCCGGAGCCGCTCCCGATGATGGCCAGGTCGAAGTGCTGGGTCACCGGGGCAGGATACGTTCCGGGCACCTCGGGGGTGCGTGCGGTCGGTCAGGTGCCTCGGGCGCCGCGCAGCAGGCGTACGTGCGGGGACGTCGCCGGGTCGAACCCGAAGCCGAGCGCGAGGTAGGTGGCGGCGAAGTCGGTGAGGGCCACGTGGTGCGCGAGGCGGAGCAGCGGGTCCGGGGCGTCGGCGTCGAGCAGCGACACGCGTACGCCGGCGTCCTCGGCCACGGACACCACGGTGTCGGCCAGGCGTGAGCCCTCGCCCCCGGACGCGTCGCGCAGCATGATGAGGCGCAGCGGCGGTCGGGTGGGGCCGTCGAGGAACGGGTCGGCGAAGATGTCGTCGGTGCCGCCACCCTCGGACTGGCCGGGTGCGAGGGGGCCGTCGAAGCAGGCGACGATCTGGCTCGCCGCGTCGGGCAGGCAGCCGTGGGCGACCGGGACCCGACCGGTGCGCCCGAACATCGAGGCCGCACGGCGGGCCGTGACGTCGCCGAACGGCCCTTCACCCAGCACGATCGGGGTCGACTCGGCGAGCTCGGTGGCCAGCACCTTCGCGGGGTTGACGAAGGCCTCGGACCCGGGCCGTGCATCGGTCGCGACGCGATCGAGCACGTCCGCGAGCTCGGTCAGGGTCTCCTGCGAGCAGGCGGCGATGCCCATGGCGTCGGCCGCGAGCAGCGCCGGGGTGGCCTGCGCCCACATCGACGTGCGCGACGAGGAGCCGACGATGGGGATGGGCACGTGGACGCCGTGCGCCCTGGCGCTGACGTCGGCGAGCGGCGAGCCGTCCGCGCCCACCGTGACGAGGAAGGCTCCCCGGCGGGCCGCCTCGGCGGCGAGGGCCAGGGTGCCCGCCGCCCGGCCGGACTGCGACACGGCGATGACGACGTCGAGGGCGCCGACCCAGCCCGGCAGCGACCCGGACGAGCAGCTCTGGACGGGCAGCGCCGCTGCCCCGTGCGACACCGCCTCGAAGAGGTCGCCGACGGCGGCGGACCCGCCCGCGGCCGCCACCACGACGCCGCGGGGCTCGATGTCACGCAGCCGGTCGAGGCCGGCCTCACCGGCCGCTGCCATGGTGCGACGCACCTGCGCGCCGGACCCGGCGAGGGCCCGCAGCGACTCGCTGCGGTCGAGGGCGCTCAGCGCACCCTCGTCGTCGAGGCGGCCTTCGTCGAACGCGGCGCCCACGGGACTCAGCCGTCGGTGCGGCGGGCGCGGTCGACGAGCAGGACCGGGACGCCACCCACGACCGGGTAGGCGAGGTGGCAGGTGTCGCAGCGCAGCTCGACGAGCTCGGCGCCACCGGAGTCGGCCGCCACGTCGGCGACCTCGCCCTTGCACTGCGGGCAGCGGATGATCCCGCGCAGCCACGGCTCGATGGTCTGGTGGCTCTGGCTCACGAAGCGTCTCCTGCGTCCGAGGTGGTGGAGCTGGTGGTGGAGCTGGTGGTGAAGCTGGTGGTGGACCCGCGCCGGTCGTCTGCGGTGGCAGCGGTGGCGTCCGAGCGGATCAGTGCGAGCAGCTCGTCGCGCACGTCCTGCATCGTCTCACGGTCGGCGGCCTCGACGTTGAGCCGCAGCAGCGGCTCGGTGTTGGAGGCGCGCACGTTGAACCACCACGTGGGCGACTGGCCCTCGGGGCTGCTCACCGTGAGGCCGTCGAGCTCGTCGGTGTCGGCCCCGCGCACCGTGGCCCAGGCTCTCACCTGCTCGACGACGGCAGCCTGGTCGGTGACGGTGGAGTTGATCTCGCCCGAGGCGACGTAGCGCTCGTAGGCGGCACACAGCTCGGACAGCGGACGGTCCTGCTCGCCGAGCGCCGACAGCACGTGCAGCGCCGCCAGCATGCCGGTGTCGGCGAACCAGAAGTCGCGGAAGTAGTAGTGCGCGGAGTGCTCTCCCCCGAAGACGGCTCCGGCGCGGGCCATCTCGGCCTTGATGAAGGAGTGGCCGACCCGCGTGCGCACCGGGGTCGCGTCCGCCTCGAGGACGACCTCGCGCACGGCGGCGCTCGAGATGACGTTGTGCACGATCGCGACCTCGGTGTCGCCGCCCTCACGGGCGCGGGCGATCTCGCGCACGGCCACGAGTCCGGTCACCGCACTCGGTGACACGGGCTCGCCGTCTGCGTCGACGACGAAACAGCGGTCGGCGTCACCGTCGAAGGCGAGACCGATGTCGGCGCCGTGCTCGCGCACTGCTGCCTGCAGGTCGACGAGGTTGGCCGGGTCGAGCGGGTTGGCCTCGTGGTTGGGGAAGGTGCCGTCGAGCTCGAAGTAGAGGGGGACGACCTCGAGGGGCAGGGCGTCGAGCCCGGCGCTCGTGCCGAGGACGGCCGGCACGGTGTGGCCGCCCATGCCGTTGCCGGCGTCGACGACGACCTTGAGGGGCCGAGAGCCGGAGAGGTCGACGAGGCCGCGGAGGAAGGCCGCGTAGTCCCCGAGCAGGTCACGGGTCGTGACCGTGCCCGGGCCGCCCACGGGCTGGGCCAGGCCGGAGCCGCCGTCGAGCATCCACTGCGCGAGGTCGCGGATCTCGGCGAGGCCGGAGTCCTGCCCGACCGGGCGCGCGGCCGAGCGGCACAGCTTGATGCCGTTGTACTGGGCCGGGTTGTGGCTCGCCGTGAACATCGCACCGGGCAGGTCCAGCGCGCCGCTCGCGTAGTAGAGGCCGTCGGTGGAGCACAGGCCGATCATGGTGACGTCGACCCCACGGGAGGTCACACCGGCAGCGAAGGCCGCCGAGAGCTCGGGCGAGCTCGGACGCATGTCGTGGCCGATGACGATGCCCGCGGAGCCGTCGGGAACGGCCACCACCTCGGCGAAGGCCGCTCCGAGGGCCTGCGCGACCGCCGGGGACAGCTGGTCGGGCACGATTCCACGTACGTCGTAGGCCTTGACGAAGTCTGCGAGGCGAGGCACGCCGAACACCCTAGTGCTCAGGAGTCCTTGAGGATGCGCAGGTGTCCGCGGCGGCCCGACTCGACGGCGCCGGACCCGGCCTCCGCGTCGGCCTGGCCGCGGGAGGTGGTGCGGGCGTCGCTGCCGCGGGGGGCGCGCGGTCGGCCGGCCTCGCGCACGGCGTCGGCGAGCGCGAGCAGGTCGTCGGCGGCCAGCGCCGGCTCCGGGAACTCCCCACCGACGCGCACGACCTCCCAGCCGCGCGGAGCGGTCATGCGCTCGGCGTGCTCGAGGCACAGGTCGTACGTGTGTGGCTCGGCATACGTCGCGAGCGGACCGACGACGACGGCCCGGTCGGCGTAGGCGTAGGTCAGGGTCGCGACGGCCGGGCGAGCGCATCCCGTCTTCGAGCAACCACGTGTCAGACCCACGATCCGGGACTCTAGCCCGCGCCCGCGCCGAGGACGAAACACCACGCCGTCCGGCTGCTCGCAAGGTGCCGGTCCGCGGGCTCCGCGGGCTCCGCGGCCCCCGCACGGGTGACGTCGGCACCCCGCAGGCCGCCGGCGAGAACGGTCAGCCGACCGGCGGTTCGGTCGGACCGCGCCACCGACACGCGATCTAGAGTGGAGGCGTGGACACCGTCTCGCCCCGTACGCCAGCGCGACGCCGGCGACGCGACCGACACGGGCGGGGCCGTCGGGGGCCGCTGGCCTGGCCGCCGGTCCCCGCCATGACCTCGCGACGCGACGAGTTCGACGACTTCGTGCTCGATGCCGCTGCCCGGCTCGAGGCCACGTGCGGGCGAGCCTTTCCTGCCGTGGAGTTCGCGGTGGAGGACGTCCCGCGGGGCCCGGCGCCGTGGGACCACCGCGAGGTGCCGCTGGGGCGGCTCTACCCCGCAACCAGCGCCCGCCCGGCCCGCATCGTCGTCTACCGCCGCCCCGTCGAGACCCGCGTGACCGACCGGCGCGATGTCGCCGCGCTCGTCGCCGACATCGTCACCGAGCAGGTCGCGGGGCTCCTCGGGGTCTCCCCCGAGGAGCTCGACCCCGGCTTCGGGGAGTGAGCAGACCGGACTCGACGACCGGCTGCCGCTCCGGCCCCAGAGGCACCGGCCGTCAGTTGCGCACCTGACGCACCGGCACCGAGAGCGCCCTCACGGGGGCGTCGGACAGCGGGGCCACGGAGTAGAACGGCACCCCTGCGTCCTGACCGGTCACCGACACGGCGGCCCGCACAGTCCTGCCGACCGGCACGACCCAGACTCCCGTGGCGGCGCCGACGTCGACGACGGCCGTCGAGTCGGAGGCCACGGTCACGGTGGAGACCTTCGAGGTGCCCTCACCCGAGAGGCGGACCGAGACGGTGCTCTCGCCCGAACCTGCCGTGAGGAGAAGGCGTTTCGTCGCAGCTTGCAGCCCGGGCAGCAGGATCCCCGCCACACCGCGGATGGCCGGGGTGGCCGGCGCCCACGCGAAGTCGCCCATCTGGTCGGCGGTGGTCGCCCGGCGCTCGGACCAGGCAGCAGCGACGAGCGCCTGGTCGGAACGGATGCCGATGCCCGAGGCCGACGACACCGCGACCGGGACGTCGACCGTCGACCCGGCCGGCACGCGAACCGCGCGCAGCGCTGCAGGCTGCTCGACGCCCTTCGCGCCGAGCAGGCGCACCTGGGCGAGCGCCTCGGTGTCACCGGGGTTCGCCAGGCGCAGCAGCACCTGCGGTGCCGCCTCGACGCCGGGGACCACGAGATCGGTGCCGGGCGAGGCGGCCCGGGTGGCGTCGTCGATGCCGCGGCCGGTGGCCCCGGAGATCCACTGGTCGTCGAGGACGGCCGACACGACGCCTCCGGTCGCCACGACGTGGACGACGGGGCCGGCCTCGTCGGGCGCGATCGCGTCGAGCGAGATGGCCTGCCTCGACAGCGGCGGGATCGGGATGCTGCGGTCGGCGGAGCCCTCGATGCGGCCCGAGCGTCCCAGGACGTCGAGCGACACCGAGACGGCGTTGGCGCCGGGGTTGCTGACTATGACGCGCTCGGTGCGGGACGCGCCCGCACCGCCGCCGACCAGCCAGACGTCGGACGACGGCAGCTGGCAGGGGGTCAGGGCGAGGCCCCGGTCGTCGTCGCCGGTGTGCTTCCACACCTGCGTGGCCACGAGGCCCGGCGCCAGGGCTCCGCTGGCTGCCGCGATCACCGGCTCGGGAGTCGTGACGTCAGCGGTGGCAAGGCTGCCCGCCGACGACGCCTGGGCGATGCCCGTCGACGACGAGCCGAGCGCGAGGCGGACCGAGCCGCTGCCGCCCGCGGGTGCTCCCGCGACGACACCGGCCTCCGGCGCCGCTGCCGCCACGGAGACGGTGCCTGCGACGTCGCGCAGGCCGACGGCCCCGAGCCTCTGCTGGCCCGGGCACACGAGGGAGGCCTCGTCGACGAGCACGCTCGAGGACTCCGGAAGGCCCGCACGCTCGTCGGCCGAGGCGAGCTCGACCGAGGCGCCGACCCGGGTCGCACCGACGGCCAGTGCTGCGGCGACGAGGGCGACCGATCCGACCCGGACGACGCCGGACGTGTTGCTCATGAGCGCCTCCTCGAGCGGCGGTTGCCGAAGGGCAGGGCGAGGAACACGACGAGGCCGACGAGCAGGGCCTGGCCCAGGCGCCACCACGGCTGGGCGGCGGCGAGGTCGACGACGAGGTCGCCGGAGGTCGGCGGGACGGCATACGTCGGCTGGATCGCGCCCGGCACCGGGTCCAGGCGGCGACCGTCGAAGGTGACGACAGCCTGCTCCGACCACTCGGTCGGCTCGGCCATCACGAGCAGCCGCTGGCCGGAGCCCGCCGGCAGCGTGGTCTCGACCGCACCGTGCGGGCCGCTCGTGGGCACGACCTGGAGCAAGGCACCGTCGGCGTCGACGAGCCGCGCGCGTGACGCAGCCGGCGCGACCGAGGCGCCGTCCGGGCCGGGCAGCGGCTGCACCTTCCAGAGGATGCCCCGCTCGCTCGCGCCGAGGCGGCTGAGCCCCGCGGAGGAGTCGAGACGTCGCGTCAGGGGGGAGTCGCCGGTCGCCCCGACCTGCACGAAGCCGATCCCGAGACGGGCCAGCGCGGTCGAGTCGAGCGAGTCGGCGCCACGACCGCCCACGATGTTCGCGACCGCGTCGACGAGAGGGGCGTCGTCGGCGTCGGGGGCACGGTCGAGGTCGCGCAGCACCTCACCCGGCTCCTGCCCGGCCAGCACGAAGTCGACGACCTCGTCGGACGGGCGTAGGACGAGCAAGCGGTTGCCGAGCGGGCCGCTGCCCTGCTCGACGGCCACGGCCGGGAGGGTCGCCTGACCCACGGACAACGTGCGTCCGAGACCGTCGTACGCCTCGAGGCCGGCAGCCGTGAGGAGCGGGAGCACCGCAAGGGCCGCTGCGCCGACCGCTGCCGCGAAGCCCCAGCGGCGGCCGGGCCGCCGCAGGGAGTCGAGGACGGGCCGGCTGCCGGCCAGCAGGCCGACGATCAGGCCGGCCAGCCACAGCTGGACGCCGAGACCCGCCCACAGGTGCGCGGGCCGGGACTCACCGACGCCGGTCTCGGCCGAGCCCAGGACGACGAATTGTGAGGCGAGGGCGCCCGCCAGGCCCAGCAGGGCCACGAGGGATCCGGCGACGAGCCCCACCGACTCGGCGCGGCTGCGGCCCCGGGCGGCGAAGCCGAGCACGCCGAGGAGCACGATCGGGGCCCCGAGCCACACCGCGGGGCCTGCACCCCCCGGCTCGCCGAGCACGACCGCGAGGACGTCCCACGGGCCGCGGTCGTCTGAGGTCGACAGGAGGCCGGGACCGGAGAGCAGCAGGCGCCAGTCCTCGACGAAGCGCGCCGCCCAGGGACCGAGCAGCGCGGCCGGGACGACGAGGAGCACGAGGGCGCGCGCCCGGCGCATGCCCGGCCCGAGGACCAGCAGCACCAGGGCTGCGACCGCGGAGAGCCCGAGCAGCGGCGGGGCGAAGGCGCCCAGGACCGCGACGCCCAGCGCTGTCGCGAAGGTGGCCGTGAAGGTGCCGTCGCGGCGCGCGGCGAGGCAGAAGCCGGCCAGCACGAAGGGCAGCAGCACGTGCACCACCGCGACGCTGACGCGGCCCTGCGCGATGCCAGCAGCCGCGACACCGGCGGTGCCCCAGGCGACGGCGCCGAGCGCACGGGCCACGCGGGCCTGCGTGACGACGCGGCCGGCGAGGTAGGCGGACCAGGCGGCGAGGACGGGGGTGAGGAAGAGCAGCCACGCGATGGTGACGCCGGCGCTCGACCGGCTCTCGGCGACACCGGGCACCCGCTCGGCGAGCCAGGTCAGCAGCGACAGGACGGCGAGGTGCGGGCCCGAGTCGGCCCCGGTGCCGAGCCCCGCGCCGTGCCAGGCGTCGCGGAAGGCGTGCCAGAGCCCCGAGGCGCCGGACGTCACGGGGCGCAGCTCTCCGCCGGCGACCCCCGTGTGGGTCGGCGAGAGGGCGCCGGTGCGGATGGCGTCACGCCAGGCCACGACGGTGGTGACCAGGACGGCTGCGACGGCGAGGAACCCGGGGTGGCTGACGATGCGTCGCGGCAGCGACGCGGGCAGGTGGTCGAGCGACTCGGACTCGTCGGCGACGGGACCGGTCTCGGTGGTGGTCGCCGTCTCGCGGCGGACGCGGGCACGCTCTGGGGTGATGGCGTCCTGGATGTGGTCGACGGTGGTGCGGGCCGCGACGCCCGGCGGCACGAACAACGTCCCGAGGTGGTCGCGGCGCAGGCGCTTCGTGCGACGGCCGCGCCAGCGGGCGGCGAGCGTTGCGAAGGGGTGGAACAGGGCCGAGACGTCGGTCAGCTCGCGCCACGCCTGTCGCGGCCGCTTGGCCACGAGCAGGGTCAGCGAGGCGACCACGGCCGACAGGGCCATCCAGAGCGCGAGGAACGGGGCCGCGAACGGCGAGCAGCGCGCGAGCGTGACCTGGCGGGCCGCGCGGCGCGCGCGGCGCTCGAGCTCTCTCGGGCGGGCCCCGCCCGGGCGCTCACCGTCGAGGCCCGCGGAGGCGTCACGCACCACGGCCGCAGGGACGACGACGACGCGATGGCCGGCGAGCTGGGCCCGCCAGCCGAAGTCGAGGTCGGCGCCGTGCTCGACGAACGCGGGGTCGAACCCGCCGAGGTCGTCGTAGGCGGAGCGCCGGACGAGCATGCCGCTGGTGCTCACCGCGAGCACGTCGGCGCGGTGGTCGTACTGACCCTGGTCGGCCTCGCCGCGGGCGGGTGACGCCAGTCGTCGTCCGGTGCGGGTGATCTGGATGCCCATCTCGACGAGACGGCGTGGATCCTCCCAGCTGACGATCTTGG
Organism: uncultured Terrabacter sp.; assembly: GCA_966081555.1. Classification (GTDB taxonomy): domain Bacteria; phylum Actinomycetota; class Actinomycetes; order Actinomycetales; family Dermatophilaceae; genus Terrabacter. Next base: position 12,960 of record CBHRRQ010000065.1, read on the forward strand.
GGCCGGCGACGCCGACGGACTTCGAGCCGAGCCCGGCCTGGAGCAGGTGGGCCAACGCGGTGGCGCGCGGGACGGTGTCGTCGTGCAGCACCCAGACCCAGCTCGTCGAGGCGTCGTCGTCGACGGGCAGCCGGGCCATGCCGCGCTCGATGGCGCGGCCGACGGGCAGGCGGGTGTCGAGTGGGAGCACCTCGACGGAGCGGATCGACTCGCGCACTCCCGGGTGGGCCGTCGCGATGGCGACCGAGGTGTCGGTGCTCGCGACGTCGACGATGACGAGCCGCGCTGGCGGCAGCGTCTGGGCGGCCAGGCCGTCGAGACACTGCGCCAGCCACGCAGCTCCGTTGTGCACGATGACGATCGCGTCGACCGTCGCGTTCGGTCGCTGCCCGGTGGAGGGAGGGGCAGGCAACGACACGGGCGACACACTCCCCGCTCCGGCGGGGGTGCTTCGGTCTTCGGTGAGCTCGTCGGGCACAGCGGCTACCTTCACCCGGACACCAGCGTGAAGGGCTGGGTGCCGGGTTCGTACCTCACGGTCAGACCGCGCGCTTCTTCAGCTTGCGGCGCTCCCGCTCGGAAAGCCCACCCCAGATGCCGAACCGCTCGTCATTGGACAGGGCGTACTCGAGGCACTCGGAACGCACCTCGCAACCCACGCAGACCTTCTTGGCCTCGCGTGTGGAACCGCCCTTCTCCGGGAAGAACGCCTCCGGGTCGGTCTGGGCGCAGAGCGAACGCTCCTGCCAGGAGAGCTCACCCTCCTGTTCGCCCGTGTCCGACCAGACCACCATCAGCTCGTGCATGACCCCTCCTCGACCCTGACTCCTCTTGTGTCAGCACATGCTGTACCCGACAAGTCGGGTTTTCTGCGGGAATCGGACGAACTTGCCGAATCTTCACAGCGTCCCCGTGACCAACGAATACAACAATGAAATTACATGCGTGTCATACCCCCCACGTCAAGCGCGTTGGTGATATTCGCTGGCGGAAATGTCGGCTGTCACCCCGCTCGACCGCGCGTGGTGGTCCTGCTGAGAGGATCGGTGCATGCGCATCACCGCCCTGGCCGGAGGAGTGGGCGGCGCCCGGTTCCTCCGCGGCCTGCTCCACCACGTCCGCGCCTCCACGCCGGAAGGCTCCGCGCCGGAAGGCTCCACCCCCGACCCGACCGACCAGGTCGGGCTGACCGTCATCGGCAACACCGGCGACGACATCACGCTCTTCGGACTGCGGGTCTGCCCCGACATCGACACGCTGCTCTACACGCTCGGCGGGGGCGTCCACGAGGGCCAGGGCTGGGGCCGTGCCGACGAGACCCACAGCCTCGCGGGCGAGCTGGCCGCCCTCGGCGCCGAGCCCCAGTGGTTCACCCTGGGCGACAAGGACTTCGCCACGCACGTCTACCGCTCGCAGCTGCTCGGTCAGGGTATGCCGCTGAGCGCGGTCACCGAGCGGCTCTCGGCCCGCTGGGGTCTGGGCGAGCTCGGGGTGACGCTGCTGCCGATGACCGACACCCCCGTCGAGACCCACGTGGTCGTCTCGGCGCAGGGCGAGAGGGGAGATGAGGGCAGCGACGGCGGGCAGCGGGCGATCCACTTCCAGGAGTGGTGGGTGCGGCACCGGGCCGAGCTGCCGGCCGACCGGTTCGTCGTCGCCGGGCTCGACCGGGCGACGCCGGCCCCCGGCGTGCTCGAGGCCATCCGCGAGGCCGACGTCGTCATCCTTCCGCCGAGCAACCCCGTCGTCTCCATCGGCATCATCCTCGGCGTGCCCGGGGTGCGCGACGCGCTGCGTGGCACCCGGGCCCCTGTCGTGGGCGTCTCGCCCCTCGTCGGCGGACGCCCGGTGCGTGGTCACGCCGACGTGTGCCTGCGCACCATCGGCGTCGAGGAGAGCAGTGCCGGTGTGGCCGGCCTCTACGCCGACTTCCTCGACGGCTGGCTCGTCGACGAGGACGACCCGATGCCCGAGCGGCGGGGACTGGAGGTCCTGCGCCGCCCGCTCCTCATGAGCTCCGTCGAGGCTGCCGCCGACATGGCGGGCGCGGCGCTCGACCTCGGGCTGCGCCTGCGGGCCGAGCGAGCCCCCGCGTGAGCGGGCCCATCACGATCACCCCGCTCACCGGCATACCCGAGGTGAACGAGGGCGACGACCTCGCGGACGTCGTCCAGCTCGGGCTCGACCACGCCGGCGTCACACTCGCTGACGGCGACGTGCTCGTCGTCTCGAGCAAGATCGCGAGCAAGGCTCTCGGACTCGTGACGCACGACCCCGACAAGGACCGGGTCGTGCGCGCCGAGACCGAGTACGTCGTCGCTGAGCGCGCGGTCGGCGACCGGGTCACCCGCATCGTGCGCGCCAAGGCGGGTCCGATCATGGCGGCGGCGGGCGTCGACGGGTCCAACACCGGCGCTCGCGGTGGGTGGCTGCTGCTCCCCCACGACCCCGACGGCGTCTGCGAGCGCCTGCACGACCGGCTGCTCGAACGCCATGGCGTACGCGTCGGCGTCGTCCTCAGCGACACGGCCGGCCGTCCGTGGCGGGTCGGGCAGGTCGACTTCGCCCTGGGCGCGCACGGCGTGGCCGTGCTCGACGACCTCCGCGGTGGCGTGGACGCCGACGGCAAGCCGCTCGAGGTCACCACGCGGGCCGTCGCCGACGAGATCGCTGCCGCCGCCGACCTCGCCAAGGGCAAGGTGGCGGCGGTGCCGGCCGCACTGCTCCGCGGCCTGCCCGACGTCCTCGTCGCCGAGCCGCTCGCGTCGCACCCGCGCGGCCGCGACCTCGTGCGCACGGGTCCCGGTGACTGGTTCGGCTACGGCCGGGTCGAGGCGGTGCGCGCAGCGCTCGGGGTCGAGCCGGGCAGCGACGACGCGTCGGCCGTGGGCATCGCCCCGGCGGGCGACGACACGAGGCTCGACGCCGTCGGGCGGGCCGTCCGCGTGGCGCTGCACGGAGTGCCCTCCGCCACGGTCGACGTGGGTCCGCGCTCGGTCACGCTGGGCGCCGACACGGCATACGACCTCGGGCGGCTCGTGTCGCGGCTGTGCACGGCCCTCTGGTGCGAGCGGCTGGAGGGCTCGCCCGGCACCCCCTCGGCCGACGGGCTGTCGATCGAGGTGCACGTGTCGGGGGCCCGGCCCGGCTGAGCCCGGCCGAGACCCCGACCGCGCGTCAGCCGACGGTGAAGACGACCTTGCCGAAGACGTCGCCCTCGACCATCCGGGCGAAGCCGTCGCGGGCGTCGGCGAGCGGCATGACCGAGTCGATCGCGGGCTCGATGCCACGCTGCTCGACGAGGCGGGCGAGCTGAGCCAGCTCCTCACGGGTGCCCATCGTCGAGCCGACGACGCGCAGCTGCTTGAAGAAGATCTTCGTCAGCTCCGCTTTGGCCGGGGCGTCACCCGAGGTGGCCCCGGAGATCACGACCGCGCCACCCGGGCGCAGGCTGTTGATCGAGTGGCTCCACGTCGCCGCACCGACGGTCTCCATGACGGCGTCGACGCGGTCGGGCAGCCGTTCGCCGGACGCGAAGACCCGGTCGGCGCCGATCGCCAGGGCCCGCTCGCCGCGGGCCTCGTCGCGCGAGGTCACCCACATGCGGTAGCCGGCGGCCGCACCGAGCTGCACGAGCGCGGTGGCGACGCCGCCGCCGGCACCCTGGACGAGCACCGTGCCACCGGGCTGCACGCCCGAGTTCGTGAAGAGCATCCGGTAGGCCGTCAGCCACGCGGTCGAGAGGCAGGCCGCGGTCTCCCACGACATCGACCCGGGCTTGGGCACGACGTTGCCTGCCGGGACGAGCACCTTCTCGGCGAGGGTCCCGTCGTGCAGCTCCGAGAGGAGGGTGCGGCGCGGGTCGAGCGTCTCGTCACCACGCCACCCGTCCGAGGGGACCACGGCGTGGACGATGACCTCGTTGCCGTCGGGGTCGACGCCGGCTCCGTCGCAGCCGAGCACCATCGGCAGCCGGTCGGGGGCGAGCCCGACGCCCTTGAGCGACCACACGTCGTGGTGGTTGAGGGCAGCGGCGCGCAGGTCGACGACGACCCAGCCCGGCCGCGCCTCGGGGTCGGGCCGCTCACCCACGACGAGGCCGGAGAGCGGGTCGGACGCGGACTGACTGGCGGCGTAGGCAGCGAGCATTCCAGCACCATAGTGACCGGCGCACCCTCGGGACCCCGGTAGGGTCCTGCCGTGACCGACGACACCCGGCTGACCTCCCCGACCGCAGACGCACCGGCGGGCGCGTCGCCGGCCCCGTCGGCGGTCCCGTCGCCGCCCCCGTCGGCGGTCCCGTCCGCGAAGGGCACCGTCGCCACGGCTCGGGCGGTCGACGCACAGTCCGTGGCGCTGGTCGCCGTCTTCACGGCCCTGCTCGTCGCCGCTGCCGTCGTGCCCGGCATCCCCGTCGGCGGATTGGGCGTGCCGCTTACGCTGCAGACGCTGGCCGTCGTGCTCACCGGACTCGTGCTCGGACCCGTCCGCGGTGCCGTGGCCGTGGCCCTCTACCTCGTGCTCGGCTTCGTCGGGCTGCCGGTCTTCAGCCGGGGCCAGTCGGGCCTCCAGGTGCTCAGCGGACCGACTGCCGGCTACCTCGTCTCGTTCATCGTGGCGGCCTTCGTCGTCGGGCTGGCGGCCCTGTTCGTGGTCCGGCGCACCCGGCGTGCACTCTGGGCGCCGCTGCTCGTCGCCGCCTCGTTCGTCACGAGCGTGGCGGTCGTCCACGTGCTCGGCGTCGTCGGACTCATGGTCAACCTGCGGCTGCCCCTCTCTGCCGCGGTGAGCGCCGACCTGCCGTTCCTGCCCGGAGACCTCGTCAAGGACGTCGTCGCCGTGCTGGCCGCGGTGGCGGTGCACCGGGCGTTCCCCGACGTGCTCGTGCGCCCGCGCCGCCGAGCGGCCGCGGCGTCTCGTTGACCACTCCGCGCGTGCGGCCGTGACCTGTGGGTGAGGACCCAGCGGCGACCTCGGTGCGACTGGCCGGCGCGACGGTCGAGGTGCCGCTCGACGACTCCCCCGGCCGGCTCACCCGCACGATCCTCGGCCCGGTCGACCTCGCCCTCGACGAGCGTCGGGTCAGCGTCATCGGCGCCAACGGCTCGGGCAAGTCGACCCTGCTGCGCCTGCTCAACGGCCTGGTCGCACCGTCGTCGGGCACCGTCACGGTCGACGGCCTCGACACGGTGCGCGAGGGGGCCCGGGTGCGCCGCCGCGTGGCCTTCGCCTTCACCGACCCCCTCTCGCAGCTCGTCATGCCGACCGGACGCGAGGACGTCGAGCTGTCGCTGCGCCGTCGCCACCGGTCCCGTGATGAGCGCCGTCGGGCGGCGCAGGAGGTGCTGGAGCGGTTCGGGGTGGACCACCTCGGCGACCAGAGCGTCTACGACCTGTCGGGGGGCGAGCGCCAGCTGATGGCCCTCGCCGTCGTCCTCGCCACCGATCCCGCGTTGCTCGTGCTCGACGAGCCGACGACCCTGCTCGACCGACGCAACACGCGCCGGCTGCGCGAGCTGCTCGACT
>CBHRRQ010000066.1:0-18442 GCA_966081555.1 uncultured Terrabacter sp.
GGGCCGGGGTGTCGACGAGGACGTCGCCCGCCGGTGGCGCGTAGTTGTAGGAGTCGCCGGCGTCGCCACCGTCGACGAGCCGTCCGACACCGCGCAGCGTCACGCCGTCCGCGGTGACCGTGAGCGTCCCGTCCTCGGCGACCTCGACTCGCACGAGACCGTTGTCGAGCACCCGGTCGTCGACGCGGATGGAGGTTCGGTCGAGCGCCGCATCACCGCGGAGCCCCACCACCCGCGCGCTCGTCCACCCCAGGGGCGGCACCACCACCGAGGCTGCGAGGCGGCGCCGCGCCTCGTCCTGCGTGACGACCTGCCAATCGGTGCCGGGCCCGGCCGCCTCGGCGGCCGCGCGAAGGCGCCCCTCGGCCGCGATGGCGTCGAAGTCCGGATCGCCGTGGTCGGCGAGGTGGAAGGTGAGCGACCGCGCCGCCTCGTCGACCTCGATGTCGCGCACCTGGAGCCCGAAGAGCTCCCGGTCGTGCACACGGTGCATCAACGTCGGCAGGTCTTCCGACCGCACCGTCTCGGTGGCGAGCTCGGCGACCGGTCGTGAGATCTCCTGCGCAGGAACGACGGTCCCGTCGGGCAGCTCGAGGCCAACCTGCTCCAGCGACGCGGCCACCGGGACCGTCAGCTCGACGACGTCGTGACGGGCCGATCCGAGCGGGTTGGCGATGAGGAGCGATCCGATCGGAGCCGCCGACGCGGCCAGGGCCAGGGCACGGTCGCGCACGGCCTGCGCCGCGTGCTCACCCTCCTGCAGCCGGGCGAGCACCTGCACCGCGGTCTCGTCGACCCCGCACCCGGTCACGGAGTCGTGGCACGAGGAGTCGATGACGCGGCGCCAAGCCATCGACAGGTAGTGGCTGTGCAGGGTCGGCAGGTGGAGCGCGGCGAACGGCTCGGCATACCTCGTGAGGAGTCGCTCGGTGCGGGCCATCGCCTCCTTGAGATGCCACCGGACCGACAGCACGCCGGGGAGGATGTTCGACCGGGCGTGGCTGCGCAGCTCGCCGTCGACGGTGCGCAGCTCACTCTCGGCCGTACGCGGCTCGGCGAGGTACTCGGTCAGGGTCGCGACCCTGATGCGCGGGCCGGCCGGGTCGGCGTCGAGGTCGGCCACCTCCGCCATGAGGGAGGGCAGGGGAGCGGCGTGGTCGGTGCCGTACATCGCGAGGAAGTCGCCGGCATACCAGTGGGTCTGGGCGCCGAGGCGGGCGGCGAGGCGCTCGCGGGCTGCCCCGCCGCCGAAGACGTCCGCGACGTTGCCGTAGCTGTTGGCGAGGAACTCGGTGCGGATGCCGGTGCCGTCGGGGGAGCGCCACCAGAACTCGTGGCGGTCGACATCCGCGGGGACGCCGCGGTAGACGACGGCCTGCTCGATGCTGACGTGGCGCAGGATCTGGGGCATCTGGGCGCAGTGGCCGAACATGTCGGGCAGGTAGCCGATCGGCATGACCTGCCCGAGCCGGTCGGCGTCGGCCCAACCCATCTCGAGGTTGCGGATCATCGTCTCGCCGGAGCAGAGGAACTCGTCCATGAGGACGCGCCACGGCCCGATGGCGAGCTGGCCGCTGGCGACGAGCCCCCGCACGGCGTCGGTCTGCTCGGGCCGCACCTCGAGGTAGTCGTCGACGGCGGCCATCTGGCCGTCCATGGTGAAGCGGAAGTCAGGCTCTCGTGCGGCGCGTTCGACGACGTCGTCCATGAGGTCGACGAGGCGCAGGCGGAAGCGCTGGAAGGGTTCGTACCACTCACGGTCCCAGTGCGTGTGAGGGACGAGCCACACCGTCGAGGTCATGGCTCACGATCCTGCCTCAGGTCTGAGGCCGATGCGCGGTGTGAGGAATGCTTTCAAACAACCCGTCTGGGACATACCGCTACCCGCTGACTCTGGCAGCTGGGGGCCGAGGACACACCAGCGACCCCGCCATGTCGGGCGGGGTGCGGGGCGGGGTCATCTGTTGTGCCAGGTGACGCCGGTCGAAGTGACGGTCGCGGTCAGGTCGTGCTCGTGGACGTGGGTGTGGTGGCCCGGGCAGAGAAGGGCCCCGTTGGTCAGGTCGGTCCTGCCGCCGCGGTGCCACGGCAGCACGTGGTGGGCGTCGCACCAGGTCGCGGGCACCGTGCAGCCGGTGAAGCTGCAGCCCTTGTCGCGGGCGATCAACGCCAGGCGTTGGCTGTAGGTGAAGAGCCGCTCGCGGTAGCCGACGTCCAGCGGTGCGCCGTCACGGCCCAGGACGACCGGGATGATCCCGGCCTCGCACGCCATCCGCCGCACCGTCGACGGCGACAGCACGTCGCCGGTCAGTGTCGTCCCGGACCCCTTGCTGCGCCCAAGACCGTCGACGTCGCTGAGTTCCGTCAGATCGTTGGCGAGGGTGTCGTAGTCGATGAGGACGACGACCTTGGCCTTCTCCGTGACCGGGACCCCCCGCGCGGCCGCGACACCCCGCTGCGTGATGGCGAGCAGTGCGTCCATCCGGCGCCGGGCCGGGGTGCGCTCGTCCGGCGCGGTCGTGTGGCCGTGCTCGTCCTTCTCGGGCCGCGGCGCCGACAGCGGGTCGATCGCGGCTTTGAGGATCGCCGCACCTTCCGGGTCGAGCATCCCGCGCAGCCCGACCATCCCGGTCTTCGTCGGCGGGGTGAACCACAAGCCGCGGGCCTGCCGTCGGCCATGGTCCAGCTTGTCCTCGTCCCAGGGTGGGCGGACCTGCTCGGTGTGGTGCCGGGCGAGGCGGGCCAACTCCTCCGGCCGCAGCACCCCTGCCTGGTCCGTGAGGTCGGTCAACGCCGTGCGCAGGTCGGCGGGGTCGGCGACCGGCCCGACCCGCTCGTCGAAGTCGATGACCTGCGCGGCGTTGGCCACGGTGACCTGCTGGGTGGCGACCAGCATCCGCAACCTCGCCCACCGCTCCTCGGCGAGCGCGGCGCCGACGGTGACGAATGCCTTCGCCTGCCCTGCGGTCAGGCTCGGGTCGTGCAGGCGGAGCCAGTCCACCCGGGACAGCCCACCCGGGGCCTCGACACCGCGCGAGACCAGCTCGGACACCAACGTCACGAGCGTCACCTCCAGCCCGCGCCGCTGCCGCGCGACCCGCTCCGTCGCGTCGACCAGGTCAGCCTCCGCACGCCCGCCTAGCCCGATCCCCAGACTCGCCTCAAGTTCGAGCATCGGGTCATAGCCCTCACAGCCCCCGCCCGGCCTGCCACCCCGGTCGCTGCCGCCCGCTCCTAACCCGGACTCGCGTCCCATCCGACCGTTGGGGTCGGGCCCAGTGCTGCACCGGGCCTCCATGCGGGCTTCCATGCGTGCTTCGACAGACTCGATCCAGGCCGGGTCGTTCACCATCTGCTCGAAGTCGGGCGGATCGGTCCAGCGCACCTCTCGTAGGTCTATCGACTCCAGCTCGTCGGTCTTCAGCCCTGCCCATGCCCCTCGAGGCTGCGCCGCCGGCCGGGCCGCGGGCGCCACCCGGGCCGCGGGCGCCACCCGGGCCGCGGGCGCCACCCGGGCCGCCTTCGCCCGGCCCCGCGGAGAGGGCGTGCATGACGGCGACGCCTCGGACGGCATACGCCCCGAAAGCCCCGCCCAGAACCCGCCCTCGGCCACGCCGCCCGCCGCGCGCTGCCGCGCCTCGAGGTCAGCGAGCCGGCTCCGGAGGAGCTCGAGCGTCGGTGCGTCTGGGGCCATGAGTCGAACATATCTTCGACCACCGACAGTGCCCCGGTTCCGAAGGCGCCGCCACGAGACGGCGTCAGCTCATCGGGGTTGGCGGCTCAGCACCATGTCGCGTCGTTCCGTGATCTGCGTGCGTGTAGACGACGTGAGCCAGTCGGGCCGGCCGAGACTGGGGCTCATGGCGTACGCGTCGAGGCCAGCCGCTCGTCGGAAGGTGGACCCCCGCGACGATGCTCCGCTCTTGAGGCCGAAGTACGACCAGAGGTCGCCGGCCGTCATGCGTGCGCCGCCGGAGGCGATGACGCCGTTGGCGCGCCCGAGGAGCCAGGCGATGACGGAGGCCGCGCTGGCGGTCGAGCCTCGTCGCCGGAAGATGTCGGGGTCGCCCGCGACGACGGCCGACAAGAAGCGCCTTTGGACGGTTCGCAGCTCGACGTCGCCGTGCTCGGTGGCGAAGCGGTCGAGCAGACTGAGCACCTCCGTCACCGGCTCGCGGATGTCCTCGGGAACGGCGGTCCAGTCGAGTTCTTCCTCAGGTAGGGGCCGCGTGTCGAGTACAAGCAGCGCGTCCCGACCACCGACCATCTCGGCGAGGTGGTCGAGCACGTAGTCGCTCCAGTCGGAGTCGTGGGGCGGGTCGATGACCGGAACCATGCCGACGGGGTCGCCCAGTAACTGAGCGTAGGCCTGCACCGCGAAACGGAGGGCTGCGGCCTGGGGCGAGGTGGCGAGCGCGAGGTAGTCCGACCGACAAGCCTCGATCGCGGCCTGGACGGTCGAGACCTGGCCAGCGCCGGCGCCGGACCGGCGCAGCCCCCACTCGGCGAACGCCGACGTCACTGCCGGGATGCGGCGGGCCAGGCGGTCGCCCACGAGGTAGGAGCGCGGGAGGGTGCCCAAAAGGAGGTCCTCGACCTTGTCGGGCGTCCACGAGAGGGCCGCGTGGTGCGACTGCCCGCGTGTGTTGGAGCAGGCCAGTGCGAGGGCGGCCCGATCGGTGGCGTCGTCGAGGACGTCGATGTCGGCAAGGCGTGCGACGTCGGAGGCCGCGAACTCCTCGACGAGCCCTGTCATCGGCTGCAGCATGGCGTCGACGAAACGCTCGGCCAAGTCGTCGGCGTCGTCGAGGTCGTCGAGATCGTCGAGTTGGTCGAGGTCCTCGAGGTCGTACGCGTCGTCGTAGGCAGCGTCGTCGAACGGCACGACCCGCTCCCGGGTCGCCCAACCGACTCCGCCCGCCGGCATCGTGCGAAGCAGCCACTCGAGCAGTGGTTGCCCGGCTGGCCAGGTGTCGGACTCGGGGTCGTGGTCTGCCGCCGTTGTCGCCTGAAGCGCCTCCTCGAGCATGGCTCGTGCGTCGGCAAGCTCGGACGCTCGACGTCGAAGTCGAACCCGCGTGTGACCGGGTCGTCGACCGTGGGCAGCTGGCCGACCACGACGTCGATGCCCACCGGAGTCGGGAAGGCGTCACGCACGACCGTGCCGCGTCCGTGGTCGACGTAGACGACGTAGGTGGCGCTGCCGCCACCCGACCAGTCCAGCCCCAGGAGGAGGTCCTGCCCTCTGTCGTCGGGCATCTCCATGAGGCGCGCGTCGTGGACCCGGGTCTCACGAAGCCCTCTGAGCCACAAGGGCATCGGTTGCGTGCGGTGTGCGAGTTCTTGGTCGATGTCCTGCACGACCTCCGGGTCGTCCAGCAGCACCGCGAGGACGGACAGGGCTGCCGTGGTCTCGGCGAGGTCGACTCCGATGAACGACTCCACGATCGGCGCCATCCCGAAGACCTCGTGATCGTCACCACGCGGGGCCCGGGCGGCAGCGACCATGCTGGACGCCCAGCCCAGGAGGGCCCATGGGTCATCCGCTCTTAGGGCGCGGCGGATGTCGGACCATGAGCGGTTGCACGGCGTCGCCGACGACCGTCGTGCCGCGCTTGCGCTGCCCGTCACCCCGGATGACCCTTAGCCGCGCGTCGCCGGGTCGTCGGTGGTTCGAACGCCTGCCCACGCCTTCACCCTTTCGACTTGGTATGCCGTGTGCCTCGGTCTGCGCCCATCCTCGCATCGGCCTGAGCCGGTCAGGCGATCTCGCGCGACCCTGTGGACAGCCGGCCAGCTGGCCTGCGTGGCTGTACACGCGTGCCACGGATGCGAGGGGCCATGCGGGCCGATGGGTCGTCTACCCCAGGCTGATAGCGCACCCGAGCACGAGAGGATCTTCTACCCGGACCAGACGCTCGTGATGGCCGCGACGACGCTGTCGTAGCGAATGCGCTCCTGTTCGAGGCGCACGGAGGTTCCGAGGGAGTTGTCGCGCAGCTGACGGTAGACGGCGTCCTCTTCGATGGTGAGGCGTTCGAGCTCGACGCGCGATGGCTTGGGGTCGGTGGTCCACTGACTCTGGTGCGAGAGGAGCGTCTCGAGGTCCATGAGGATGGTGCCCACCCTCGGAAGCACGGCTCGGAGGCGGTCGAGGATGACGAAGCCGTCGGTGTCGAGGTCTCCCCAGTAGACGACGTCGCGATCGGCCAGCCAGGGCACGCGGCCCAAGCGCAGGACGTCGAATCCAGCCCCGAAGAACGCAATGGCGTCCGCGACGTGCGGCAGCGCGAGGAAGGTGATCTCGTTCTCGACGACGAGTATCCGCTCCACCGGCAGCATCAGGTGCTGCAGCTCGTCGACACGAATCACTGCGTCGGTGACTGCGCCGCCGTTCGAGCCCGCGAGGACCGCAGAGCCGTCGAGCGAGCGAATCCTTGTCATCGCGGGTTTGTCGCGAAAGCCGTAGCGTCTGGCGAAATGCTTTGCGGGGGAGCGCGATTCGTCGACTGCACCTGGCGCCATGGCGTCGAGCAGATCGGCGAGGAGTGGCCGGTGACGTTCGATGAACTTGGTGTCGACGCCGGGCACGTCGATCTGGCGCAGGTAAGCGCCGCTGCCCACGCGTTCCGCCAGCCAGTGCGCCGTCGCGATGAGTTTCGGCCATTCCAGTGCGTGAGCGAGCACCGACATCGGGTGGCTCCGAACCCACGCGGCTACAGCTGGATCGTCGGCGAGCGCGGCGGCATACAGCTCTTGGAACGAACGTGCCTCGGCCTCGACGCGGAGCAGGCGCCACACCTGCTCCGGTGTGTCGAACCAGGCGGCACACGGCACGTCGTTCGCGCCGACCAGTCGACCGCCGACGGACCGGGTCTCCAGCCGGAAGAGCGGCGCGCGCGACCCGGACTCCTCGTGACGCAGCCGGTCGAACCACTCCTGGACGGCCCCGAACTCCGATGACAGCTCGCTGGCGGTGGGTCCGCCCAGGGGAACCCGTAACGGCTCCCACGCTCCGTCGGCGACCGACCTCAGCAGTTCGCCGCGTTCCCAGCGACGACGCAACGCGGTGCGCAGGTCGTCGACGGTGGACCACCGGCGGGTGGTGCGGGTGCGGGTCATGGGCCGGAGCCGTGGCGAGGGTTCACCGTGCCGGATCGTGCCAGGTCGGCTGCGGCGCGTTGGCGCTGGTACTCCTCGATGGTCAAGTTGTGAAGACGAGAGAACCGGCCGCCCAGGTTGTCCACGAATCCGACGCGACGTACGAAAGGTTCGATCGTGTGGACCTTCTGGAGCGGCGTCACGACGAGCAGCTGCAGTCCGAGACGCGCGAAGAGCCGAAGAGCGAAACGGGTGGACTCGTCCGAGCCGCGGCCGAAGGCCTCGTCGATGACGGCGAACCGGAAGGTCTTGGCCGAGTCGCCCGGGGCGTCCAGGCGGAACTGGTGCGCCAGCGATGCGGCGAGGATGGTGTAGGCGAGCTTCTCCTTCTGCCCGCCGGACTTGCCGTCGGAGTCGGCGTAGGTCTCGTGCTCCTCGTCGGACTCGCGCCACCTCTCGGAGGCGTTGAAGACGAACCAGTTGCGCACGTCGGTGACGCGGGCGGTCCACTGACGGTCGTGGTCGGCGAACCCCTCACGTCCGCGGAACCGGGCGATGAGAGCCTGCACCTGTTCGAACTTCCCCTCGGAATAGAGCTCGTCGGGCTCGCTCCCGAGAGTGCCCTCGGTGCAGGCCCGGAGCTGCGAGCGGAACTCTCGAACCTCTGTGAGCGGGGTTGGCGCGGCGTCGAGGCGGATGAACCTGTCTGGGTTGTAGTCGATGTCGCGCAGCGAGGCGTTGATGGTGCGGATGCGGTCGGTGATCTGGGCGGCCTGCTGGTTGAGGCGTGACTGGAAACCGGCGATCTCGCGGATGGTGTTCTGGTTGAGGTATCGCTTGAAGTCGGCCTCGAAGCGCGGCAGGTCGTCGCGGGCGACCCGGTCGTGGAACCGGCGGTACTCGTCGGCGGCCTCGAGATTCGCGTCCATCTCGGTCGTCTCGGCTGGATGGTCTCGTCGGAAGGCGTCCATCGCGCGTTCGGTGCGGCGGGCGACAACCGCAAGCCGGCTCTGGGTGCCTTCGGCGCGCGCGAGCAGCTCGGAGCGCATGGCCTCGACGGCGCCGCTCACCTGCTCGATGCGCTCCACACGGCGAGCGTGCAGCGCCGAGGCTGCCCGGTCGACGGCGTCGGCATCCGGCACCTCGGCGGCGTCGGACCCCGGCGGCCCTTCGGTCCTGGTCCCCGACGCCAGGTGGGTCTCGAGCGCGGCGAGGATGTCGCCATTGGCGCGCTCTAGTGTCGCGAGGTCCGTCAGGCGACTCTCGAGGCCGCCGATCGTGCGGTCGTGGTCGCTGCGCTGGTCCTCGGCCCGCGCGAGGTCGGCGTCGACACAAGCCAGCTGCTCGTCGATGGCTGCCAGCTCGTGTGAGGCCTCGACGAGAAGGGCGAGCTCACGCTCCACCTCGTTGAGCGCACGGGCGGATGACCACCAGTCGACGTCGCGGACGTCGTCGACGAACAGGGCCCGTGTGAGCGCGTCGGTGCGAGCAGCGACCGCGTCGAGCTGGTCGCGGGCCGAGCCGATGGCCGCCGTCACCCGGTTGAGGTCATCCTGTACGCGTGTGCCGCGCTCGAGCAGGGCGTCTTGCTTGGCCTTGTTGTCCCAGCCGAGGACGTACTGGGTGCGGTCGTCGACCCGTCGACGGTCGTCCTTCTCGTGTCGGGTGCCCGACTTGACCTGTCCTGACACTGTGACCGCACGGGTGACCCGCCGGAAGTCGTCGAGTGAGTCGACGCACTCGTGTGCCGCTCGGGCGGCGAGCTCGGCGGTGAGCCAGCCGGCGTGTGGCCCGTCCCTGACCTCGAGCTTGGCGGCGAGGGTGCCGCGCGAGGGTGCGGCTGGCAGGTGACGCTCGGCCGCGCGCACGCGGTGGTAGACGAGCCGGGCGCCCAAGTGGTGACCGTCGACCCATCGCGCGACGTGCGCGTAGTCAGAGTCGTCCACGATCAGTGACAGACCGAACCCGTGCAGCACTCGTTCGGCCGCGCCGCGCCAGCGGTCCTCGTCGGGCCGCACCTGCACGAGCTCACCGACGAAGGGCAGACGGTCCTCGGCGACGCCGGTCTCGTCGGCGAGCCGGCGTCGGAGGGCGAGAAGCTCGCGGGGGATGCTGGACGGGCGTTCGCGGAGGCTGACGAGCTCGGCCCTGATGTCGGCCGACTCGGTGTGAAGGCGCCGCTGCTCGACCTCGTGGTCGGTGAGCAGGTCGCGCACGCGGTCGGACTCGGCGCGCACCCGTGCCTGAGCCGCCGTGGCTTCCGCGCGCACACGGTCGAAGTCGGCTGGGTCGGTCAACGGGTTGAGCTGAGCGGCAGTGAGAGCCTCGGTCCACGTGCGGTGTCGCTTGGCGCGCTCGTCACGTTCGGACGCGTGTCGGTCGCGGGCCTGCTCGAGGGTGCCGACGCGTCCGCCCGCGTGCCCGGCCCGGGCATCGCGAAGGCCCTGCTGCTGGAAGCGCAACCTGTCCACGTCGGCGCGAGCCCGGTCGCGGGCGGTGCTCTCGGCGGCGAGGCGTGCCTCGACCGCGGAGGCCTCGGTGGTGAGCAGATCGAGCGTGACGGTCGCGGCGGCATACCGGAGCGCCTGCTGGGCAGCTGTGACCTCGGCGCCCTCGGCGTGCAGTCGGTCGGCCTCGTCGCAGCCGGCGACGATGGGCTGGAGCGCCGCGAGCTGGGTGCGAGCCTTGAGGACGGCGTCGTGCGCGGCCGTGAGGTTCTCGAAATGGTCGATGAGACCGCTGACAGCCGCTGCGGCGTCGAAGGGCTCGAGCATGTGCGCGCGGACGAAGTCGGTGAGGTTGCCGACCGACTTCATCGACACGGTCTGGTGGAACAGCTCCATTGCCTGCCCGGAGGGGAGGCCGAGGGCGCGCCGGAAGGTCTTCTCGTAGTCGGGGAAGCCGGAGTGGGGCGTGATGCCGGAGGCGCGCAACCGCTTGCGCAGGGCGGTGACGTCGTTTCCGAAGTCGGACAGGTCGGCGACGATGCCGAGCTCGCGGTCTGCCACGACGTAGAAGCGGTTGGGTTGGCCGGCGTGGTCGTCGGGCATCCAGAACACCTGGGCGAGCGTGACGACGGAGCCCAGCCGCGCGTTGCGGAAGACCGCGAGGACGGCCGAGTGCGACGTGTGGTCGCGCAGCCCCACGGGGCGGGAGACGCCGGTGGTCTCGCTGCGCTCGGACTTCCAGTAGCCGAGGACGTATGAGCGCAAGCTCCGCTCGCGGATCTCGGCGCCGGCAGCCTTGTTGTAGGAGATGCGGTGCGCGGGTAGCAGCAGGGTCGTGATGGCGTCGACGAGCGTCGACTTGCCGGAGCCGATGTCGCCGGTGAGCAGGGAGGTGTGGCCGTCGAGGTCGTAGCGCCACACCTTCCGGTCGAAGGTGCCCCAGCCGAGCACCTCGACATGGTCGAGGCGGAAGCCGGGTGCGCCCAGCAGGTCGTCGAGAGGCAGTTCGTCCATCTGGTCACGCCTCCTCGGTGAGCTGACGTGTGGTTGCACGTGTGGTGTCGCGTGTGGTGTCGAGGGTGGTGTCGAGGGTGTCGAGATACTCGCGCAACCGCTCGTCGAACTCGGCCAGCCACTGAGCGTCGACGTACGCCTTGAGGATGCGGCGCACCTCGTAGGTGCGCTCCTGCCCGGGGACGGCGCGAAGGAACCCGAGGTCGACGACCTTGCCGAGGAGGGCGTCGACCTCGGCGGCGAGGCGTACCTCGTTGGTGCTCTGCGGCAGGTGCACGCGCAGCAGGTCGGCGATCTGGTCTCGGGTGAGGATCAGGCGTGGGTCGCTGCTCGTGGCGTCGAACTCTGCGAGGCGTTTGCGCAGGAGGGCGAGCAGCAGGCTGACCCGGAAGGAGAGCCGGTGGCGCGGGACGAGCCGCGGGATGTCGACGTCGTCGTGGTCGAGCTGGCGCAGGTGCGCGTAGCCCTCGGTGTCGTCGACGACGAGCTCGAGCCCCAGCACGGCGACGTGGTCGCGGATGCGCGCGTGGTGACGCCGGAGCAGTGACCACGTGTGCGCGTTGTCGGCTTGGTAGAGGACGCCTCGCATCAGCGGGACGACGACACGGGAGAGGTCGCTGGCGTCGTCGGTGAGGCGGGGCGACGCCGACGCGTCGGGGCGGCCGCTGCCGGCTCCCTGCGTCGGGGCCGGCTGGTGGGTCGGTGCGGTCATGGGGCCATCCCTCCCGTGGCTGGGGGCGTGTGCCTGACGTAGAGGAGGGTGGGAACGTCGGCCTCTCGCTCGAGGTCGTCGCCGGCAGGCCAGGTGATGCGTACGCGGGCGTCGTCGTCGATCACGACGTCGACGCCGTCCTCGTCGAGTGCGAAGTACGCCATCACCTCGGCCAGACCGTGCCGTGGCGGGTGCGTCTCGACGAGCTCGGCGAGGCTGACCTGGGTGCGTTCGCGCAGGGCGCCTCGCACGTGCTGCACCAAACGTCGGTGGTCGACCTGGTCGACGCTGAAGAGGGCGGCAGCTTCCGCGGGCTCGTCGGCGTCGACCACGGTGCTGTCGATGCTCGGGGGCGCCGGCGGGGCGTAGAGCGGGCGTTCGAGGGGCAGCACGACGTGTGGGCGGGTGGCGTCGAGCGACATGGTGACGTCGGGTCGGCCGTCGCGGAGGGCGACGGCGCTGGCCTCGATGCTGCGCAGCAGCTCGACGACGCGCCGGTTCTCGAGCCGGACGGAGTCGTCGAGGAAGCGGCGCAACTGGTCGGAGAGAGTGCGTACTGTGGCCTGGGTGCGGTCGGCCGCGGTGAGCCAGTCGCGGTCGACGTGCCGGACCCGCTCGTCTGCGGTGATCGAGGACAGGCGGTGCACCTCCTCGAGCAGCGTGGCGAGCTCGTCCTGCCGCTCCGCCGAGAGCAGGAAGTCGTAGAACGCCTGGAAGCTGCGACCCTGGTCGGACTCGGAGATGGCGTTGCGGTCGCCGAGGAGCTGGTCGAGCAGCTCGCCCTTGGAGCCGTCCCAGGCGGCGATGGTCTCTCGCATCTGCAGGTCGAGGCTGCGGAACTTGACCTCGACCTCGCGGAAGTCGGACAGCAGCTCGCGGGCCGTGCCGGCGAACTGCTGGTAGCGGTCACGCTGCCCGGTGTCGTCGAGGACGTTGATCTGGCCAGCCTCGGCCTTGGCGATCTCGTCGTCGAGGCGGTCGCGCTCGGCGCGGAGATGCTCCAGCCGTCGCTCAGGGTCGGCGTCGCTGCCGTGGACGATCTGGCGTAGCAGCCCGACGAGCGTGTGGAGGCGCGACTCGGTGCCGACGAAGGCGCGCTCCTGCAGGTTCGCCACCCAGCTGACGGCCTTCTCGAGCGCGGGCGTCGCGTCGACGTGTGGCTCGTCGCTGCCTTCGACGTAGTACAGCCGCAGCCAGCCGGCGTCGGGCGAGGCCCAGTCGGTGACGTACGCGGACGCGCCCTTCGGATAGGCGCGCTCGCCGAGCTGCTCACGTAGGGCGTAGAGCTCGTCGTCGAGCTGGGCGACGAGGTCGGCCTGAGTGATGGTGCGGACGTTGTCGTGGACGAAGACACGGCCCAGGAAGGCGATGACGAGGGGCGCGTTGTCGGCGCGGAGCAGCCGCCATGCGGGATGCCGGTCGCGCAGCTGAACGAGGTCGTCATGCGTGGCCATCGCTCCCCCTTTCGGACGTTCGCGATCATAGGTGAGGTGGACGACAGCCTCAGGCGATCGAGGACGCTGCGCTCCGGATCTGTCAGCCCAAGACGCGGATCGAGCCGCGCACCTGCAGCGGCATCTCGACCAGGTGCTCACCAGCAGTCGGCGCGGGATCGAGCAGCAGCTCCAGCGCCTTCCGCCCCATCTCGAGGTACGGCAGCCGCGCCGTGGTCAGCCCGGGCCGCATGTACGCCGCGATCTGGTCGTCGTCGAACGAGGCGACCGACAGGTCGTCGGGGATGCGAAGTCCCTTCTCCTGCATGGCCTGCTGCGCGCCGAACGCGACGCGGTCGTTGAGGCAGAGCAGCGCCGTCACCGGGGCGCCGGATGCGAGCACCTGCTTGGCCGCGTCGTAGCCGTTCCAGGGCTCCCACATCTCGATGTCCGCGACGGCGACGGGCGTGACACCGGCCTCGTCGAGAGCCCGGTGGATGCCGTCGAAGCGGCGGCCGATCGTCACGGAGACGCGCGGGTCGGTGCGCGCGACAGGGGCGTTGCCGATGATGGCGATGCCGTCGCGGTGGCCGGCGTCGAGCAGGTGGCGGGTGACGGCATACCCGGCCCGGTCCTCGTCGGGGAGGACGGCGACGGGGACGTCGGGGCTGACGCAGTTGACGGTGACGGCGCGGATGCCGTCGGGCAGCGGCGGGAGCTCGATGAGGCGTGCCGACAGCGCTCCGAAGATGAGGCCGTCGACCTGGCGGTCGGCCATCGCGTCCAACGCCTTGCGCAGCTGCTTGGGGTGGTTGAAGGTCTCGGCGATGAGGACGCCGCGGTCGCTCTCGTCGGCGGCGTCGAGCAGCCCCCGGATCATCGCGGAGGCGAAGCGGGTCACGGTGACGTCGTCGGAGATGAAGCCGACGGTGCCGGTGGTGCCGAGGCGCAGTGAGCGGGCCTGCGGGTTGGGGCGGTAGTTGAGCTCACGCGCCGCCTCGTGGATGCGCGCGACGGCGTCGGCCGACAGGCGTGAGCCGGGTCGGTTGTTGAGCACGAGGCTGACTGCCGTCTTCGACAGACCCGCCCGCTCGGCGACGTCGGCGAGCGTCGTCCGCTTGTTCACCTGCACCCCTTCGTCGTCGCGTCGGCGCGACCTTGCGTATGCCGTGTGCGACCTTCCGTGGGCGCCCGGAGGCCAGCGTACCCCACGGTAACGGGGCACCTGACGCATACCCGCAGGTGAAAAGGTTTTAGCAACCTCTTGCGCAGCCATCCCGCCGTGTCCTATCGTCTCGTGCTGAAAGGTTTTAGCAGTGGCGCTGACCTGATCACCCCGGAGGAACCGATGAAGCTCACCCCCACCCACAAGCGCATCGCCGTCGGCCTGCTCGCCGCGGCGCTGCCCCTGTCCATGGCCGCCTGCACCAAGGGCGGCAGCTCGAGCTCCGGCGGTGCCGGCGGTGAGCTGACGATGTGGACGCACAACGCCGGCAACAAGGCCGAGCTCGCCGCGATCCAGAAGATCGTCAGCGACTACAACGCCAGCCAGAGCAAGTACAAGGTCAAGGTCCAGGCGTTCCCGCAGGACTCCTACAACCAGTCCGTCGTCGCGGCCGCGGCCAGCAAGAAGCTGCCGTGCATCCTCGACATCGACGGCCCCAACGTGCCGAACTGGGCGTGGGCCGGCTACCTCGCCCCGCTCGAGGGCCTCGACGCGACGCTGTCGAAGTACCTCCCGACCGTCCTCGGCAAGTACGACAACAAGACGTACTCCTACGGCTACTACGACGTCGCGCTGGTCATGGTCACGCGCAAGACGATCCTCGACAAGTACGGCATCCGCGTCCCGACCATCGACCAGCCGTGGACCAAGGACGAGTTCACCGCCGCTCTGAAGAAGCTCAAGGCGTCCGGCGACTTCCAGAACCCGCTCGACATCGCGACGAGCTTC
This sequence comes from uncultured Terrabacter sp., assembly GCA_966081555.1. Taxonomy (GTDB): domain Bacteria; phylum Actinomycetota; class Actinomycetes; order Actinomycetales; family Dermatophilaceae; genus Terrabacter. Next base: position 14,662 of record CBHRRQ010000066.1, read on the forward strand.
ACCGGCGAGTGGTGGCCCTACGCGTACTCCCCGATGCTGCAGAGCTTCGGCGGCGACCTCGTCAACCGTGACGGCTACAAGACGGCTGACGGCGCGCTCAACGGCCCCAAGGCGATCGAGTGGGCGAAGTGGTTCCGCGGCCTCGTCACCGACGGCCTCGTGCCGCTGAAGTCGGGCGCCGACCCGGCCAAGGACTTCATCAACGGCAAGTCCGCCATCCTCTACAACGGCACGTGGACCGCGGTCGACACCCGCAAGGCCTTCGGCAAGGACACGCTCTTCCTCCCGCCGCCGGACCTCGGCAACGGCCCGAAGATCGGTGGCGGTTCGTGGCAGTGGGGCATCTCGCAGAACTGCTCCGACCAGGCCGGCGCGCTCGACTACATGAAGTTCGCGGCGCAGGACAAGTACGTCGCAAGCGTCGCCCGCGACACGAACAACATCCCGGCCACCGACGCCGCCGCTGCCCAGGTGAAGGGCTACGAGAAGGGCGGGGAGAATCAGGTCTTCCTCGACTACGCGAAGAAGTTCGCCGTGCTGCGTCCTGTGACGCCCGGATACCCCTTCATCGCAACGGAGTTCACGAAGACCGCCCAGGACATCCTCAACGGCGCCGACCCGAAGCAGGCCCTCGACCAGGCCGTCAAGGACATCGACGCCAACCAGAAGTCCAACGGCTACTTCCAGTGAGTGACTGACATGACCACCATCACCTCGGCCGAGAACGCCTCGGCGACGCGACGGGGGCGGGCGGCCCGGCGAGGCGACAAGCCGAGCTCGGCCCGCACCCCGGTGAAGGGCTCACGCTCGTCGACGACGACGGCGCTGCTCATGCTGGCCCCCGCCGGCGTCCTGCTCATCACGTTCCTGCTGATCCCGATCGGGCTGACGTTCGGGCTGGCGTTCACCAACGCCCGCCTCATCAGCCCGCGGCCGGCGGAGTTCATCGGCGTCGACAACTTCGTGCGCCTCTTCGGCGACGACACGTTCTGGGCGTCGCTGCGCAACACGATCATCTTCGCGGCGGTCATCGTGCCGGTGCAGTCGGCGTGCGCGCTGGGGCTGGCCCTCCTCGTCAACGTGAAGATGCGCGGGGTCAACTTCTTCCGCACCATCTACTTCCTGCCGGTCGTGACGTCGATGGTCGTCGTGTCGATGCTGTGGCTGTTCATGTACCAGAAGAACGGCCTCATCAACCAGGTGCTGCTGAAGTTCGGCATCGAGGGGCCCGACTGGCTCGGCGACCCGAAGACGGCGCTGCTCGCGATCATCCTCATGTCGGCGTGGCAGGCGATGGGCTTCCACATGGTCATCTGGCTCTCCGGGCTGCAGACGATCCCGGGCGACCTCTACGAGGCGGCCGAGCTCGACGGCGCCGGCACGTGGGAGAAGTTCCGCTACGTCACGTGGCCGGGGCTGCGGGCGACGCGCACCTTCATCCTCATCACCATCACGATCTCGGCGTTCGCCCTCTTCACGCAGGTCAACATCATGACCCAGGGCGGCCCGCTCGACTCGACGTCGACGGTCGTGCTCATGGCGGTGCGCACCGGCTTCCAGCAGCAGCAGACCGGCTACGCGTCGGCGATCTCGCTCGTCTTCTTCGTCCTCGTGCTCGCCGTCACCCTCGTCAACCGCCACCTCACCCGAGACAAGGACGCCTGATGAGCACCGCAACCGCACCTGACATCGGGCCAGGCCTCGGGTCCGACCCCCTCGCCCACGTCGCGGACTCCACCACGACGACGCCGCGCCGCAAGACCGACGGACGGCACGGCATACGCAAGCCACTCGCCCTCGTGGGACGGCTCGTGCTGTGCCTCGTCTTCGGGCTGCCGCTGCTCTTCATGTTCGTCAGCAGCTTCAAGCCCGACCTGCAGATCTTCGGCGACCTCGGCAGCTGGAAGGCGTTCCTGCCCGTCGGTGACGTGTCGCTCGACAACTACACGGGCGTCTTCGGGCGGGTCCCCTTCGCGCAGTTCATGACCAACTCCGTCGTCATCACGGTCGTCACCGTGGTGCTGGGGGTCGTGGTGAACTCGATGGCGGCGTTCGCGCTGGCGCGCATCAAGTTCCGCGGCAGCGGGCTCGTGCTCGGGCTGATCCTCGCAACCCTCATCGTGCCCTTCGAGACGCTCGCGCTGCCGCTGCTGTGGTGGGTCAACAAGCTGCCGTTCCTCGGGCCCGACGGGCTGACGGAGGGCTGGCTCGACACCTACCAGGTGCAGATCATCCCGTTCATCGCGAACGCGTTCTCGATCTTCCTCTTCTACCAGTACTTCGACTCGATCCCGAAGGAGCTGGACGAGGCGGCGAAGGTCGACGGGGCGGGGTGGTTCCGCATCTACCGCAGCATCGTCATGCCGCTGTCGGGGCCGGCGGTCGCGACGGTCGCGATCCTCACGTTCCTGCCGACGTGGAACCAGTACCTGTGGCCGCTGATGTCGGTGCAGAGCGAGGAGCTGCGGCCGGTCATGGTCGGCATCGACTACTTCAAGCAGCTCAACACCTCGTGGGGGCAGATCATGGCGTACGCGTCGATGATCACCGCGCCCGTGCTCGTCCTCTTCATCGCCTTCCAGCGGTCGTTCATCAACTCCATCGCCTCCTCCGGCGTGAAAGGCTGACCAGTGTTCAAGCTTCCCGAGGCGTGGGTGTGGGACTTCTGGACCGTCGACGACGGCGAGCAGTACCACCTGTTCTTCCTCTACGCGTCCAAGGCGCTGCGCGACCCGCACGCCCGTCACCACCGGGCGTCCGTCGGGCACGCGGTCTCGCGTGACCTGGTCAAGTGGGAGCGGGTCGTCGACGCGCTGGTGCGCTCGGACGCGCCGGCCTTCGACGAGCTCGCGACGTGGACCGGGTCGGTGGTGCAGCACCCGGACGGGCGCTGGTTCATGTTCTACACGGGGGCGCGCCTCAACGAGCACGGCGTGAACGTGCAGTCCATCGGGTATGCCGTCTCGACCGACCTCTACGTGTGGGACAAGGCGCCCGGCCCGGTGCTCGAGGCGGATGCGCGGTGGTACGAGAAGGTCTCCGACGGGATCTGGCACGACGAGGCGTTCCGCGACCCGTGGGTGCTTCGTGACCCCGACGGCAACGGGTGGCACATGCTCATCACGGCGCGCGCCAACCACGGGGACGACGCCGTCGACCGCGGGGTGGTCGGGCACGCATGGTCCGCCGACCTGGAGACGTGGGAGCTGCGCGAGCCGCTGTCGCAGCCGGGTCAGGGGTTCGGGCAGCTCGAGGTGCTGCAGCCCTTCGTCGTCGACGGCCGGCAGGTGCTGCTCTTCAACTGCCTCGTGGGTGACATGCCGGAGGCCGCGCGGGCCGACGGTCTCGCGGGCGGGGTGTGGGTGGCCGAGGCGGACTCGCCGCTCGGGCCCTACGACATCGCGGGCGCCCAGGTGGTCGAGGACCCGTCGCTCTACGTCGGCAAGTTCGTCGCCGACCGCGAGACCGGCGAGACGAAGTTCCTCGCGTTCGTCCATGACCGCGACGGCGCCTTCGTCGGCGAGATCACCGACCCGTATGCCGTCTCGTGGGAGGGCGACCGCCTGCGCCTCACGTGAGGCTGGGGTGGCTCTGGCGGCCGGGCTGAGGGTGGTCAGAGCACCCCTGAAGTTCCTGTACAGTTGGTCGAGCAGAAACCGCTGGTTCTGCGTAGGACCTTCCCGGACGGCCTGAAGGCCGGATCACGGATTTGGTCCTGGCGCGGCCGGCGGGTAAGTTTGAAGGGTTGCCCCGGAGGCCTCCTCACAGAGGTGGTTGATGG
>CBHRRQ010000067.1:0-17549 GCA_966081555.1 uncultured Terrabacter sp.
CCTTCATGACGGTCTCGGTGATGAGCGTGTTGTTCACGCCGAGGAAGGCGCCGGCGAGGATGACGCCGACGACGAGCACGGCCTTGTTGTCGGTCGGGACCGCCATCACGGCGAGGATCACGGCGAAGCCGAGCAGGGCTCCGACGATGCCGGCCATCGTGCCGAACCGGCGCTGCACCATCGGGGCGACGAAGACCGAGGTGATGGCGAGCAGCAGGCCCCAGCCGAAGAAGATGAAGCCGATCTCGTGGGCGCCCATCGCGAGCGGGAACGGCGTGAACGCGAGCAGCGTGAAGAAGCCGAAGTTGTAGAGCAGCGCGGTGAGGCCGACGGTGAGCAGTCCCCGGTGGCCGAGGGCCTTCAGGGGTGCTGAGATCGACGTCGGGCGGGCGGCGGCGGGGGTCGCCGGCAGGGTCGTCACGGTCGCGATGAAGGCGACGGCCATGAGGACGGCGACGCCGTAGAACGGCCAGCGCCACGAGATGCCGCCGAGCCAGCCGCCCAGCAGCGGGCCGGTCGCGATGCCGACACCGAGAGCGGCCTCGTAAAGGATGATCGCCTGCTTCACCGAACCGGACGCCGCGTTGACGATGGTCGCCAGCGCCGTCGCGATGAAGAGCGCGTTGCCGAGGCCCCACAGGGCACGGAAGGCGACGATGCCGCCGACGGTGTCCTGGCTGCCGGCGAGGGCCGCGCCGACGATGATGAGCGCGAGGCCGAGGAGCAGCGTTCGCTTGGCGCCGACGCGGCTGCTGACCCAGCCGGTGCCGAGCATGGCGATGCCCATGACGGCGAGGTAGCTCGTGAAGAGCAGGCTCACCTGCGAAGGGCCTGCGCCGAGCTCGTCGGCGATCGGCTTGAGGATGGGGTCGACGAGGCCGATGCCCATGAAGGAGATCACGCAGGCGAAGGCGATCGACCAGACGGTCTTGGGTTGGCGCCACATGGTCGTGGTCATCCGTCCTTTCGGGTGGGGTGCGGGTCGGTGGCGTCCGCCGCCTTGGCCAGCAGCTCGTTCATGACGTCGATGGCGACCTGGACGCGGGCGAGCGCCGGGCCGTCGAGCTGGTCGAGGGCGGGGGACAGGACGGCCAGCCGGGCCTCGCGCACGCCCTCGAGGGCGGCGCGTCCCTCGGCGCTGAGGGAGACGAGCGTCGCCCGGGCGTCGTCGGGGTCGGGCGCGCGCTGCACCCAGCCGGCCGCCTCGAGGCGGTGCAGCTGGGTGGTCGTCGTCGGCTGGCTGCTGTGATCGGCGGCGGCGAGGGTGCTGACGCGGGAGGGGCCGAGCTCGTCGAGCAGCGCGAGCAGGCGGGCCTGCGCGAACGGCACGTCGAACGACGCGTGCCGGCTGGCCCAGCGCGAGAGTCGCGCGGCCGAGCGCAGCAGGTCGTTGCCCAGGGTCGCCGATGCGGTCACTCGCTGCAATATACATAGATAATCTATGTATATCAAGATGCCGACCGGTTCGCCGCCGGGACGGATCGCTTTTTCTATGGGTGCCAGCGGCTCACCGAGAAAGCGATCCGTCCGGGCGTCGCGGCTGCTCAGGTGAGTTGGGGGAGCACTCCGCCGGCGATGTCGGCGAGGTGGTCGAGGTCCGAGAGGTCGAGCACCTGGAGGTAGACGCGCTCGGCCCCGGCCTCGACGAACGTGCCCAGACGGTCGACGACCTCGTCGGGCGAGCCCGTCAGCCCGTTCTCGCGCAGCTCGTCGAGGTCGCGCCCGATCGCGTCCGCGCGGCGTCGCAGGGTCGCGTCGTCGTGGCCGAGGCTGACGACGTGCGCGGCCGAGTTGGTCCGCGACGAGGGGTCGCGCCCCGCGTCGCGAGCGGCTCCGCGGACCCGTTCGAAGAGCCGGCCGGCGTCGGAGGCCGGCGTGAACGGCGCGTTGAACTCAGCGGCATACCTGATGGCGAGCGCAGGCGTGCGGCGGGCGCCGCCCCCGCCGATGATGATCGGCACGCCGCCCGCCTGGACGGGCTTCGCGAGGGCCGGCGAGTCGCTGACGGGGTAGTGCGGGCCGTCGTGGCTGAAGGTGGCGCCGGGCTCGGTGGCCCAGAGGCCGGTGATGACCGCGAGCTGCTCCTCGAGGCGGTCGAAACGCTCGCCGAGCGGCGGGAAGGGGATTCCGTATGCCGTGTGCTCGGCCTCGAACCAGCCGGCGCCGAGTCCCAGCTCGACGCGTCCACCGCTCATCTGGTCGACGCCGGCGACCTGCACCGCGAGCGGGCCGGGCAGCCGGAAGGTGGCGGAGGTGACGAGCGTGCCCAGGCGGATCGTGGAGGTGTCACGCGCGAGGCCGGCGAGCGTCGTCCAGGCGTCGGTGGGGCCGGGGCCGCCGTCGCCGCCCATGTGGAGGTAGTGGTCCGAGCGGAAGAACCCGCCGAAGCCGAGGTCCTCGGCGGCTCTCGCGACGGCGAGCAGGTCGTCGTACGTGGCGCCCTGCTGGGGCTCGGTGAAGATGCGTAGGTCGAGGGTCATGACCCTGCAACCACGGGTCAGGCGCGGACAATCCCGTCGACGACGACCTCGAGCATCGGGCGGACCTCGATCTCGGCGCGGCTCGTGTCGGCAACGCTCGCGACGCCGCTGACGAGGCGCATGACGTTGGCCGGGTCGACCCCGGGACGCAGCTCGCCGCGCTCGTCGAGGTGCTCGATGACGCGGCGGTTGGCATCGCCCATGACGCGGCACTTGCGGTACATCGGCGACGCGGGGTCGTCCATGGCTGCGCAGATCTTCGTCGCGGCACCCCGATGCAGCGTGATGTGGTCGATGAAGTGCTCGAACCAGTCGAGCAGCATCGCCGGGGCGGGGGCGCCGGTCGCGATGGCGGCCTCGGCGTCGGACGCGACCCGGTCGGTCCAGTCCTGCATCAGCGCGTCGACGAGGGCCTCGCGGGTGGGGAAGTGCCGGTAGAGGGTGCCCGGACCCACGCCGGCGCGCTTGGCGATCTCGTCGAGGGAGGCGTCCGTGCCGCGTTCGGTGAAGACGATCCGCGCCGTCGCGAGAATCTTGTCGTAGTTGCGGCGGGCGTCGGCGCGCATCGGCCGGGCTGATTTCTGGGGAGTTTCCGGGGAGTCCGTGGCCGCAGGATTCGCTTGTGCGGCAACGGAACTCGGCGACGATTCCAGCGTCGCCTTGCCGGTGGCGGCAGGCGTCACGAGAAAACTCCCTTGCTAAAACGGAGACTGTCTCCGTATTGTGGGTCAGGCAGAACCGGAGTGGTTCTCCGCTAATCGTAGCGCCGACCGTCGTCAAAGAGGAGTCGAGCACCCATGACAACCACCATCCGCCCCACCCGACAGGCCCTGCGTATGCACATGTCGCACCTCGCGACCACCCACCGCGCACCCCTCGTCAGCCGCACCCACGGCGCCGCCGACATCGCCACCCGCACGCCGGGCGCCCCCCGCACCCGTGCCACCGCCTTCACCCCCATGGCGCCGGAGGGCGTCGACCAGGAGAAGCCGCGGCACCAGGTGCACACCCAGATCCAGGCCCAGATCCAGCCCTACACCCCGGAATCCTGAGGTTCCCGATGTCCACCAGCACCACTCAGGCGCCCAGCGGCGCCACCCAGGCATCGACCGGCGCCGCCCAGGCATCGACCGGCGCCGCCCAGGCGCCCACCGGCGCCGCCCAGTCATCGGCACGTCCGACGAGCCCTCGTGAGACCCGTCGGGCGGCCGTGGGCGTCGGCATCGTGCTCGTCGCCCAACTCATGCTCGTGCTCGACGCGACCGTCGTGAACGTCGCGCTCCCGCACATCCAGACAGACCTGGGCTTCTCGCCCGCAGGCCTGTCGTGGGTGCTCAACGCGTACACCCTCGCCTTCGGCGGACTGCTGCTCCTCGGCGGCCGTCTCGGCGACGTGCTCGGACGGCTGCGCACGTTCGAGCTCGGCCTCGGCATCTTCACCGTCGCGAGCCTCCTCGGCGGCCTCGCGACCTCGCCGACGTGGCTCATCGCGGCCCGCACCCTGCAGGGCGTCGGCGCGGCACTGGCCGCCCCCGGCGTGCTCGCCCTCGTGACGACCAGCGCCCCGAACGAGGCCGCGCGCAACCGCGGCCTCGCGCTCTTCACGGCCGTCTCGTCTGCGGGTGCGTCCATCGGCCTGCTCCTCGGTGGCGTGCTCACCGACTTCGTCAGCTGGCACTGGACGCTCTTCGTCAACGTGCCGATCGGCGCTGCCGTCCTCCTCCTCGCCCGACGCTTCGTCACCGAGACGCCCCGCATCCGCGGACGATTCGACGTCGTCGGCGCGGTCACGGCCACCCTCGGCTCCGTCGCCGTCGTGCACGGCTTCATCAGCGCCGCGGACCGCGGCTGGACCGCGCCCCTGACGCTCGCGTCGTTCGTCGTCGGTGTCGCGCTGCTCGGTCTCTTCGTGCGCACCGAGAACCGCGTCGCCGCTCCGCTGCTGCCGCTCTCGCTGGTGCGCAACCGCACCCGCGGGGGAGCGCTCGTGCTCATGGCCCTCGTCGTCGGCGCGCAGTTCTCGACGTTCTTCCTCGTGACGCAGTACCTCCAGCTCGTGCTCGGGTTCAGCCCGGTCGCGACCGGTGCCGCGTTCCTGCCCCTCAGCCTCGCGATCTTCGCGACCTCGCGGGTCAGCGCCCGCCTCGTCGCCAAGGTCGGCCCTCGGCCGATGCTGCTCACGGGCACGCTGGGTCTGACGGCGAGCTTCGTGTGGCTGAGCTCGATCTCGACCACGAGCACGTATGCCGCCCACCTCCTCGGTGCTCTGGTGCTGAACGGCGTCTCGGCCGCCCTGGTCTTCATGCCGGTCACCGTCGTCGTGCTGGGCGAGGTCGAGCGGTCGCAGGCCGGCACGGTCTCGGGGCTGCTCCAGACGGCACAGCAGCTCGGTGGCGCGGTCGGTCTGGCGGCGATCGTGAGCGTGTATGCGTCGCAGTCGGTCCCGGGCCAGTTCGTCCCGGGCGTCGAGCCGGCGTTCTACACCTCGGCCAGCTTCACCCTGGTGGCCCTGCTCGTGGCGGCGGTCGTGCTCCGGCCGCGTCGCGAGTCGGCGCCCGCCACGGTTCCGGTCGAGCCGGCGCGCGAGACGGTCGCGGTCGCAGCCGGCGACAGCGCCGAGGCCGGCTGAACCCTGCCCCTGGTCATCCATCCCTGATGCCGAACGCGGTGTTCGGTCTCGAGCTCACTGTTCTCACACGGTGTTCGAGACCGAACGCCGCGTTCGCGCTGTGGTGGGGCGCTGGCTCAGGTGCTGGCGGCGGCGACGGAGACGCCGACCGCGACCAGTGCGGTAGCACTCAGACCGTCGATGACGCGCCTCGCTCCCGGACGTGACAGCACGCCGTGGCCCCGATGGGCGAGCTGGACGCCGACGACGTTCCAGGCGCCGGCGACCACCGTCCACAGGGCACCGAGGGCGAGCGTCGTCACGGCCGCGGGCGAGCCCGGGACGACGAACTGCGGCAGCACCGAGGCCGCCGTCACCGGGCAGCGCGGGTTCGCCAGCGACGTCACCGCGGCCGACCGGAAGCTGGATCGCCCTTCGATCGAAAGAACACTCCGCTCGCGCCCTATCGAAAGAACGCTCCGCTCGCGCCCTATCGACAGAGCGCTCCGTCTGCTGCCATCGGCACGATCCGCCGGCTGGGACGTGACGGAGTGTTCTTTCGATTGGAGAGAGGGGCTCGTTTGCCGAAGAGTCCGGAGGCCTGAGCGGAGGCCGTTGGCGATCAGCAGCGCCGCGCCCAGCAGCTGGAACCACGTGAAGGCGCGAGGATGCTGCGCCGCGAACGTGCCGAGGCCGAGCGCGACCGTCGCCGACCAGGTGATGATGCCGATGCTCGTGCCACCGATAGCGGCATAGCCTCCCCGGCGCCCGTGCGCCACGGTCTCGCGCAGGACGACGACGTTGTTGACTCCCGGCACGAGGACGAGAGACACAGCGACGGGCAAGAAGGTGAGAAGAGCGGCTGCAATGGTCACGCCTCGAGTCTTCGCTCGTTGCAGACGTCAGTGAAGTCACATCTATGACCGAGAGCATTAACATTTCTTCATGCGGATCGAACCGGAACAGCTGCGCATGCTCGCTCTCGTCGGGGCCCACGGCTCCCTGGCGGGAGCGGCCGCCGAGCTGGGACTGACCCCCGCGGCCGTCACCGGCCAGGTGGCCCGGGCCGAACGCCAGTGGGGCGTGCCGCTCGTCGTCCGTGGCTCACGCGGTGCGCGTCTCACCGACGCGGGGGAGGCGCTGGCCGCCCACGGGCGCGAGATCGACGCCGTGTGCGAGCTCGCCGAGACGCAGATGTCGGGCACGCTGACCCGCACGTCGAGACGGCTGCGCATCGGCACCTTCATGTCCGCGGCGCTGCGGGTGCTCCCGGAGGCCGTCACGGCCCTGCGCCACCGGCATCCGGAGGGCGACCTGTCGATCGTCGAGGGCACGAGCCCCGACCTGTTGGAGCGCGTCGCCGCGGGAGAGCTCGACATCGCCGTCATCGGCACCTACGGCGAGGCGCCGACCCTGCCGGGCTGGCTCACGGCGACACGTCTCTTCCGCGACCCGCTCGTGCTGTGCCTGCCGAACGACCACCGGCTGTCGGGCACTGCGCCGGACCAGCGGATCCGGATGAGCCAGCTGCGCGGCGACCGGTGGATCGTGATCCTCGCCGGGCAGGCGGCCCGCGACCAGTTCGACGCCGCGGCGGCGTCAGCCGGTGTCGAGCCGAGCATCCAATTCGAGACGGAGTCCTACGACGTGGCGCAGGCCCTGGTGGCCACCGGTCTCGGGGTCGCCGTCATCTCGCAGATGGCCGCGCGCACGATGCCAGGCACGACCCACCGCGAGCTCGAGCGACCGCGCCTGCACCGTGAGCTCTGGGCCATCCACGCGCGGGACACCCGGCTGACGCCCCTCGTCGTCGAGTTCGTCGACCTCGTGAGCCAGGTCTGCGGCGAGCTGACCGACCGCTGGGCCGGTGCGCCGTTGGCCGAGGTCGTCGCCAACCAGTCGTGAGGGGTCGCCTCAGGTGAGACGAGAGGCGGCCAGCCGGCCCAGGACCGCCTGGTCGACCGGGCTCTTGCTCGTGCGCGACGTTGCCGCCGGAACCTCCCTGCTCACGACGACCAGCGCCACCCGGTTGCCGTCACGGGCGAGCACGACCTGTTCAATCAGTGAGTTCCCGTCGTCGGTGACGGGGTCGAAGACGAAGGTCCAGGCGTAGACCGCAGCCGGAGCGTCGGCGCGGATCGTGATGAGGTCCGACGTGCCGAGGTAGGCCCGGTTCGGCTTGCTCGGGTTGCAGGTGTCGCGCCAGCGGACCACCGAACGAAGCACCGCATCCGCCTCTTCGGGAGTGTGCGTCTGCGCGACCGCCTCGACACCCGTGAGCGGGCCGGCGGTGACGGTGGCGTACCGAGCACCGCGTACGCCGGCCATCGAGCCCAGCTCGGCGTCCTGGCAGCGGCTCGCCGCCCGTCGTGCAGGGGCGGAGGCGGGCGACGCAAGTCCGGCGCGCCGCCAGTCGCTCAGCCGGAGCATCGTGTCGCCCAGCGGCGGCGGAGTCGACTGCAGCGCGGCCGGCATGGTCGTGGCAGACGCCGGCGTGCTCGTGGCCCGGGTGGTCGGCGGCGCGGCAGCGGCGGTCGGGACGCTCGATGGGGTGACGGGCCCGGGCGGCGGCACGACCTGGGTCATCGGGGCCGACGCGGGTGGACCTTCGACCGGTGCAGCGGCCACGGCGTCTCGACCCGGAGCCGGTAGGCGGCTCGCCACCGCGCCCGCCGCGATGCCGAGCACGCCCGCCGCCGCGAGCGTCAGCGCAGCCGCGCGTCGCCCCACGCCGCGCGCACCGTTCTCGGTACCGGGCCGACGGCCTTGTGACGCTTCGGGTGCGGTCATGGCAGTCGGGCCGCGGACGAGGCGGCCAGGGAGCTCGTGCTGACCCGGTCCCGCATGGCGTTCGGTCCCTCGACGAGAAGGACGGAGAGGAACGACCCGGACCTGACGACCACCGCAGTCTCGAAACCCGTCCCGTCGGGCGGAGTCGTCGTCCACGTCACCACCGAGGCCCCGCCCACGGTGCTGCGTCGCACCGGACTGGAGGACCAAGGCCCCTCGGGACCGTTCCACATCGCGGCACAGTCGGTCCGCTGCGCCACGATCCGCTCGACTGCCCGTCTCGACAGGGCGCCGGTGGGGAAGCGGGCCGTCATCTGCGACTCGAAGCCCCCGCCGTCCTTGGCGTCGTAGTAGGTGTCCGCCCTGAAGAAGGCACGCGCGCCTTCCTGGCTCGGCAGGTCGGGCTCGCAGTAGCCCATGGTGGCTTGCCCGGTCCCCGCGGACCTGGAGGAGCTGCGGGGTTTGCTCGGCAGGCCCGCCTTGGCGAGCTCGGCCGTGGTGAGCAGGGACGAGACGTCCCACTCGGGCGAGTGGACCGGCTCGGCGGAGAAGGTCGGCGTCGCGGTCGGTTTCGGGGTTGGGGTGGCCTTCGTGGGGGCGGAGGGCGAGATCGGCTCGGCGGTCGTCGTAGGGACCCTGCTGGGGGCCGCGGGCGGGCTCGACGGCACGAGGGCCGACGGCGTCGGCGTGGCCTCGCCGACAGACGTGGAGGCCACCGACGGGGGCAGGCGGTCTGATGCCCGGTCGGCAGCGACGCCGGCGGCGGTGCCGGCCACCCCGGCGGACAGGACGGTGGCCAGGATCGCGGCTCGGGTCTTCACGGGCGGTCGGCTCCTCGGTGGGCGGTCATCGGGGGAGCGTTGAGCTCTCCACCCCACCTGATGCACGCCACCGCGGTTTTGTTGTCGCGAGCGTGGCGGGTCCCAGCACGACCCCCGAGTCGCCCGGTCATCCCTGCTGCTCGACGAGCCGTTGGCGCACGAACGCCCGCGCGTCGTGGATGCGCGCCTTCACGGTGCCGAGCGGCACGCCCGTGGCCCGGGCGATCTCGTCGTAGGGCAGCGTCCCGAGGTCGCGGAGCACGAACGCCTCGACGAGGTGCGGCTTCGCGGACTCGAGTGCCTCGAGGGCTTCGAGCAGGTCGACCCGTGACCCCGCGATGACGCTCGTCGTGCGCGGGTCGGCGCGCTCGGGGATCGTCTCGACGGCCCGCTCGGAGCCCCGGCGCTTGAGCGTGCGGTACGTCGAGCGGGCACTGTTCGACGCCACCACCGACACCCAGCCTGCGAACGAGCCGGAGCCCGAGAACGTGTGCAGCTTGGTCGCGACGGCGACCAGCGCGTCCTGGCAGGCCTCCTCGGCGTCGTGCTGGTACGGCAGGAACTTGCTCACCCGCCGCATGACGAGCGGCTCGAGCCGCCGCAGCAGGTCGTCCATGGCGCCGGGCCTGTCCGCGATGGCCGCCGTCCGCAGCCGTTCGAGCTCCTCTGCCTCGGCCGCTTCTGTCGTGCTGACGCCCTCCATGGTCCTGCCCCCTGTAGCCGGTCCCGCCACGCAGGCCCGCTCGCACCGGTGGGCGAGCCGGACCCCTCGTGGGTCATGATGTGTCGCGATGGAGGGTATCGGGCGATATGAGGTGGTGCGACGTCTTGGCGTCGGCGCTTTCGCGACCGTCTGGTACGGCTGGGACCCGGCACTCTCCGTGCCGGTCGCGATCAAGGTCCTCGCCGACAACTGGAGCCACGACGCCGACGTGCGTCAGCGGTTCCTCGCCGAGGCGCGCCTGCTCCGCAAGATCTCCGACGACCGCGTCGTGCGCGTCCACGACATCGGCGAGCTGCCCGACGGGCGCCCCTACTTCGTCATGGACCACGCCGACGGCGGCACCCTCGCCGAGCTCGTCGCCGACCACCCCGACGCGCCCACCGCCCTGCGGCTCGGCGCCGAGTCGGCTCGCGCGCTGCACGTCCTGCACGAGCAGGGCGTCGTGCACCGCGACGTGAAGCCCAGCAACCTGCTGCTCACCCATCGCGGCGGCGAGCCTCGCGTCCTCATCGCCGACCTGGGTATGGCGAAGGCGCTCGCCGACTCGTCCGGCATGACGATGACGGTGGGCACTCCTGCCTACATGGCGCCCGAGCAGGCCCACGGCACAGGCGGATTCGACGAGCGGGCCGACGTCTACGCCACGGCTGCCGTCACCTACGGCCTGCTCACCGGCAAGCCGCCGTTCGGCAGCGACGCCGGCATCGCGGGCGTCCTCGCGCGTTCGCCGGAAGCCGCTCCGGCACCGGTCGCGCACGACGTGGGCGCCCCTCGCGACCTGGACGTGCTGCTGCGCGAGGCGCTCGCGCACGACCCGACCCGCCGCCCGCGAACCGCGCTCGACCTCGCGGCCCGGCTCGACGGCATACGGGAGCGGATGGAGGCGGGGGAGCCCGTCGGCACGGAGCCCAGCGACACGGAGCCCGGCGGCACGGAGCCCGGCGGCGCGGAGCCCGGCGGCTGGTCGCCGCGTGCGCTCGCCGGCCTCGGCGTCGCGACGTTCGCGGTCTTCATGGCCGCGACATGGCTGACCCTCCGCCTCCTCGGATGAGGTGACGGAGGGTCGGCGTGAGAGCGGTGAGGGTCAGTGGCCCTGCGGCATCGCCCAGCGGGCGGTGGAGACGCCCTGCTCCTTGGCGCGCTCGAGCGCCTCGCCGATGATCTTCTCGGCGGCCTCGCGGTTGCCCCAGTCGGACGCCTCGACGTGCTTGCCCGGCTCGAGGTCCTTGTAGCGCTCGAAGAAGTGCTGGATCTCGTTGAGCGTGAACGTGCTGACGTCGGTGATGTCCTGGACGTCGGCAGTGCGCGGGTCGACCGGCACGCAGAGCACCTTGTCGTCGCCGCCGGCCTCGTCGGTCATGTGGAAGACGCCGATCGGGCGGGCCTCGACGACCACCCCGGGGAAGAGCGGCTCGGGCAGCAGCACGAGGGCGTCCAGCGGGTCGCCGTCCTCACCGAGGGAGTCCTCGATGTAGCCGTAGTCGGCGGGGTAGGCCATCGGGGTGAAGAGGTAGCGGTCGAGGCGGACCCGGCCGGTCTCGTGGTCGATCTCGTACTTGTTGCGCTGTCCGCGCGGGATCTCGATGGTGACGTCGAACTCCACGTCTTCCCCTTCTTCACGGTCTTCGTTAGGCGGCTCGGGTGCCGAGGCACCCGGCGGCGGCTGACAGAATCGTCCGCGACAGTGTGTCAGCAAGGGCGGTCCTCGCGCGAAACGCGACGGTCGGCGGACGGGGGTGAGCAGCGTGGCGCGAACGACGCTGCGGCGTGCCCCCCGCTTCACGTATGCCGTCGCCACCGTCTGGTCGGTCGTGGCCATCCTGCTCGGGTATGCCGTCCTCGACGTCGCCGATGCGGCGCCGGGCCTGCTGACGCTGCGGCCCCTGCCCCCGCCCCCACCGACCGAGTACGTCGCGCAGCGCACGCTGCCCCTCGTGCCGCAGCCCACGCTGCCGACGTCGGCCGACCCCCCGTTGCCGTCACGCGCCGGGGACTCGGCCGCGCCGACCCGGGCCGGCACGGAGGCGGCGCTGGCGCCGGTGCTCGCCCTGTCGGCCCTGCGTGACTCGGCCGTCGTCGTCCGTGACGGGCAGACCGGGGCCGTGCTCCTCGACCGCGGTGGCGACGAGCTGCGCATCCCGGCGTCGACGACGAAGCTGCTCTCCGCCGCGGCCATCGGCCAGGCGTTCTCCCCCGGCGAGACGCTCCGGACCGTCGTGCGCGAGGGGGACCGTCCCGACCAGGTCGTCCTCGTGGCAGGCGGCGACTCGCTGCTCGCGCCCGGCAAGGGCGATGCCGACGCGGTGGCCGGCCACGCTGGCCTGCGTGACCTCGCCGAGCAGGTCGCCGCTGCGCTGACGAAGAGCCGCACGACGGCGGTGACGCTCTACGTCGACGAGACGTACGCCGACGGTCCCACCACGGCGCCGACCTGGAGCCCCACCTTCCGCAGCTCGGGCATCACCGGCGCCGTCGCCATGCTCGGCCTGTCGAGCCAGCGGGCCGTCGGTGGCAGGCCCGGCCCGGCCGACCCCGTGGCGGCCGTACGCAGCCGCTTCGCCCAGCAGCTCGAGGCGCTCGGCATCGACGTCACGGTCGCGGCCCGCGGCAACGCCCCGGGCACACCCGGCTCGCCCATGCCCACGCCGGGCACCTCGCGCGCCACTGCGACCGGCGGCGCGACGACGACGCCGGACGAGGCGCCCACGGACCCGGCCAACGAAGGGGCCACTGGGGCCGCGTCCGCCGGCGGGCCGGGCTCGGTGCTCGGTAGCGTCGAGTCGGCGCCGGTCCGCGACCAGCTCGCGCTGGCCCTCACCGACAGCGACAACGCCCTCACCGAGATCCTCGCCAGGCAGGCGGCCTACCGCTCGGGCGCCGGCACCGACTTCGCCGCCGTCGGCGCCTGGGTGGTCACCCAGGTCGCGGCGCTCGGCCTCGCCACTGACGGCGTACGCCTCGTCGACGCGAGCGGGCTCTCCCGCGAGAACCGGGTGCGGGCCGACCTGCTCGCCGACGTGCTCGTGCTCGGCTACGACGGCACCCACCCGGTGCTGCGGCGTGCCCTCGACGGCCTGCCGATCGCCGGGCTCACCGGCACGCTCGCCGACCGGCTCACGGGCTCCGACCATGCGGCGGCCGGTCGCGCCCGCGCCAAGACGGGCACGCTCACCGGCGCCAACGCCCTGGCCGGCAGCGTCGTCGACGACGACGGTCGCCTGTTGGTGTTCGTGGGTATGGTCGCCGGAGCGGGAACCAACGACGCCCGGGCGGCGTTGGACCGACTGGTAGCGACAGTCGCCTCGTGCGGGTGCCGCTGACGGGCCGAAGGGCAGCCCGGGGAGTGCGATCGTCACGGCGTTCGGGCTCGTCCGCGCGGCCGGCCGCCCCTCCAGACACCACGCGCGTACGACGACAGCGTCACGGCACGAAAGGGCTGGCATGACCGACACGACCCTCCCAGTGGACGCAGACCGTCCCGACCGTTCGGGAGGTGCGCCGGCCGCCTACGTCGACTACGAGTTCGCGAAGAAGACCGGCCGCGCCATCGTCAACCCCGGCCCGCAGGTCTCGGGCGACGAGGCCGCCGCCATCGTCGCCGACCTGCGCGACGCCGCCGCGTCGGCCGTCGCACCCGTCGCCGAGACGAGCGCCCTGGTCGCGCCCGAGGGTGCCCCGGCGCCGCTCGTCGTCGACCGGGTGGGCTGGATCAGCGCCAACGTCGACTCGTTCCGTGCCCTGCTCGAGCCCGTCGTCGACAAGCTCAACTCGACGAAGAAGGGCCAGACGAGCGCTGCGGCGGCGGCCATCGGTGGCAAGGTCACCGGCGCCGAGATGGGTGGGCTGCTCGCCTTCCTCTCCAGCAAGGTGCTGGGCCAGTACGACCTCGCGCCGGGCGGCACCCCGCGGCTGCTGCTCGTCGCGCCGAACATCGTCGCCACCGAGCGCAAGCTCGCGGTCGACGCGACCGACTTCCGGCGCTGGGTCGCGATGCACGAGGAGACCCACCGCGTGCAGTTCACCGCGGTGCCCTGGCTGCGCGATCACATGGTCGCCAGCACCCAGGCCCTGGCCGTCGACATGGCGCCGACGCCCGACGACCTCAGCAAGCGTTTCGAGCAGCTGACGAAGAACCTCCCCGAGGTGCTCAGCTCGGGCGAGGGGCTCGGGCAGCTCTTCGCGACTCCCGAGCAGAAGGCGAAGATCGCCGACCTGACCGCCGTCATGTCGCTGCTCGAGGGCCACGCCGACGTCGTCATGGACGCCGTCGGGCCGCGGGTCATCCCGAGCGTGCAGGAGATCCGGCGCAAGTTCGACGAGCGGCGCAACAGCGCCGTCGGTGTCGACCGGCTGCTGCGCAAGCTGCTCGGCCTCGAGGCGAAGATGCGGCAGTACCGCGACGGCGCCGTCTTCGTGCGGGCCGTCACCGACCAGGTGGGCCGCGACGGGTTCAACGCGGTGTGGAGCTCGCCCGACACGCTGCCGCGGGCCTCCGAGATCCTCGAGCCGGACGCCTGGGTGCGTCGGGTCCACGGCTGAGCCGGTGAGGAGCCTGCACGAGATGCCCGGTCCCGACCCCGCCGTCGCCGCCACCCGTCTCGCGGTGCGCGAGCACCTCTCCGACGTCCCCGAGGGCGGCGTCGTCCTCGTCGCCTGCTCGGGCGGCCCCGACTCCGTCGCGCTCGCGGCCGCTCTTGCCTTCGAGGCGCCGCGTGCCGGCGTGCGCGGTGGTGCCGTCGTCGTCGACCACGGCCTGCAGGAGGGCTCCGACCAGGTCGCGGCCGACGCTGCTGACCTGTGCCGCGAGCTGGGCCTCGACCCCGTCGAGGTGGTGCGCGCCGACATGCACACGACCGGCGCCGGCCTCGAGGCCGACGCGCGCTCGGCCCGCTACGTCGCGATCGAGGGCGCCGCCGACCGCGCCGGTGCGTCGATGGTGTTCATCGGCCACACCCGCGACGACCAGGCCGAGCAGGTGCTGCTGGGCCTCTCACGGGGCTCCGGGGCCCGCTCCCTCAGCGGTATGCCGGTGCGCCGCGACCGCTTCGTGCGCCCCCTGCTCGCCCTGCCGCGCGCCACCACGCTCGCTGCCTGCGCGGCCTACGGCATCGAGCCGTGGACCGACCCCCACAACAGCGACGACTCGTTCCGGCGGGTGAGGGCCCGGCGCCTGCTCGCGACGCTCGAGTCCGACCTCGGCCCCGGCTTCGGGGCTGCGCTCGCCCGCAGCGCCGACCTGCTGCGCGAGGACGCCGACTACCTCGAGAGCCTCGCCATCAAGGCCAGGGCCGAGCTGCCCACCGGGCCCGGCGGCGACGGCGTCGACCTCGACGCCCTGTCGGGGCTGCCCCGCGCGATCCGCACCCGTGTCTGGCGGCTGCTCGCGGCCGAGGCGGGCGCACCGCTCGCCGACGTCAGCGCCGCCCACGTCGAGTCCCTCGACGCCCTGCTCACCTCGTGGCACGGGCAGGGGCCCCTCCACGTGCCGGGCGGCATCGCCGTCTCGCGCACCGCCGGCGCGATCGTCTTCAGTCCGCTGCGCGAGTCCGCCATCGCCTGAGCGGCGCGCACCACGGCCTACGCCTCGCGTGTGGAGGTTTGTCGTCGTCAGGGCGACGTCAACCCTCCACGGCGTTCTCGTACCGTCGAGTCCGTGCGGTTGAATGGACCCGCCCTGAACGACCCCGCACCACCTGCACAGAGGAGCCTTCGTGGACCACGAGCACATGGGAGATGACCTGGCCAAGGTCCTGCTCACCGAGGAGCAGATCCAGACCCGCCTCTCCGAGCTCGCCGCCGACATCTGGAAGGACTACGAGGGCAAGGAGTTCCTCCTCGTCGGCGTCCTCAAGGGCGCTGTCGTCGTCATGGCCGACCTCATGCGCGCCCTGCCCGGCACCGCGCCGATGGACTGGATGGCGGTCTCGTCCTACGGCTCCGGCACGAAGTCCTCGGGTGTCGTGCGCATCCTCAAGGACCTCGACACCGACATCAGCGGCCGCCACGTGCTCATCGTCGAGGACATCATCGACTCCGGCCTGACGCTCTCGTGGATCAAGTCCAACCTCGAGTCGCGCAACCCGGCCTCGGTCGAGATCTGCACGCTGCTGCGCAAGCCCGACGTCGTC
Source organism: uncultured Terrabacter sp. (assembly GCA_966081555.1). GTDB lineage: Bacteria > Actinomycetota > Actinomycetes > Actinomycetales > Dermatophilaceae > Terrabacter. The sequence continues at coordinate 15,552 of CBHRRQ010000067.1, forward strand.
AAGGTCGACATCCCGGTGAAGTACGTCGGCTTCGACATCCCCAACGAGTTCGTCGTGGGCTACGGCCTCGACTACGCGGAGAAGTACCGCAACCTGCGCTGCGTCGGAACCCTCGCACCCCACGTCTACGAATGACTTTCTCGATCGTCGCCCGCCAGGGCGAGGCCTACGGAGTCGCGGTCGCCTCGAAGTTCCTCGCCGTCGGCGCGGTCGTGCCGGCTGCCCGCACGGGCGTCGGAGCCGTCGCCACCCAGTCGTACGCGCGCGTCGCCTATCTCGACGAGCTGCTCGGCCGCCTCGCCGCGGGTGACGCCGCCGACGAGGCGCTCGCCGCCGCGACGGGCCTCGACGACGGGCGCGAGACGCGTCAGCTCGGGGTGGTCGGCACCGGTTCGGCGGCCACCTACACTGGGTCGGAGTGCAACCCCTGGGCCGGTGGCGTCGCACGCGACGAGGGCGACACGGCATACGCGATCCAGGGCAACATCCTCACCGGTCCCGAGGTCGTGGACGAGATGGAGCGAGCGTGGCGAGAGAGCGCCGGTGAGCCGCTCGCCCGGCGCCTGCTGGCCGCGCTCGCCGCAGGTGACTCCGCCGGTGGCGACTCGCGGGGTCGCCAGAGCGCAGCCCTGTACGCCGTCGAGCCGGGTTCGGGCTACGACGGGTGCGGCGTGCTCGCCGACCTCCGCGTCGACGACCACGCCGACCCGGTGACCGAGCTGGTGCGCCTGCACGCGGACTGGGAGATGTACTTCGGCAAGCCGGAGGACGTCCAGCCGCTCGAGGGCGCGCTCGCCGACGAGGTGCGCGAGCGGCTGGCCCGCGAGGGCTTCGTCTCGTCGGGCGCCGACGACGTGGCGACCGCCCTCGCCGACTGGGCGGGCAACGCGAACTACGAGGCCCGGCTCAGTCCCGACGGCATCGACCGACGCGTGCTCGAGGCTCTGCGCGCGGCGACCTCCTGACCCGACCCGGCCGCACCGCACGGTCTCCCGCCCGGCGGTGGTAGGGGTCCGTGGAGAGCCGGGTAGGAGAAGGGGTGGCCGGGTTGGCCGTGCCACCCCGCGATGCGGAACACTGGTAGTCCGCCGGACGTTGAGCCCGGTGGAAAGACTCACCGGACGAGCAGGAGGACCGGGGCACTCTCGCCCCGCACGTACATGGACGCCAAACGCATTCTGCGCACCCCACTGCTGTGGATCCTGGTCCTCATCAGCGCGCTCGTCTTCGGCATGATGTTCTCCGAGTCGGGGCCGCCCCGGATCGACACGTCGGCTGCCATGAAGCAGATCACCGACGGCAACGTCGAGTCGGCCAAGCTGCTCAACAACGAGCGCATGGAGCTGACGCTCAAGACGCCCTACTCCTCGCCCGACGGCACGGTGAAGGACGCGAAGTCGGTCTACGCCTTCTACGTCGACGCCCGCGGCAAGGACGTCGTCGACGCGCTCAACGCCAAGCCGCCGACGAAGGGCGTCGACGACCAGATCGACGAGCCGAGCTGGTTCGGCTCCCTGCTCTTCTCGATCCTGCCGATCATCATCATCCTCGGCCTCTTCTGGTTCCTCATGGGCCAGATGCAGGGCGGCGGCAACCGCGTCATGCAGTTCGGCAAGTCGCGCGCCAAGCTCGCCACCAAGGACACCCCGAAGGTCACCTTCGCCGACGTCGCGGGCTGCGACGAGGCCATCGAGGAGCTCCAGGAGATCAAGGAGTTCCTCCAGGAGCCGGCGAAGTTCCTCGCCGTCGGCGCCAAGATCCCCAAGGGCGTGCTGCTCTACGGCCAGCCGGGCACCGGCAAGACGCTGCTCGCCCGCGCCGTCGCGGGTGAGGCGGGCGTGCCGTTCTACTCGATCTCCGGCTCGGACTTCGTCGAGATGTTCGTCGGCGTCGGCGCGAGCCGCGTGCGCGACCTCTTCGAGCAGGCCAAGGCCAACGCGCCGGCCATCGTCTTCGTCGACGAGATCGACGCCGTCGGCCGCCACCGCGGCGCCGGCA
>CBHRRQ010000068.1:0-17403 GCA_966081555.1 uncultured Terrabacter sp.
CGTCCTGCTCGATGATCGGGCCCTCGTCGAGGTCGGCGGTGACGTAGTGCGCGGTCGCGCCGACCAGCTTCACGCCCCGGTCGAAGGCCTGGTGGTAGGGCTTGGCGCCCTTGAAGCTCGGCAGGAACGAGTGGTGGATGTTGATGGCTCGTCCGGTGAGCTGCTCGGTGAGGTCGTCGCTGAGGATCTGCATGTAGCGCGCGAGCACGACGAGCTCGATCTCGAAGCGGTCGACGAGGTCGAGCAGCCGGGCCTCGGCCGCCGGCTTGGTCGCCGCCGTGACCGGCACGTGGAAGAAGGGGATGCCGTGCCACTCCACGAGCGCGCGGTGGTCGGGGTGGTTGGACACCACGGCCGCGATCTCCATGGGCAGCTCGCCGATGCGGGAGCGGAAGAGCAGGTCGTTGAGGCAGTGCGCGAACTTCGACACCATGACGAGGACCCGCCGCTTGGCGGAGGCCTCTCGCAGCTCGAAGCGCATGCCGTGCCGCTGCGCCACGGCGGCGAACGCCTCGCGCAGGGCGTCGACGCCGGCATCGGCCCGGTCGCCGGCGATCGCGAAGTGCACGCGGAGGAAGAAGTGCCCGCCGCGCACGTCGTCGAACTGCTTGAGCTCGTGGATGTCACCGTGCTGCTCCATGAGGAAGCCGGACACGGCGTGGACGAGGCCGGGCGCCTCGGGGCAGTCGAGCGTGAGGACGTAGCCCTCCTGCTGCTGGGCGACGGCAGTCGTGACGGTGCTCATGCGGGTCTCCTCTCGGGGCGGGCCGGACGGCCCGTGTCAGCACTCGATGACGTTGACGGCGAGGCCACCTCGCGACGTCTCCTTGTACTTGATCTTCATGTCGGCGCCGGTCTCGCGCATCGTCTTGACGGCCTGGTCGAGGGTGACCTTGTGCTCCCCGTCGCCCTGCAGCGCGAGCCGCGCCGCGTTCACGGCCTTGACCGAGGCGATGGCGTTGCGCTCGATGCACGGGATCTGCACGAGCCCCCCGACCGGGTCGCACGTCAGTCCGAGGTTGTGCTCGATCCCGATCTCGGCCGCGTTCTCGACCTGTTCCGGGGTGCCGCCGAGCACGGCGCACAGCCCGGCTGCCGCCATCGAGCAGGCCGAGCCCACCTCTCCCTGACAGCCCACCTCGGCGCCCGAGATCGAGGCGCCCAGCTTGACGATGATGCCGACGGCGGCTGCAGTGAGGAGGAACTCGACGATCCCGTCGTCGTCGGCACCGTCGACGAAGCGAGCGTAGAAGTGCAGGACCGCGGGGATGATGCCGGCCGCGCCGTTCGTCGGCGCGGTGACGATGCGACCGCCGGAGGCGTTCTCCTCGTTGACGGCCAGGGCGTAGAGGTTGACCCACTCCATGGCCCAGAGCGGGTCGGGCATCGCCCCGCCCGACGCAGCTCGCACGTCGGCTTCCTGCCGTCGGAGGCGGTCGCGCAGCTCCGGCGCCCGGCGCCGCACCCGCAGGCCGCCGGGCAGTGTGCGCTCCTCGCGGGTGCAGCCGCTCTCGACGCACTCCTGCATGACGCGCCAGAGGTGCAGCAGCCGCTCCCGCACCTCGTGCTCGGGTCGCCACGCACGCTCGTTGGCCATCATCACGCCGGCGACCGACAGCCCGGTCTCGCGACAGCGCCGGAGCAGCTCAGCACCGGTGCTGAACGGAAGTGGCAGGGGGGTGGTGTCGGTGACGACCCTGTCGGCGCCGATCGCCTCCTCGTCGACGACAAATCCGCCACCCACCGAGTAGTAGGTGCGCGCACGCAGCGAGCGCCCCGCCTCGTCGAAGGCCTCGAAGGTCATCCCGTTGGGGTGTCCCGGCAGCGTGCGCCGCCGGTGCAGCACGAGGTCCTCGTCGGGGTCGAAGTCGACCCGGTGGACGCCGTCGAGGGCGAGCTTGCGGTCGGCTCGGACTGCCTCGACCCGCACCACCGCGTGCGACGTGTCGACGGTCTCGGGGTCCTCCCCCTCCAGGCCCAGCAGGACGGCGCGGTCGGAGCCGTGCCCGTGGCCTGTCGCGCCCAGCGAACCGTAGAGCTGCACCTGCACCCGCGCCGTCCGGTCGAGCAGCCCCGAGTCGGCCAGCCCGGCGGCGAACCGCCGGGCTGCCCGCATCGGACCCACCGTGTGCGACGACGACGGCCCGATCCCCACCGAGAAGAGGTCGAGGGCGCTCAACGACATCAGCGGTACTCCCGCATCCCGTCGAGCAGCCAGCGCACCACGTGCGTGGCGAACGAGGCGCGGGGCATGACCCGCCAGGTGTCCTCGCCAGTGCGCCACAGGATGACCCCGGTCGGACCCAGCAGGGTCGCGACGGCCGCCCCGACCGGGAACACGCGTGGGTGCAGGTCGAGCTCACAGCTCTTCTCGAGCACGGAGCGTGCCTGCGGCCCGGACAGCTCGAGCGTCGTGCGGTTGGCCGACACGTCGACCACCTGCCCGGGTCCGGAGCCGAGGGCGTCGGCCAGCCCACCGGCATACGCCTCCGGTGAGACGCCGCTGTCGGCCTCGTCGGGTCCGACGGCCAGGAACTCGTCGGGCGAGAGCCAGAGCACGGCGAGGCCGTTGCCGTCTCCGGCACCCGCGACCTCGCCGGCGCGCGTCGGCAGGGCCAGGCCGAGCGCGTCGGTCAGTGAGCCATCGCGACCCGGCGTGGCGCGGATCGCGACCTGCGTGAGGAACGGGATCTCGCGCAGCGACACGGCATCGACGGACCCCTGCAGCATCTCTGCCTCGAGGCGCTGGGCGGGGCTGCGTCGCAACCCGAGCACCCGGGCCCGGTCGACGGGCGGCACGTGCGCCGCGACCTCGAGCGTGGCCTCCTCAGGCGTCCTCATCGTCATCGTCTGCTCAGCCATCTCGCCTGGCCCCTTCCTTGTCGTAGAGCACCGCGTCGGCCACCTCGACCTCGGCGAAGCGTCCTTCGAAGGACGCGATGAGCGTCTGGCCGATCCGGTCACGGCCGGCCTTGACGAGCGCGAGGCCGAACGAGCGGCCGAGCGCCTGGGAGTGGTAGCTCGACGTGACGTGGCCGAGCATCGGGATCGGCTGCGAGGGCAGGCCCTCCCCCGTGTAGTCGCCGAGCGCGCCCGGCTCGACGAGCTGCGCGCCCTCCGGCAGGCGCAGGCTCCGGTCGACGGGCAGCACGCTGACGAGCTGCTTGCGGTCCGCGGCGCGGTGCGACGCCCGTGAGTAGGACCGGTTGCCGACGAAGTCCTTCGTCGTGGAGACGATCCAGTCCATGCCGAGGTCCTGCGGCGTCACGGTGCCGTCGGTGTCCTGACCGACGATCGGGTAGGCCTTCTCCGCCCGCAGCACGTGCATCGTCTCGGTGCCGTACGGGGTGATGTCGAACTCTGCGCCGGCCTCGGCGACGTCCTCCCAGACCTGCAGGCCGTACCAGGTCGGCACGTTGATCTCGAAGGCGAGCTCACCCGAGAACGTGATCCGGCAGATGCGCGCCGGGATCCCTGAGGCGAGCTCGGTCTCACGGAACTCCATGAACCCGAAGCCTTCTCGCGACACGTCGAGATCGGGCGCCATGCGGGCGACGACGTCGCGCGAGCGGGGACCGACGACGGCGATCGTCGACCACTGCTCGGTCACCGACGTGCACACGACATCGAGGTCGGGCCACTCCGTCTGCGACCACTCCTCGAGCCACTCGAGCACTCGAGCGGCCCCGCCGGTCGTCGTCGTGGCGAAGTAGCGGTCCTCCGCCAGGCGCAGGACGACGCCGTCGTCGAACACCATGCCGTCAGGCTTGCACATGATGCCGTAGCGGGCCTTGCCGACGGCCAGCTTCTTGAACGCGTTGGTGTAGAGGCGGTTCAGGAACTCGCCGGCGTCGGCGCCGCGGATCTCGATCTTGCCGAGCGTCGTGGCGTCCATGAAGGCGACGCCCTCGCGGGCCGCGCGGCACTCGCGGGCCACAGCGGCGTCCATGTCCTCGCCGGGGCGCGGGTAGTACCACGGTCGCTTCCACTGGCCGACGTCCTCGAAGAGCGCGCCGTGCGCCTCGTGCCACGGGTGGATCGACGTCGTGCGTGCGGCGTCGAAGAGGGCGCCGCGAGCGCGACCGGCCAGCGCTGCGAAGGCGACCGGGGTGAACGGAGCCCGGAAGGTCGTGTTGCCGATCGCGCCGGGCGTGGGCGGGGCGCTCCCGGCGGGCGCACCCGCGGTCTCGTCCTGGCCGGGCTGGCCGGGCGGGATGGCACGCGTGTCGTCACCCGACAGCACCCGCGTCAGCAGGCCGATCGTGTTGACCGCCCCGATGCGCCCCTGGTCGACGCCGGTGCTGATCGAGGTGTAGCGCTTGACGTGCTCGACCGAGCGCATGCCGGCGCCGGTGGCCCGCAGCACGTCGGCGGCCGTGTTGTCGCGCTGCAGGTCGACGAAGTGCGTGGCATACCCGCCCTCGCGTCCCTCGACGACCCACAGCTGACGGGTGCGGCCGGCGCGGGCGACTCGCTCCTCTGCCACGGCGACGACGTCGGACTCGACTGGGCCGCCGCGCGATCCGGTCTCGAACCCTGCGGCGGAGGCGGCGGCGAGGCCAGCGGCGTCACCCTCGACGCGACAGCCGTCGGTCCAGTAGGTGCCGCGCACGGCGCCCGCGAGGTGCTGGTTGCGCACCGGCGCGGTCGGGACGAAGCCCGCGAGGTCGTCGTCCCAGTGCAGCGCACCCTGGCGCTGGCTGTGGAGGCTGACGTTCGGCGTCCAGCCGCCGGAGACCGCGACGAGGTCGCACGCCACCCGCTCGGCGTCGCCGAGCAGAGCGCCCTCGGCGTCGATGCGGGCGACCCACGCGCCCTCGACGGCCGACTCGCCGTCGATGCCGACGACGGCGCAGCCCCTCCGCACGGTGAGGCCGGCGGCCTGCGCAGTCGCGGCCACGGAGCCGCTCGCGCCCTCGTCGCGCGCGTCGACGACGTGCACCGACGCACCCGCCTCGAGCAGCGCGTGCGCGGCGGCGTAGCCGGAGTCGTTCGTCGTGACGACGACGGCCTCGCGGCCCGGCAGGACGGCATACCGCCGCACGTAGGTGGCCACGGACGACGCCAGCATGACACCGGGAACGTCGTTGTCGGCGAAGACGATCGGGCGCTCGAAGGCGCCGGTGGCCAGGACGACCTGGGCAGCTGTGACGTGCCAGATGCGCTGCCTCGGTATGCCGTCGCGTGCGGTTCCGTCGAGGTGCTCGACCCGCTTCTCGACGGCGATGAGGTGGTTGTTGTCGTAGCTGCCGAACGCGGTCGTTCGGGTGAGGACGCGCACCTCCGGTGCGGCCTCGAGCTCGGCGCGGACCTGCTCGACCCACTGTGCAGCCGGCACGCCCTCGACGACCTCTGCGGGCGAGGCGAGGAGGCTGCCACCGAGGCGGAAGTCCTGCTCGAGGAGCACGACGCGGGCACCGGTCGCTGCGGCGGCGCGCGCGGCGGCGAGGCCCGCGGGACCGGCGCCGACCACCGCGACGTCGGCGTGGACGTGCAGCTTGTCGTACTCGGCAGGGTCCGGCTTCTGGTCGAGCACACCGATGCCGTCGAGCAGGCGCACGTCCAGGCCGGGCACGAGCTCGAGGGTGGTCGCCGGGAGCATCGACTCGTCGTGGTCGCCGTGGACGAGCACGAACGCGTTCGGCTCCTCGACGCCCGCCGAGAGGATGCCGCGCGGGCGGCCGCGGTAGATCGAGTCGCCCACCCGGAGCCGGCCGTTCGCGACGAGGGCAGAGGCGACGGTGTCACCTGCGAACCCCGTCAGGGTAGTGCCGTCGACGACGAGCTCGACGGGCGTGGATCGGTCGATGGCCCCACCGGCGTCGATGCGCCGGGACTGGTCGGCTGCCATGTCAGGCTCCCTTCGGGATCTCGGGACGGGACTCGCCGGCGCGGTAGACCGCCGAGATCTCGTAGGTGCGGGTGTCGCGGACCGCGTTGAACCACTTGCGGCAGCCGGCGGAGTGGACCCAACGCTCGGCGTAGTCCCCCTTGGGGTTGTCGCGGTAGAAGAGGTACTGCGCCCACTGCTCGTCGGTGAGCGCGTGCGGGTCCTCCGGGTAGGCCACGTGGGCCTGTCCGCCGTAGCCGTACTCGGTCTCGGGGCGGGGCCCGCAGTTCGGGCAGTCGATGATGAGCATCGGGGTCTCCTTGCGTGACGGTCAGTGGGCGACGGCTGCGGCGCCGTGCTCGTCGATGAGGGCACCGCTGACGAAGCGGTCGAGGCCGAAGGCGCGGTTGAGCTCGTGCGGCTCGTCGGTGGCGATGGTGTGGGCGTACGCGTAGCCGGCGCCGGGCACGGCCTTGAATCCGCCTGTGCCCCAACCGCAGTTGACGTACATGCCGTCGACGGGCGACTTGCCCATCACGGGCGAGGCGTCCATGGTCACGTCGACGATGCCCCCCCAGGTGCGCAGCAGGTGGGCGCGGGAGAAGGCGGGGAAGAGCTCGACGGCCGCCGACATCTGGTGCTCGATGACATGGAACGAGCCGCGCTGCCCGTAGCCGTTGTAGGAGTCGATGCCGGCCCCCATGACGAGCTCGCCCTTGTGCGCCTGCGACACGTAGACGTGCACGTGGTTCGACATGACGACGGTGGGGTGGATGATCTCGTGCAGCTCGGAGACGAGGGCCTGCAGCGGGTGCGACTGGATCGGCACCCGGAAGCCGGCGAGCTCGGAGAGCACCGAGGTGTGCCCGGCCGCGCAGAGCGCGACCTTGCCCGCGTTGATGCGGCCGCGGCTCGTCTCGACCCCGGTGACGCGGCCGCCGTCGATGACGAAGCCGGTCACCTCGCAGTTCTGGATGATGTCGACGCCGAGCTCGCTCGCGCGGCGGGCGTAGCCCCAGGCGACCCAGTCGTGCTTGGCGATGCCGGCGCGCGGCTGGTAGGTGCCGCCCATGACGGGGTAGCGGATGTCGTCGCCGATGTTGATGATCGGGCACAGCTCCTTGACCTGCTGCGGGTCGACCCACTCGGCGTCGACGCCGTTGAGGCGGTTGGCCTCGACGCGGCGCACCGAGTCGCGGACGTCCTGGAGCGTGTGGGCGAGGTTGAGCACGCCGCGCTGCGAGAAGAAGACGTCGTAGCCGAGCTCGTCCTCGAGGTTCTCCCACAGCTTGAGGGAGTGCTCGTAGATCGCGGCCGACTCGTCCCACAGGTAGTTCGAGCGGATGATCGTCGTGTTGCGGGCCATGTTGCCGCCGGCGATCCAGCCGCGCTCGAGCACGGCGACGTTGGTGATGCCGTGCTTGCTCGCGAGGTAGTACGCGGTCGCGAGACCGTGGCCGCCCGCGCCCACGATGACGACGTCGTAGCTGCGCTTCGGCTCGGGGTTGGCCCAGAGGAAGTCGGGGTGCTCGGGGAGCTCACGCTGGTTCATGGTCACTGCACCTTCTCGAGGGTCGGGTAGAGGGGGAACCTGGCCACGAGGGCGTCGACCCGCTGTCGCAGGGCGGCGAGCGTTGCCTCGGAGCCGTCGCCCGCGAGGGCGGTGGCGATGACGTCGGCGACCTCGGTGAAGGCGGCCTCGTCGAAGCCGCGGGTGGCCAGCGCCGGCGTACCGATGCGCAGGCCCGACGACACCATCGGCGGGCGCGGGTCGAACGGCACCGCGTTGCGGTTGACGGTGATGCCGACGGAGTGGAGGAGGTCCTCCGCCTGGCGGCCGTCCAGCTGGGAGTGGCGCAGGTCGACGAGGACGAGGTGCACGTCGGTGCCACCCGAGACGACCCCGATGCCGGCGTCGGTGACGTCGGGCTGGGTGAGGCGCCCGGCGAGGATCGACGCACCGGCGAGCGTGCGGCGCTGGCGGTCGCGGAACTCGTCGCCGGCGGCGACCTTGAAGGCGACGGCCTTCCCCGTGATGACGTGCTCGAGCGGGCCGCCCTGCTGGCCGGGGAAGACGGCGGAGTTGATCTTCTTGGCGATGTCGGCGTCGTTGGTGAGGATGATCCCCCCGCGCGGTCCGCCGAGTGTCTTGTGCGTCGTCGAGGAGACGACGTGGGCGTGCGGCACCGGCGACGGGTGCAGGCCGGCGGCGACCAGCCCGGCGAAGTGCGCCATGTCGACGAAGAGGTACGCGCCGACCTCGTCGGCGATGCGCCGGAACGCGGCGAAGTCGAGGTGCCGAGAGTACGCCGACCAGCCGGCCACGATCATGCGCGGGCGGTGCTCGCGGGCGAGCCGCTCCACCTCCGCCAGGTCGACGACGTGGGTGTCCTCACGGACGCCGTAGGCCACGACGTCGTAGAGGCGCCCGGAGAAGTTGAGGCGCATGCCGTGCGTCAGGTGACCGCCGTGGGCGAGGTCGAGGCCGAGGATGGTGTCGCCCGGCGTCAGCAGCGCGTGCATGACCGAGGCGTTCGCCTGGGCCCCCGAGTGCGGCTGGACGTTGGCGTGCGCTGCGCCGAAGAGGGCCTTGACCCGCTCGATCGCGAGCGACTCGACGACGTCGACGTGCTCGCACCCGCCGTAGTAGCGGCGGCCCGGGTAGCCCTCGGCGTACTTGTTCGTCAGCACCGAGCCCTGGGCCTGCATGACCGCGAGCGGGGCGAAGTTCTCCGAAGCGATCATCTCCAGGGTGCCCTGCTGGCGCCGGAGCTCGGCCCCGATGGCGGCGGCGACCTCGGGGTCGAGCTGGGCGAGGTCCTCGTCGAGCAGCGTGGCCGCGGCGGGCGGGGTGATGGTGAGCTGGGACATGAAGCCCTCCGGAAAGTTGATGTCCTTGTTGTCGATGACTGATATATCATCGGGATCGCAATAGTATGTTTGGTGGCACGGGTCGTCAACGGTCTGTCCGAGAAGATCCCAGAGCCCGACCAGCGGCCACGACAGCAACACCGTGGCCACGACGACGCCCACACCGGCCACGACACCGTGGCCACCCGACCCGGGAGGACCCATGACCGCGACGGCGCCCGCACTGGCGTACGGCTCGATGGCCGAGCAGGCCTACCACGTGCTGCGCGACCGACTCGTCATGCTCGACATCGCACCCGGCGCCCCGATCAACGAGGCCCAGCTCGGCAGTGACCTCGGCATCGGCCGCACCCCGATCCGCGAGAGCCTCAAGAAGCTCGAGCTCGACCACCTCGTCGTGTCCTATCCGCGGCGGGGCACCTTCGCGACCCAGGTCGACATCAAGGACCTCGCCGCGATCTCCGAGATGCGCCACGTCCTCGAACCGCTGGCCGCGCGGCGGGCCGCCCTCGTCGCGCGCGCCGACATCCGCGCCGAGCTCGCCGAGAAGGCGCGGCAGATCGGGTCGATGGGCGACGAGCCCGACGACAAGCGGCCGCTCATGGAGTACGACATCGACGTGCACCGGCTCATCTACCGCGCCGCCGAGAACCCCCACCTCGAGGAGACCCTCGTCCGGCTCGACAACCTCGCGACCCGCATCTGGTGCCTCGTGCTCGAACGGCTGCCGTCCGTCTCGGAGCACATCAAGGAGCACGTGACCCTGCTCGAGGCGATCGTGGCCAAGGACGCCGACCACGCCGCCGAGCTCGCCGCGTCGCACGTCGAGCACTTCGAGGAAGCGGTCCGCGCCGTCCTCTGACGTCCAAACGGCCGGCCGGCACCGAGGTCAGGGGCGCAGGTCGTCGCGCAGCTGGGCTCCCCCGCGCACGAGCCGGACCGCGAGCGCCAGTGCCGCGAGCTGCCCGCGCCCCCGCGGGTCGCCACCGAGCACCTGGAAGATCCGGCGCAGCCGCTTGTGCAGGGACTGCCGCTCGAGGAAGAGGATCTGCGCCGACTCGGTCGCGTTGCAGCCGGTGGAGATCCACACGTCGAGGGTGCGCACCAGCTCGCCACCGGAACGCTGGTCGATCCGAACCAGCTCGCCGAGCGCCTCCTCGACGAGGGCGTCGACGACGCTGCGCGACAGCGACCTCTCGGCCATCCGCTCCACGAGGTAGTCGGACGCGTCGTGGACGGCGGCCGTGCCCTTCGACGACCGGCCGAGGCGCCACGTCGTGCGCGCCTCCGCGAGGGAGAAGGAGGCCTGCCGCACGGTCGGGGCCGTGGGGCCGAGGGCACCCGTCAGACCGGTGCCGGCGACAGCCCCCCGCAGGGCCGTGAGAGCCCGCGCACGCTCCGCCTGCGTGGCCGCCCTGAGCGGCATGAGGATCTCGAGCCAGTCCGCATGGGCGACGACGAGCGAGGCCGGCAGGGCGCGCCGCGTGCGCTGCTCCGTGTCGATGTGCCCGTCGGCCGGGCGCCGCACCACCGCCATGACGAGGGGCTGCTCCGGGTCGATCCCGCCCGCCTGGCACAGCTCGATGAGGCGCTCCCCTCCCCCGCCGGCGCCGATCAGCCGCACGAGCTCGTCCTCGGCGAGCCTGACCAGGCTGGGCCGGCTGTGCCGGGCGAGCGCCAGCGCCACGATGCTGCGCACCCGGGCGAGCACGGTCTCCAGGGTCTCCTGGGTCTGCACGTCGGCCACGGGGCTGGCGAGCAGCTCGAGGTGGGCGACCGCGATCCCGCTCACCGAGAGCTCGGCCCCGAGCGGCTCGGCCTCCGCGTCCGGCTCCGGACCCGCCTGACCGAGCAGGCCGCCGCGGGTGTCGAGCACCCGCACGTGGACGCCGAGCGTCTCGGCGATGACGCCCAGCAGCGGCTCGAGCGCAGTGCCGGAGCTCGCGAGCCGCTCGGTGAGGGCCTGGGAGAGCTGGTCCGCCACGCGGAGGGCTGCCACCTGCGCCGAGACGATGCGTCGGTTGACCTCCTCGGCCACCTCGACGAACGGGACCACCTGGCGCAGCTCCAGCAGTGGCAGGCCCGCCTCCTCCGCGGCGGCCACCAGCTCGGTGGGCAGGTGTCGCCCGGATCCCGCCGTCTCGACGGCGAGCGCGGCGACACCCCGTGACGCGAGGCTCCAGACGTACTCGACCTGGGCCGCGGGCTTGAGCGCAAGGAGCGCGACCCCGCCGGTCAGCAGCAGCTCGCCTCCGGACAGCAGCGGTGCGATCTCGAGCACCTCGCTGGAGTGCACCCACCGGACCCGGGCCGTGCCGACGGCGCCTTGCGCAGCGACCGCCTTCGGGGCGCCGGGGGCGAGGGCGCCGCTGTCGAGGATCTCGCGCAGGAGAAGGGACATAGCGGTCACCCTCGCAGGGCTGGTGACAGTTTGTCACCCACCCGTCCCGCGACAGGAGACAGTGTGAGTCTGGAAGGGACGGAAAGCAGATCCTACCGTTGTCGCAGCCGGCCATTCATCCGCAGGGGTTTTCAACGACGAAAGCAGTCCCCACATGAGCCTTTCCACCCAGAGTCACTCGGAAGACGTGACCCACTCCGTAGAGGACGTGCTCCAGCCAGTGCCGGAGTCCGCCCGAACGACCAAGGTCTCCGGACAGTTCTGGATCTGGGCCGGAGCCAACGTCGCCCCGATCAACTGGATCCTCGGCGCGCTGGGCATCCAGCTCGGGCTCGGCTTCGCCGACACGATGACGGTCCTCGTCGTCGGCAACATCATCGGCATGGTCGGCTTCGGCTTCTTCGTGCTGCTCGGGCAGAAGACCGGCGCCACCGGCATGCTCCTGGCCCGCGGTGCGTTCGGCCGGCGCGGCGCCTACCTCCCCGCTGCCATCCAGGCCGTCGTCGCCGTCGGCTGGTCGGCCGTCAACACGTGGGTCATCCTCGACCTCGTCATGGCCCTCTTCGCCAAGATCGGCTGGGTCGACCCGGACGCGTCCAACCTCGCGTGGAAGATCGGCGTGGCCGCCGTGATCATGAGCATCCAGGTCGGCATCTGCTACCGCGGCTACAGCGCCATCGCGAAGTTCGAGCGCATCACGATGCCCCCGACGATCCTCGTCCTCATCGTCATGTCGATCATCGCCTGGACGCAGCTGCCCATCGACTGGGGCTACGCCGGCCCTCCCGGAAAGGTGCTGACCGGCGGAGAGCGCTGGGCCGCCATGTCGGGCATCATGACCGCGATCGGAATCGGTTGGGGCATCGGCTGGTTCACCTACGCGCCGGACTACTCACGCTTCGTCTCCAAGCGCATCCCGCCGTGGAAGCTCTACCTCACCTCGGTCCTCGGACAGTTCCTGCCCGTCGTCTGGCTCGGCGTGCTCGGTGCGAGCCTCGCGACGATGCACGGCACCGCCGACCCCGGTGAGCTCGTCGTCAAGAGCTTCGGCGCGATGGCGATCCCGGTCATCCTCCTCGTCATCCACGGACCCATCGCGACGAACATCATCAACCTCTACACGTTCGGCGTCGCGTTCCAGGCGCTCGACATCCGCATCAGCCGCAAGAAGCTCTCGGTCGTCGTGGGCTGCCTGTCGATGTGCGCCGTCATCGGCTTCCTCTTCGCCGAGGACTTCGCGACGCTGCTCGACAACTGGATCATCGCCATCGCGGCCTGGGTCGCGACGTGGGGCGGCATCATGGCCGTGCACTACTTCGTCTTCGAACGCCGCCACAAGACGTTCGGCTACCTCTTCGTGAACCCGCGGGACACGCGGCTCAAGTCCGTCAACTGGTCGGCGATCATCGCCTTCGTCTGCGGCCTCTTCATGACGTGGGTCTTCATGTACGGCGGTCTCCCCGCGTTCCAGGGCCCGGCCGCCACCGCCATGGGCGGGGTCGACCTCTCGTGGCTGGCGGGCACGCTGACCTCCGGCCTGCTCTACCTGGCCCTCGGCTACCCGCGCTTCCGCGACCGCATCCACCACGGCGTGCCGCTGGGCATCAGGACCGACCTGGCCGACGAGGACTACCTCCGCGACCACGGCGACGCGTGCGCTCATGACGCAGACCACGCGTACGCCCCCGGCGGGACGGCCATGACCCCCGGCACGGCCACGGCCACCACCCCGGCCACGACGCCGGACGCCACGCCGGACGAGGTCGCTTCCCCCACGCACTGACCTCCCACCGACGCGCGGCGGGTGGGGCGTCCCACCACCCACCCGCCGCAGCGCGCGACCCTGCCCGCACCCCCGACCCGCCCAGGAGCAGCCATGCCCACCAGCGTCCTCATGGAGGAGCTCGACGCCTTCACCTACCGCGAGAGGATCGGAGGCGGTGCACCCGTCATCGTCCCGGTCGGGGCGATCGAGCAGCACGGACCCCACCTCCCGCTGCAGACCGACGTGCTGCTCGCCAAGGCGATGAGCACCCGGCTGGCCGAGGCCGTCGACGGCATCGTCGCGGCGCCGGTCACCTACGGGTACAAGTCGCAGCAGCGCTCCGGCGGCGGCAACCACCTGGCCGGCACGACCAGCCTCGACGCGGCCACGGTCATCGCGATCGCCCGGACGCTGACGCTCGAGTTCGCCCGGCACGGCGCGCGGCGCGTCGTCTTCCTCAACGGTCACTTCGAGAACTACCAGTTCCTCTACGAGGGAGTCGAGCTCGCGACGAACGAGCTGCAGCAGCGCGGGCAGGACGTCTCGGCGATCCTGCTCTCCTACTGGGACTTCGTCGACGACGAGACGATCGAGGAGATCTACCGCGGCACGTTCCCGGGCTGGGACGTCGAGCACGGCGGCGTGCTGGAGACCTCGCTCATGCTGCACCTGCACCCCGTACTCGTCCACCTCGACCGCGTGATGGACCTCCCGGCAGCGCAGCTGCCCCGCTACGACCGCCTCCCGGTCCGCCCGGAGCTCACGCCCATCTCGGGGTGCCTGTCCTCCGCGGCCGCCGCCTCCGAGAGCGCGGGCCGCCTGCTGCTCGACCGCACGTCAGCCGCGCTCGCCGAGGCGATCCGCGCCGAGCTCCACTCCCCCGACCTCGTCCCGGCTCACGCCACCCCCGGATTCACCACCCCCTGAAGGAGATTCACCATGTCCATCGCCACCCCCATCACGTCGGTCAGTGAGCTCGAGCGGCTCAAGGAGCTGCACAACGGCACCAAGGTCCCCCTGACCTTCTCCGACGCCGAGTTCGAGCGCCGCCTCTCCGGCCTCCGCCAGATCATGGCGGCCAAGGGGCTCGATGCCGTCGTGCTGACCTCCTACCACGGCATCAAGTACTACTCCGACTTCCTCTTCACCTACTTCGGCCGCTCGTACGCCCTCGTGGTCACCCCGACCGAGCAGGTCAGCGTCACGGCCAACATCGACGCCGGTATGCCGTGGCGCCGCAGCTACGGCGAGAACATCGTCTACACCGACTGGCGCCGCGACAACTTCCAGCACGGCGTCCAGGAGGCCCTCGCCCAGCGCGGCATCACGCCCCGCCGCGTCGGCGTCGAGTTCGACACGCTCTCCCTCGACGCCCACGCCAGGCTGCAGGCCGTCCTCGGCGGGGCGGAGCTCGTCGACGTGGCCCAGGACGCGATGCGCCAGCGGATGATCAAGTCGGCCGAGGAGATCGAGGTCATCAAGCACGGCGCCCGCATCGGCGACCTCGGCGGCGAGGCCATCAAGGCCGCGATCCGCGAGGGCGTCAGCGAGTACGAGGTCGCCCTCATCGGCACCGAGGCGATGGTCCACGAGATCGCACGCACCTTCCCCGACTCCGAGATCCGCGACACGTGGGTCTGGTTCCAGTCGGGCATCAACACCGACGGCGCGCACAACTGGGCCACGACCCGCAAGCTCCAGCGCGGCGACATCCTGTCGCTCAACTGCTTCCCGATGACGTCCGGCTACTACACGGCCCTGGAGCGCACCCTGTTCCTCGGCGAGCCCGATGCACGCTCGCTCGAGCTGTGGGACATCAACGTCGAGGTGCACCGTCGCGGCCTCGAGCTCATCAAGCCCGGCGCGGTCTGCAAGGACATCGCCGCCGAGCTCAACGAGATCTACGTCGGCCACGGCCTGCTGCCCAACCGCACCTTCGGCTACGGGCACTCGTTCGGCGTCCTGTCGCACTACTACGGCCGCGAGGCCGGCCTCGAGCTGCGCGAGGACATCGACACGGTGCTCGAGCCGGGCATGGTCGTCTCGATGGAGCCGATGATCACCGTCCTCGACGGCGAGCCCGGCGCGGGCGGCTACCGCGAGCACGACATCCTCGTCGTCGGCGAGGACGGCGCGGAGAACATCACGAAGTTCCCCTTCGGCCCGGAGCACAACATCATCCCCTGCTGACGTTCCCAGGTGGCGGCCGCCGGCCACCCTGCCTCACGGTGGGGTGGCCGGCGCTCTCGTGTGTGCTTCGTCAGCCAGCCGGCCAGCCGTCGTCACCCTCAGGCCCTCAGCGTCGCGCGGCCGCCCGTGCGTAGCCGTCGGCCGTGTCCAGCACGCGCCGAACGTAGGCGTCGGAGGCGTTGTAGCCGAACACCGCTCGTGCCCAGGCACCCTTCCGGCGCAGGTCGACTCCACCTGAGCACAGGTGGCGCGCGGCACCCCAGGCCGCGTCGTCGATGTCGGTCGGGTCGGCCGCTCCGTCGGCGTCCCCGTCGGCGCCGAACCGTTGCCACGAGCTCGTCAGGAACTGCATCGGCCCGACCGCGTGGTCCCATGTCGCGTCCCCGTGCAGGCGGATGCCGGTGGCGTCGGAGCGGAGGGCAGCGACTCCGTCCTGCCCGTCGAGCGCAGGTCCGACGATCGGCCGGGACGGCCTGCCGTCCCTCAGCAGGCGGCCGCCTCCCAGCGTTCCGTGCACCGACTCGACCTGCCCGATGGCCGCCAGGGTCGTCCAGCCCAGGTGGCAGCGGGGAAGGTCCGTCTCCGCAAGGATCGAGGCTCTCCCGTACGCGCGCAGGGCCACGCTGGGTATGCCCGTGCGTGCAGAGATGCGTGACACCCACAGCGGATCGGGCTGTGCGAGAACGGCCCTCGCCCCTGCGGCAGGCTCGGGCTTCACTGCACGGTCGGCCGGGGCCGTCAAAGGTGTCGTGTCCACGACGTCGACCAGCGCACCTGTCGGAGGCTGGTCGACGGGCATCTGCAGACCGTGCCCCACTACGTAGGAGGCTCCCAGGAGGGCCAGTCCCAACGACATCCCTGCCGGCAAGGACGTGAGACGTCTCCGACGTCGCGCCGGTCCGCCGGTCGCTCTCGATCCTCGACCGCGCACCCGCCCGAGGATACGCACCGGCGCCCGGGCCGAGCGGGAGGCGCGGCCGGGCGCGGCTGCGGTCAGCCCGCGACGGGCGTCGTCGGCTCGAGCTGTTCCTGATCCTCGCAGTCGCGTTGTGCCCGGGTGACGCGGCTAGCGGCTCGCGCGCCGTCGTCCCACGAAGAAGGTGGCCAAGCCGGCAGCCGCCACCCCGACGCCGGCGGCACCGGCCACCTGCGGGTAGCGGTGTGCCAGCCACTGCTGGCGGCTCGTCGGCTTCGACCGGTCGTCGAACGCGCCGTGGGCACCGAAGTCGTGCCCTCGGGCGCCGTCGGCGGGGTGCTCGAGGTTGACCGGCTGGTCCTCCGAGCGCGGCTGGTCGGTCTGCTGCGCGTCGAACCCGGTCCGGGCGAGGTAGCGGTCGAGCAGCCCGGGCACGACCGCGTTCGCCATCAGGGTCGCGACCGTGGTCCCGCCGACCCAGTACTCGCGCCGGCGCGGGTGCTCGGCCGCGAAGACGACGGCACGGGCCGCGACCTCGGGCTGGTAGATCGGCGGCACCGGCTGTGCGTGACGCGGCAGCCGCGAGAGCACCCACGAGAACTGCGGGGTGTTGACCGCAGGCATCTGCACCATCGTCACGTGCACGTTGCTGCGCTCGTGCATCAGCTCGACGCGCAGCGCCTCGTGGAAGCCCTGGATCGCGTGCTTGGCGCCGCAGTATGCCGTCTGCAGCGGGATGCCGCGGTAGGCGAGCGCCGAGCCCACCTGCACGATCGTGCCGGCGTCGCGCTGCCGCATACGCCGCAGGACGGCCCGGGTCGCGTACACGTAGCCGAGGTAGCTCACCTCGGTGACCCGGCGGTACTCCTCCGGCGAGATGTCCTCGAAGCGCGCGAAGACGGAGGTGAAGGCGTCGTTGACCCACACCGCGACCGGGCCGAGCTCGGACTCGACGCGCTCGACCGCCTGCTCGACCGCGTCGGCGTCCGCGACGTCGACCGGCACCACCAGGGCTCTGCGCCCCGCGGCCCTCACCTCGGCCGCGACCGCCTCCAGACCCTTCTCACCGCGTGCGAGCAGGGCGACATCACTCCCGCGTCGGGCGAACTCCCGGGCGACGGCCCGGCCGATGCCTCCGCTCGCTCCGGTGACGGCGACGACGTGCGTCATGGGTCCTCCTCGGCGCCCTCTCCGTGGCGACCTCGCGGGTGGGCGCGCTGACACTCCCGTGAGGACGGTGGTCCATCGGCGACAAGGGCCCATTACCCCGTTTCGCTCGCCATGTGCAGAGGCCCTGACCGGTGTCTCCACCGGTCAGGGCCTCGTGCGGCGCAGGGCGTGCGCGTCAGGCCTGTGGCACGGGCACGGCCTCAGGCTCGGCGGCACGGACCGGCTCGGTCGCCGCAGACTCCTCCTCCCGCGAACGCGGC
>CBHRRQ010000069.1:0-17292 GCA_966081555.1 uncultured Terrabacter sp.
GGTGGGCCTCCCTCACCGAGGACAGCGAGGCGAGCCGGGAGCAGTGGGCCTTCGTCACCGGGCTGGTGCTCGCCGGCTGGCTGATGCCGCTGCTCCCGCGCGCGGGCCTGTGGCTGCTTGCGGCTGTGGCGTCGGTTGCGGTTCGCTGCCCGCGCTGGGTCGGGGTGCTGCTCGTGACGGTTGCCGTGCCGCTCCTGCTGCTCGCGGCCGTGACGGGGAGCGTCTGGTACCGCTGAGCCGCGCTCGCGTCACAGGTGCGGCTTTCCGTCAGGAGTGCACGGTGCACCGTGCACTCCTGGCGTGAGTGCGCACTCCTGACGGGCAGGCTCAGCGTCCGGCCACGAGGTTGGACCGGGCCGAGAGAGCGCCCGAGCCGACCGCGTTGACGGCCTGCACGGTGAACCGGTAGCTCCCGCGCACGGGCAAGACCATCGTCAAGGCCCGCGCGGCCGACGGCTGCAGGGCGGAGGTCGTCGTCGCGAGCACCGCACCGGTCGAGCTCATCCGGAGGGCTCGCACGCGGTAGCCCGTGACCGCCGTGCCGCCCGTGCTGGCGGGTGCAGCCCACGTCGCGCGGGCGGTGATCGTGCCACCGGTGACCCCGGACGATGCGGTGCCGATGAGCGGTGCGCTCGGTGTGGTCAGCGGGCGCACGCTTGCTGCCGTCGACCACCCACCCGGACCTCCCGCGCTGACGGCCCGGACTTGGACGCTGTAGGTCGTGCCGTTGCGCAACCCCGTCACGACCAGGCTGCGAGCCGTCGCGGCGGCTGCGCGCAACGCGCCGACCTGGACGCCGCCGGTGCTGATCCTCACCTGGTAGCCGGTGACCGCCCCGCCCGTGGCAGGGGCCACCCAGCGGACCGTCGCGCTGGCGTTGCCGCGGGTCGCCGTGACACCTGTCGGCGTGCCCGGCAGCGGCGGAGCCTTGGGAGCGACCGCGTTGGAGACACCGGCTGCACCTGCGCCCACTGCGCTGACCGCCCTGACGTGCACCGTGTAGGTCGTGCCGTTGGTGAGCCCGGAGACCGTGGCGGAGCGCGCCGTCGCCGCGACGGAGAGCGGGGTGCCGACGGCGGCGACGCCGTTGAACGCCTGGACGGTGTAGCCGGTGACGGGCGACGTGCCGGCGCTCGCCGGCGGCGTCCAGGTGACGGCGGCTGCACCGTTGCCCGCCGTGGCGGTCACTGCCGTCGGCGCGCCCGGTGCGGCGGCGGGCGCCACGCCGGTGCCGGTGAGCGGCACGTCGAGAACCGAGCCGTCGCTGAAGGTCATCTGGAGGTCGGCCGTCTTGGTGCCGTTGGTCGTCGGGGCGAAGACGACTCCTGTCTCGCAGCCGCCGGCCGGTGCTGCGCCCGTCGTGGCGCACGTGTTCGTGGTCCCGGCGAGGGAGAACTGCGCGGCGCCGGTGCCCGTCAGGGCCCTCGAGGTGAGGCTGACGTCAGCGACCCCGCGGTTGCCGACGACGATGACGTCCTCGGGCGAGCTCGTGCCGGTGGTCTGGTTGGCGAAGGCCAGGGCGGCGGGCGGTGCAGGCGTCTCGACGAACGGGATCCCGACCGACGTCCCGTGCAGAGACACGGTGCGGTCGCCGACCGTGGGCGTGTCGCTGCTGACGACGACCGAGCCGTCGGCGGGCGAGGTGCCTGCAGGGGCGTAGGTCACGTCTACCGTGCAGCTGGCGCCGGGAGGCAGGAGCCCGGCCGCGCACGTGCCGCCGAGCGAGTAGGCCGCGGAGGACCCGGCGGACAGCGCCACGGACGTGACGTTCACTGACGTGCCGTCGGTCGAGGTGTTCGTGTACGTGAAGGACTTGGTTGCCGGCGCCGCCGCCGGGACGTTGCCGAAGGCGAGGCTGCTCACCGAGATCGCTGCCGACGCGCGGGGCTGCACCTTGCCCTCGATGAGGAACAGGCCGGTCTCGACGCAGCTCGCGATGGGTCCGGCGGCGCCGGCGCAGGTCGAGGTGAGCCCCGGGCCCTGCATCCGGACCTTGTTGAACCCGGTCGGGCTTCCGGTCACCGCGTGCGGCGTGACGAAGTCACCGATGTAGCCGGCCGGCGGCGCGCCGGCGGCCTGTCCGAACGTGTCCCACGTCAGGAACGGTCCGATGCGCCCGCCCAGCGCGGTCGCGAAGTCACCGGGGATCGCCGCCGTCTGGGTGCGGCAGCCCTTGGCGGAGTTGAGCAGGAAGCCGTTGCCGTCTGCCGTGCACACGACCCTGCCCCAGGGGTCGTCGACCGTGTACTGGGCGTTCGGGACGAGCCCGCCCTTGGCCACCGCCACCTGGGTGCGCATGAACGAGACCCTGTTGTCGACGGCGCCGGTCGGGTCGGGTGCACCGAGCCAGGCGCCCTCGAGTCCGGTGTGGTACTTGATCGAGATCGCGGCATCCGTGAGGTTGGCGTCGGCGACGAAGTAGAAGCCCTCACCGAAGCCGTCCGGGGCCATGAGCATGGCGGTCGTGGACGAGCAGATCGGCAGGCCGTCCAGGCAGGGCTGCAGCGAGAGCCCGTTGCCGTCGGTGTAGGACGAAGGAAAGCCGATGGCGGGGTCGATGGCGCCCACCCCGGTCGGCGGCAGGGCAGCGGACGCCGGGCTCAACGCCCCGAACAGCCCGACCGTCACGGACGCCGCGGCCGCCGCAGCCGTCAGGCGAAGGCGCCGGCCGGCCGGTGGGAGCCGTCGGGGGAGACTCGGGGAGTGCCTGTCGGAGTGCCTGCTGACGGATGTCCGTCCGGTCTCGTGTGGTCCGTGCTGTCGTGTGCGCATGTGATCCCCCATGTGTCGCTGGACGTTGTGGTCCGCCCGTCCCGGTGGACGGGGCGGGCGGACACGTTCGGCGACGGGTCAAGCATGCAGGAGACCCCCTTGGGCAAACCTTGGGTCTCCCGGGGTCACGACGGCAGGGCCTCCACACGCGGTGGACGCGTCAGTCGTCGTCGCTGTCGTGGTTGGTGACGACGACCGTGCCGACCATCCCCATCCCGTCGTGGAACTGGCAGATGTAGTGGTAGGTCCCTGCCTTCTTGAAGGTCACGCGGAAGTGCGCGCCCGGACCTGCGGTCGGCAGGACGCCCGAGCTGAGTGAGCCACCAGCGAAGTGCTTCGGGTCACCGACCGGGATCGGCGCCGGGGGCTCGGGGCCGAACGTCACCGTGTGCGGCACCGGATCGCCGTGGTTGAGGGACCAGTCGAAGTCGACGGTGTCACCGACGTGCACTCTCGCGGTCTGCCGGATGAAGCGCATCACCATGAGCATGTGCTTCTCGTCGACCGCCCCGACGTAGACGTGGTGGTTGCTGGCCCTCTTGCTGATGCGCGCCATCAGGTGGAAGCCGTGGCGGACGGTGGAATTCCGACCGACCCGGTACTGGTTGTCGTAGAAGCGCTGCGAGTGCGGGTAGGGCGTGCCGGCGGCGGCCACGTGGACCGTGCCCTTCATCGCCTGCCCGTGGATGAGGCAGTAGTAGACGAAGTCACCCCGACCCGTGAAGGTCAGGCGGTAGGACGTGATCGTCGGAGGCAGCTCGGAGAACTGGATCGTCGACATCACTCCGGAGTTGCGCACGTCACCCGGCGTCCTGATCCTGTGGCTCGCCGACTGGGTGGTCTGGGCCGGGTCGCTCGGGTCGAAGGGCGGGGGCAGCTTGCCGAGCGGCAGGAAGGTCACGGTGTGCGGCTCCATCGAGGCTGCGGTCCAGCGGACGCTGTCGCCCACGTCGATCCAGATGTCGCCCGGCAGGAACTGCATGCCCTGGATCGCGCCGTTCCTCGACTGGTCGCCGACGTGCACTCTCCAGGTGGTCGGTCTCGCCGTCCTCTCGGTTCCCGCCGTCGCGGCGGGGGACAGGAAGAGCGTCCCCAGCAGCACAGCCCCGAGGGCTGCCACCAGCGTCCGCCATCTCTTGTGCACGTGGATCTTCATCGGTCCTCCAAAGGCACGAAACTCGCCCTCCGGCGCCCGAAGGGCGTGTCCACGCTAGGGAGTCGCAGCCGTCGCCACGGCGGAACAGGAACATCCCAGCAACCCTCCACCGGGCGCCCAGCGGACGGCGGCAGAACATGGTGCGATGTCGGTCTTTAGCGATGTGATCTACCGAAACCCGCTGTGTCGCAGTACAGCCCGCCAAGTGCGACATGACCTGTCGGTCGCCTCGCGGAAGACCAGACGTGAGGCGACGTCATGCGCAGAGGGAGTGGGCCCCGTCGGGCTCGAACCGACGACCGGCGGATTAAAAGTCCGATGCTCTACCGACTGAGCTAGAGGCCCTGGGGTGGGAGTCCGGGACGGCTTCCCTCGCACCTTCGGTCGGAGCGACAGGTGTGTCAGCGCCGGCCGATGCGACCCCACGGGCAAGTATGCCGCAGCCGGGGTCGCGGTCGACGCCAGCCCCGCCGGACAGGCGGGCGCCGGTCGACGAGGGCCTCAGTCCTGCGGCGACCCGTGGGCGCCACTGGGCCCGGCGTCGCGCTCGCCCGGGCCGGCATCGCTCAGCGGGTCTGCCTCGCGGGCGGCGAAGGCGAGGCGATCACGTGCGGCGTGCTCCACCAGGACCGGCACGAAGTCGCGCACCCGACCGGTCAGCTGCGAGTGCGACAGACGCACGGCCGCCTCGACCACCTCCGAGTCGAGGTCGGGGAACCGTTCCTGCAGGCGCGCCTGCACGTCGGCCAGCGCCTTCAGCTCGTCCGTGCGGTCCACGGTCCAAGGATGAGGTCGACCCTCGGCGCGCGCAAGCCTCGGTCCACGGTTGTCGGGCTACCTTGAGCGCATGCCTCGCACCCCGTCCCGCCGACGCAGGGAGCCGCGGTCGAGCCGCGGGGAGAACCGGTTCCCGCCTGCCCTCGCGGTGGTCGTGGCTGCCGTCGCGTATGCCGCCCTGCCGGACTCGCTGCTCGTGGGACCCCGTCTGGCGATCCCGCTCGTCGAGATCGCCCTGCTCGCAGCCCTGCTCGTGACCAACCCGAGACGGCTCGTGCGCCAGACCCGCTGGTCGAGGGCGGTGTCGATCGTGCTGGCCTGCATCGTCATCGCGACGAACCTCGTGGCGCTGGGCATGCTCGTCGCCTCGCTGGGTGCCTCGGACCACGGCGGGATGCCGCTGCTCGTGGCGGGGATGCAGGTGTGGCTGACGAACGTCATCGGGTTCGGGCTGCTCTTCTGGGAGGTCGACCGTGGTGGCCCGGTGGCCCGCCAGACCGTGACCCGCGACCGGCTCCCGCCCGCGGACTGGCGCTTCTCGCAGGACGAGAACCAGGACGCCGTGCAGGAGGTGGCGGCCGGCTCGAGCATCAGAACCAACTGGCGTCCGCACTTCGTGGACTACCTCTACGTTTCGCTGACGAACTCCAGCGCGTTCAGCCCGACCGACACGATGCCGCTGTCGCCGCGGGCCAAGTGCCTCATGGGCCTGGAGGCCACGGCAGCCCTGCTGACCGCGCTGCTCGTCGTGGCCAAGGCGGTGGGAGCGCTCGGGTCCGGAGGCGCCTGACCGAGCCGTTCCCGGGCACGCGGCAGGCGCGTGCAGGGTCGGCGTCAGCCCACTCGCCCGCGGACCCAGTCCTCGAGGGTGGTCTCGCCGTCACCGTCCACCACGAGCGCCCACACGAGCACGGTCGCAGCGAACGTGCCCATCGGCGCCAGCGACTCCACGTCGTCGCGGAGGGCCGCAACGCCTGCGGCGTCCGCCGGCCGGCGGAAGCGAAGGCGTGGCGAGTCGAGCACGAGGGCGCGGGCTGCACCAGGCAGGTCGTCCACTGTCGCAGGTCGCGCGTGAGCGGCCTTCCGGCGCAGCCGGACCGCGCGCCAGCGAAGGCCGCCGCCGACGCACACGCCCACTGCTGCCGCGGTGAGGACGACGCAGGCCCCGAGGGCCAGGTCGTTCTGCGGCAGCGACCAGCGCGTCGCCACGCCGGCAGCGAGCGCGCCGAGGAGGAGCGCGATGAAGAAGGGCCAGGCGAGCCGCCACCAGGCGCCGTCGCGCTCCAGCCGCCGCTGCTCGTAGAAGCGCGATGCCCATTCGCGCACCGCGAAGACCGGAAAGCCGTTGGTGCGCAAGGAATCTTGCGCTCCGCTCGGCTGACGCGGCCCCGCCCGGTATGCCGCTCGGTGTTCTCCCGGCATCTCGGCCCCCTGTCCCTTTTGCCCGGTTCGTCTTCAGGGTAACCAGCGTGCTCGGCTCGCGCTCGGACGTCCACGCCCACGGCTCGCCGGGCGCAGCGCCGGGGACCGTCGGCAGGGGTGGGTGCGCGGGTACGGTGCAAGTGCCAACGAGATGCAGGAGGACCCCATGAGCCTCGACCGTCCGGTCGCCCCCAACCCCTACGAGCTGCTGCCGCAGGTGGCCTCCTTCACGGTGACGAGCGACGACGTCACCGACGGGGCACCGCTGAAGGACGACCAGGTCGCTGCCGAGGGCAACACCTCGCCCCAGCTGTCGTGGAGCGGCGCCCCCGAGGGGACCCAGAGCTACGTCGTCACGTGCTTCGACCCCGACGCGCCGACGCCGTCGGGCTTCTGGCACTGGGTGCTCGTCGACGTGCCGGCCGACGTGACCTCGCTCGACACGGGAGCGGCCGCTGGCCAGCTGCCGGGCAAGGCCTTCCACGTGCGCAACGACGGCGGCGACAAGGGGTTCATGGGCGCGGCGCCCCCGGAGGGCGACATGCCGCACCGCTACTTCTTCGTCGTGCACGCCGTGTCGGAGCCGACGCTGGGGGTCGACGACTCCGCGTCACCCGCGGTGGTCTCGTTCAACCTGGCGTTCAAGACCCTCGGGAGGGCGATCCTGCACGGCACCTACCAGCACTGAGCTCCCCCGGCACTCACGGCACTGCCGTTCCCCTGGCTGGCGGACGGCGTACGCCGTGAGGGTCGAACGCGCGATGGTCTGCCTCTCGGTGGGGTGATCACCCCACCCATAGGCAGACCATCGGCACGTGCACGGTCCGGACGCGGCGTGCGGACTCGCGGTGAACGGGGGTCAGGCGCTGAGCAGCTCTGCGGATCCGAGCTGCTCGCGCAGGTCGGCGAGGATGCGCCGCAGCAGCCGGCTCACCTGCATGGCGCTGAGGCCCATCGCCTCTGCGATCTCAGCCTGGGTCATGTCGTGCCCGAAGCGCAGCTCGATGATGCGCTGCTCGCGCTCCGGCAGCCGCATCAGTGCGGTGCGCACGACGATGCCCTCGTCACGGGCCGGGTCGGAGTCGTGGTCGGCGCGAGCGTCGACGAGGTCGAGCACCGGGCGGCCGCCCTCGGTCGTCGTGGCGTCGAGCGAGGCGGGCCGCAGGTTGGTCGAGGCGACCTGCGCCTCCTTGACCTCGTCGAGGGTGAGGTCGAGGGCGCTCGCGATGTCGGCGGGGGCGGGCTCGTGGCCGAGCTGCTGCTCGAGGCGCGTCCTCGTGTCGGCCACGACCTGACGTCGCTCCTGCAGGCCTCGCGGCGGGCGCACGAGCCAGCCGTGGTCGCGGAAGTGGCGGCGCAGCTCGCCGGTGATCGTTGGCGTGGCGTACGCGCCGAACTCGGTCGACTGGTCGAGGTCGAAGCGCTTGATCGCCTTGAGGAGCGCGAGGAACGCGACCTGCTCGAGGTCCTCGCGGTCGAGGCCCTTGCCGGAGTAGCGGTGGGCGAGGGACCGGGCCAGCGGCATGTGCAGGCGGGTCACGGCCTCCAGCGCCTCCGTGCGCTCGGTGTCCGAGGAGGAGGTGCGAATTGCTGCGATCAGCTCACGAGTGCGGGCGTCCTTGCGCGGACCGTACGACGGGTCAGTCATGTCAGCTCCATCCAGAGTGGGCGGCGGCGCTTTCTTGACCGACACCGAAACCCTAGACAAAGACTCAACATTGCACAAGGGCTCGACACAAAATTCAGCTTTGTCCAACGTCTGACGCCTCGCGGACCGGCGGGTGTCGTGGGTGGCGGGGGCTAGCCTGCAGGGATGACCGAGAGCGAGCATCGCGCCAACCGGCGGCCCGCCTTCTTCAGCGAGTCCGCGCTCGAGGCGCACGGGCCCGCCTACGACCCGACCGAGCAGATCCACGTCGCCCACGAGACGGCGCTCGCCCTCGTGCACGCCGGCCGGGCGGCGGCCGACCCCGCCGTCACGCAGAAGCTCGTCGCGCTCGTCGACGACATCGGCCTCTCGACCCTCGCCGAGCTGTGGTCCCAGCGCCCGGCTCGCTCGCTGCCCGGCGCCCTCTGGCGCCTCTACGTCCTGCGCGAGTGGGTGCAGCGGGCGCCCGACGAGGCGAGCCGCGAGTATGCCGCCGGCATCCGTTTCACCGGCCCGAACCACGCCGTCGCGGGCGCGGCCGAGCCTCCCGGCCCGCAGGAGATGGGGCGCGTCATCGACGAGGTGATGCGCGGCGTCTTCGAGGGCGACCTCGCCGTCGCCTTGGAGCGGGCTGCCGCCTTCTGCCGCGTCGTGTCCGCTGGTCGCGCCGACACCTCGTCGGGCGACGACAGCGCCGAGCAGGCGGCCAACGTCCTCGTGATGGCCGAGGACCTCACCGTCTGCGCCCGCCTCTGGCGCGCCGACGCCCTGGACTGAGGCACTCCCACCCGGCCGCGCGCCGGCTGTGCGATCGTCTTTGGCGATCCGTTCGAGCCGATCTATCCTTGACGCGCGTCGGGTCGCGGTAGCCCCGGGTCCCAAATTCAGCCGCTACGAGCGGCCCAGTGCCGAGAGGCGCTCCCGGCCCGACGCAACCTCTAGCGCGAGGCTCGACGTTCGGGGCGCCTTCGGACGCCTGTAGAGACCCACGTCAGGACGCGTGTCACGAGGCGTGTCCGGGCGGTGTCACACGTCTGTCCGCACCGTGTCCAGCGTCTGTCGAGCCGCACACCCATCTCGTTCGTCCCTTCCCCACACGGGCCCCGGCGCAGGTGCCTACAGTGATCTCATGACGCCCGAGGAGGAACGCTCCGCAGACCTGCTCGATGTCGCACTGGCTGATGAGATCGAGCTCGTGAGCGACCTGGTGGTCGCTGCGTCGTCCAGCTCGCGCCACTTCACCCCCGACGAGGTCGACGAGCTGCTCGGCATCACGGGTGAGGCGTCGGCGCCCAGCCCGTCGAGCGCCGCTCCGGCCTGAGCGCCGGCCCACCCGCTCCGCCGACCGTTCCCCAACGCAGGGCGAACGCCGGATGACCGCCGGGTTGCGTCCGAGTCACTACTACGCCGTAGCATCGTCCCCGGACCAGCCACCCGATCGACCGGAGCAACCTCGTGGGTTTTCGCCTCACACCCCAGGACACGAGCTTTTTCACCCTCTTCACCTCATCCGCCGAGCTGCTCGTCGAGGCGACCCGGGAGCTGACCCGCTTCCTCGAGGTCGAGCCCTCGAAGCGGCAGGCGGTCGCCGACCGGCTGAAGGAGCTCGAGCACGCCGCCGACGACGCGACGCACGAGCTGATCAACAAGGTGAACACCTCGTTCATCACCCCCTTCGACCGCGAGGACATCCACAACCTCGCCGCATCCCTCGACGACTGCATGGACTTCATCGAGGAGACGGCCGACCTCATCGTGCTCTACCGCCTCGGTGACATCCCCGAGGGCCTGGCCGACCAGTTCGAGATCCTCGCCCGCATGGCCGAGGTCACGGCCGAGGCGATGCCGCGCCTGCGGTCCCTCAAGGACCTCAAGAGCTACTGGATCGAGATCAACCGCCTCGAGAACCAGGCCGACTCGCTCCACCGCAAGCAGGTCGCCGCGCTCTTCAACAACGCCCACGACGCCGTCGAGGTCATCAAGGTCAAGGCCATCGTCGACGGGTTCGAGAACGCCGCCGATGCGTTCGAGAAGGTGGCCCACGTCGTCGAGGGCATCGCGGTCAAGGAGTCCTGACCCCCTGATGGACACGACCATCCCCGTCCTCGGGGTCGGTGCGGTCATCGCACTGGCCATGGGCTTCAACTACACCAACGGCTTCCACGACGCCGCCAACGCGATCGCGACGTCCGTCTCGACGCGTGCGCTGACGCCGCGCGTGGCGCTCGGCATGGCGGCCGTCGCCAACCTCTTCGGCGCCTTCTTCGGCACCAAGGTCGCCAAGACGATCGGCTCGGGCATCATCGAACAGCCGGTCGGCGTCAACGGCCTCTGGCTCGTCGCGGCGGCCCTCGTCGGCGCCATCGGCTGGAACCTGCTCACGTGGTGGTTCGGCCTGCCCTCGTCGTCGTCGCACGCCCTCATCGGCGGCCTCGGCGGTGCGGCGCTCGTCGCCGGCGTCAACGTGCAGTGGACCGTCATCTGGGAGAAGGTCGTCATCCCGATGATCGCCTCCCCGATCATCGGGATCGTGCTGGGCTACCTCGTGATGACCGTCATCCTCTGGCTGTTCCGCAACGCGAACCCGGGCCGCGTCTCACGTGGGTTCCGCACGGCCCAGACGGCATCAGCCGCGGCGATGGCCTTCGGTCACGGCCTGCAGGACGCCGCCAAGACGGCCGGCGTCGTGGTGCTGGCGCTCAACATCTCCGGCCACCACGACGACGACAGCATCCCGCTGTGGGTGCTCGTGCTCTCGGCCGTCGTCATCTCGCTGGGCACGTATGCCGGTGGGTGGCGCATCATGCGCACGCTCGGCCGGCGCATCATCCACATGACACCCCCGCAGGGGTTCGCGGCCGAGACGACGGCTGCGGCCATCCTCTACGTCGCGGGCCTGGCCTTCGGTGCGCCCATCTCGACGACCCACACCATCACGTCGTCGATCATGGGCGTCGGCGCCACGAAGCGCCTCTCCGCCGTGCGCTGGGGCGTGGCGGGCAACATCGTCGGCGCGTGGGTGCTGACGTTCCCCGGCGCCGGCCTCGTGGCCGTCGTCGCCTGGTACATCACCTCGGTCTTCCGCTGACCCCGAGCCCTCTCTTAGGCATCGAAAAAGCAATCCGTCCGCGTTCCACGTGAGGTGAACCCTCGTGCGGAGGCGGACGGATTGCTTTTTCGATGTGGTGGGCCGGCTCAGCCGAAGCGGCCGGAGATGTAGTCCTCGGTGGCCTGCTCCGACGGGTTGTTGAAGATCCGCGTCGTGTCGTCGACCTCGACGAGCCGGCCCGGCTCGCCGGTCGCCTTGAGGTTGAAGAAGGCGGTGCGGTCGGAGACGCGGGCGGCCTGCTGCATGTTGTGGGTGACGATGACGATCGTGTAGTCGTTCTTCAGCTCGTTGATGAGGTCCTCGATCGCGAGCGTCGAGATCGGGTCGAGCGCCGAGCACGGCTCGTCCATGAGCAGCACCTGCGGCTGCACGGCGATGGCCCGAGCGATGCAGAGGCGCTGCTGCTGGCCGCCGGAGAGGCCCGCACCCGGCTTGTTCAGGCGGTCCTTGACCTCGTTCCAGAGGTTCGCGCCCTGGAGCGAGCTCTCGACGATCCCGTCGAGCGTCTTCTTGTTCTTGACGCCGTTGAGGCGCAGGCCCGCTGCGACGTTGTCGTAGATCGACATCGTCGGGAAGGGGTTGGGGCGCTGGAAGACCATGCCGACGGTGCGGCGCACGGTCACGGGGTCCATCGAGGCGGCATACAGGTCCTGGTCGTCGAGCATGACCTTGCCCTCGACGCGGCCGCCGGGGATCACCTCGTGCATGCGGTTGAGGGTGCGCAGGAACGTCGACTTGCCGCAGCCCGAGGGGCCGATGAAGGCCGTGACGGACCGGGGCTCGACCGTCATCGAGACGCCCTCGACCGCCTTGAAGGAGCCGTAGTAGACGTTGAGGTCGCTGACGTCGATTCGCTTTGCCATGAGAAGGCTTCTCTTTCTCTTACTTCTTGACCGCGTTGAAGTGGGCGACCACGCGGCCGATCAAGTTGAGCAGCAGGACGAGCAGGATCAGGGTGAGCGCGGCACCCCACATGCGCTCGGCGGCTGCGGGCAGCGCGAGGTCGCCACGGTCCTGGTTGATCATCATCGGCAGGGTGGGGAAGTTGCCGTTGAACAGGTCGCGCTGGAAGTTCTTCGTGTACGGCGCGAGGATCAGCAGCGGGGCCGTCTCGCCCATGACGCGGGCCACGCCGAGCAGCACGCCGGTGATGATGCCCGAGAACGCCGTGCGCAGCACGACCTTGACGACGGTCACCCACTTCGGCACGCCGAGCGCGTACGAGGCCTCGCGCAGCTCGTTCGGGACGAGCTTGAGCATCTCCTCGGTGGACCGCACGATGACCGGGATCATGAGCAACACGAGCGCGAGCGCTGCGGCGAAGCCCGACTGCCGCAGCCCGAACGTCGTGACGACCACCGCGTAGATGAACAGGCCGGCGACGATCGACGGGATGCCCGAAAGGATGTCGACCATGAAGCTGATGGCCCGCGCGAGGGCGCCGCGGCCGTACTCGACGAGGTAGACGGCGGTCATGATGCCGATGGGCACGGCGATGAGGGTCGTCATGCCGACCATCTCGAGGGTGCCCTCGATGGCATGGCGCGCGCCGCCGCCGAAGTCGTCGGAGTTGATGTTGCGCTGGTTGCCGGTCCACCAGGTGGCGGAGCCGAGCATGTGCACGCCCTTGGCGACGACGGTCGTCAGGATCCACACGAGCGGGATCATGGCGAGCGCGAAGGCGAGCCACATGACCACCCTGGCCACGACGTCCTTGACGGCGCGGGCGCGGTGCGGGTGGTCCATCTCGCGCAGGACGTCGCGCCCACCCTTGCCCCCGGGCGGCGTGGTGTCGGGCGTGACGCCGTCGGCGGGCCCGCGGCTCTCGGTCACCGTGCTCATTCGCTGAAGGCCTTCCTGCGCTCGATGACGATGCGGGCGATGCTGTTGACGACGAAGGTCAGCACGAACAGCACGAGACCGGCCGCGATGTAGGCGCCGGTCTTGCTCGGGTTGCTGAACTCGGACGCGTTGTTCGCGATCTTGGAGGCGAAGGTCTCACCGCCGTTGAAGAGCGACCAGGTCCACTTGGCGCCGTCGGGGAGGGCGGACACGAGGAACGTGACCGCGATGGTCTCGCCGAGGGCGCGGCCGAGGGCCAGCATCGCGGCGGAGATGACGCCGGGCTTGCCGAAGGGCAGCACCGCGGTGCGGATCATCTCCCACTGGGTGGCGCCGAGGGCCAGCGCGCCCTCCTTGTGCGTGGCCGGGGTCTGGTCGAAGACCTCGCGCGACAGGGCCGTCACGATGGGCAGGACCATGATGGCGAGCACGACGCCGATGAAGGCGATGGTGCCGCCGGTGATGCCGGCGGTGCCGAAGAGCGGGAACCAGCCGAGCTTGTCCTCGACCCACTGCTGCACCGGCTTCCACACGGGGAAGAAGACGATGAGGCCCCACAGGCCGTAGACGATCGAGGGGACCGCGGCGAGCAGGTCGACGAGACCAGCGGCCGGCCGGCGCATCCACACCGGGGCGTACTGCGTGAGGAAGAGGGCCACGGCGACACCGACGGGCACCGCGATGAGCATCGCGATGGTCGAGGCGGCGACGGTGGTCCAGAGGAACTCGAGGATGCCGAACGCCGGCTTCTCGCCGCCCGGGGCCCACACCCGGCTCGTGAAGAAGTTCTCGGAGTTGTTCGTCAGGGCCGGGATGGCCTGCACCACGAGGAACACCGCGATGAGGGTGACGATGGCGATGACGACGACGCCGCTGAACGTGGCGAAGCCACCGAACAGGCGGTCGCCCAGGCGTCCGGTGGAGGCGCGGTCGCCCCGCAGCGGCTTGCCGCCGTCGGGGCCGGGAAGCTCGTCGGCGGCGGATACACCTGTCACTGTCGACACGTGGGGCCTCTTCCTTGGTTGGGGGAGAACTGGCGCAAGGGGCGGACGCCGAGTGCGGCGCCCGCCCCTGCGTTGTGGGCCGGTCCGGGGTGCTCCGGACCAGCCGGACGGTGGATCAGGAGATCGCGTCGACCGCGGTCTTGACCTTGGTGGCGACCTCGGCAGGCAGCGGGGCGTAGCCCTTGGCCTCGAGGCCCTTCTGCGTCTCGTCGGAGGCGAAGGACTTGAGGAAGGCCTTGACCTTCTTGCCCGTCTCGGCGTCGGCGTACTTGGAGCAGACGATCTCGTAGGTCACGAGGACGATCGGGTAGGCGCCGGCCTCCTTGGTCGCGTAGTCGATCTTGAGGGCGAGGTCGTTGCCGGTGCCGGTCTGCTTCGCGGTGGCGACCGTCTTGCCGGCCGACTCGGCGGTCAGCTCGACCGGGCCGGAGCCGTTGTCGATCTGCGCCATGGGGAGCTGGTTCTGCTGGGCGTAGGAGAGCTCGACGTACGTGATGCCGCCGTCCTGACCCTTGGTCGCGGTGGCGACACCGGCCGACTTCTCCTTGCCCTCGCCCTTGCCGGTCCACTTCTTGCCGGTCTCGTAGGACCAGGCGTCGGGGGCGGCGGCCTTGAGGTACTTGGTGAAGTTCTCGGTCGTGCCCGACTCGTCGGAGCGGAAGAACACCTTGATGGGCGTGGAGGGCAGCGTGACGCCCTTGTTGAGGGCGGCGATCGCCGGGTCGTTCCAGGCGGTGATCTTGCCGTCGAAGATCTTCGCGGCGACCTCGGCGTTGAGCACGAGCTTGTCGACGCCCTTGACGTTGTAGGCGATGGCGATGGGACCGGTGACCATCGGCAGGTTCCAGGCCTCGGAGCCGCACGCCTGCTTGGCCGCGTCGGTCTCGATGACGCCGTCCTTCGGCTTCGTCTTGAGGGCCGAGTCGGAGCCGGCGAAGTCGACCTGCTTGGCGATGAACTGCTTGATGCCGGCGCCGGACCCGGTGGGCTGGTAGTCGATCGTGGCGTCGGCGCAGGCCGTCTGGTAGGCCTTGATGGCCTCGTCGATGGCGTTCTTCTGCGCCGAGGAACCCTCGGCCTTGAGGTCGCCGGAGAAGCAGTCGCCCGCGGCGGCGGAGGTGCCGCCCGCGCCGGTCGAACCCGCGCCGGGCTGGGCGCCGTTGTTCTCGGAGGCGCAGGCGGAGAGCGCAAGAGCGCCGGACAGGGCGATGGCGCCGAGAGCGCTGATACGCGAAACAGACACGAGTGTGTTCCCTCTCGAAAAGAATGTCTTGGAGTGGTTCCGGTGGTCGTTCGACCAGGTGGAGCGGACCCAGCCGAGCGACGCTGCTGGACGGTTGATCCATCGCGAAGATAGGTCTGCTGGGTGACGGGCCGTCCATGTGCGGTTAACGGAGGGTGAACGCCGGTCGACGGCTTGGGGCGTCACCCCCACCCGGGATGCGCGACAGCCGGAACGTGCACACGATGGAGGGTTGGGGCGGTGCCCGAGGAGCCCCTCAGGTGTCGATGCGCTCCACGTCGACGACCCGCGCGTCGTCGCCCTTGCCGACCACGTGACAGACGAGCACCTCGCCCTTGCGCATCGACTCGGCGCCGGCCTGGCGCAGCTGCTCGGCGACGTCACCGCGGTCACCCGAGTGCGCCACCCGGCTCCGGAGCACCTCGATCAGCGTGGGCAGCACCGGCCCGTGGCTGCACAGGGCTGCCGGGTCGCCCTTGTGGAGCAGACGCTCGACCTGCGCGAGCGCGCCGTCGTGGCTCTCGGCGAAACCCTCCTCGGAGAGGCTGTCACGGGTGCGCAGCCGCAGGCCCCGCCCGACGGCATAGGGCTCGACCGTGGAGACGCAGCGGGTCGACGAGGACGACACGACCCGCTCGACCCCGTAGGCGCCGAGCACGGCCGCGACGGTTCCCGCCTGCGCCCGGCCGACGGGGTCGAGGGGACGGATGCGGTCGTCCCGCTCCCACTTGCCGCGTGGGACGGCCTTGGCGTGCCGCACGAGGGCGAGCGGCCAGGTGCGCAGCTCGCCGGCGCGGTCGGCCCGGACGAGGGCGAGCAGCTGCTCGCGGTCCCGGGCGTAGTCGAGGCGGTCGTTGGCGGCGCGCACGTCGACCCAGGCGACCTCGTCGATCTCGTTCTCGAGCACGCCGGTGCCCCCGGTGACCCGCGCCGCCCAGTAGTGCACCTGCTTCGTCGCCGGACCGCCGGTCGAGTCGAGCACGGGGTACTCCGCCGACGGGAGCGGCACGCCGAGACGCACGACGAGCCCCGTCTCCTCGAGCGTCTCGCGGGCAGCGGCGACGCTCGCGTGCTCACCCGGGTCGAGCTTGCCCTTGGCCCACGACCAGTCGTCGTACTTCGGCCGGTGCACGAGCGCGACCTCGAGCCGTCCGCCACGTCGGCGCCACGGCAGGGTGCCGGCTGCGGGAATCACGGAGGCCACGCGCGCCAGTCTGCCCGACGCGGGCCTGCGGGGTCGCCCCCGCGCCCGTGACGCGCCCGTATGCCGGTCAGTGCAGCAGGTCGTCGAGCGCGTCGTCGAGCACGCCGTCGAGTGGGGGTGGGCGAAGGAGAACGGGGCCGCCGGCGAGCGAGGTCAGCGCCTGCGGGCCTTGCGGCGTCGCTTGTCGTGGCGCTCGATGAGCTTCTCCTGCAGGTCGTCGAGCGGCTCGCCCGACTCGGACAGGTGGTGGCGCACCCAGCGGCCGTCGGACCCGAGGTCCCAGCGCGACGTCGTCTCGGCGAACGCGAGGTCGATGAGGTCGGCCAGCTCGACGATGTGACCGGGGTCGGAGATGCGCACGAGCGCCTCGACGCGGCGGTCGAGGTTGCGGTGCATCATGTCGGCGCTGCCGATGTAGACCTGCGGGTCGCCGCCGTGGTCGAACCAGAAGACGCGGGAGTGCTCGAGGAAGCGGCCGAGGATCGAGCGCACGCGGATGTTCTCCGACAGGCCGTCGACGCCTGGCCGGATGGCGCAGATGCCGCGCACCCAGATGTCGACGCGCACGCCGGCCATGCTCGCCCGGTAGAGGGCGTCGATGGTGGCCTCGTCGACGATCGAGTTCGCCTTGAGCACGATGCGGCCGGCCGGGGCGTTCTTCGCCCTGTTGCGGTGCAGCGCGATCTCCTCGTCGACGAGGTCGATGAGCCCCGAGCGCACCGAGCGCGGTGCGACGAGCAGGCGCTTGAACTTGCTGCGCGGTGCGAAGCCCGAGAGCAGGTTGAACAGGCGCGAGAGGTCCTCTCCCACTTGGGGATCCGTCGTGAAGAGGCCGAAGTCCTCGTAGACACGGGCCGTCTTGGGGTTGTAGTTGCCGGTGCCGATGTGGCAGTAGCGCACGAGTCCCTCGGACTCCTGGCGCACGACGAGGCAGAGCTTGGCGTGGGTCTTGAGACCGACGACGCCGTAGACGACGTGGACGCCCGCCTCCTCCAGCTTGCGCGCCCACGAGATGTTGTTGACCTCGTCGAAGCGGGCCTTGATCTCCACGACCGCGAGCACCTGCTTGCCGGCCTCGGCGGCGTCGATGAGGGCGTCGATGATCGGGGAGTCGC
>CBHRRQ010000070.1:0-17127 GCA_966081555.1 uncultured Terrabacter sp.
CGGCTGGCCGCGACGACGACCGTGCCGGCGAGGGCCGCGAGGAGCAGGACCGCCTCGACCGGCTCGCGCGTGCCACCGTCGGGGCGCCGCCGCCGGGCACGCGGCCAGGCGAGGGCGATGCACACGAGGGCCGAGACGGCGGCCGCCAGCTGGAGCGTGGAGCCCAGGGCGTCGGCCTGCCAGAGACAGACCTGCGGCAGGCCGTCGACGGTGGGCAGGGCGCCCCTGCCACCGGGTGAGGCGACGGGCGTGAGGCAGAACGTCTGGCGGGTGGAGCCCCCACCGAGCGCCAGCCCGGGCACCGTGGCCACGGCCGAGCCGGCGGTCGCGGCCGCCGCGATGCCCCACGGCAGCCGGCGCCCGTGCGGGCGGAAGAGGTCGGCGACGAGCACGAGCACCAGCCCGGCCACGGGGAGCAGCGCGGGCAGCAGGGTGGCGTAGTCGATGGTCAGACCCTTCACGGCGCCACTCCCAGCCCGGCGAGCAGCCCCGAGGTGGCACTGTCGGAGAGGCCGAGCAGCAGGTGCGGCAGCACCCCGAGCCCGACGATGACCACGACGAGGGTCAGCACGACGGCCCATCGGGCGCCGTGCGCGTCGCCCACTGGCACGGCTGCGGAGCCGTCGGCGCGGTCGCTGCCCTCGCCCGCCCAGACGATGCGCGCCACCCGCAGGGCGTAGGCCGCCGCGAGCGCGAGCCCGACGGCGCCCAGCACGACGCAGACCCGCATCAGCGTGACAGGACGCCCGGCCGCGGGCGACCAGGCGGCGTACAGGGCGAGGAACTCACCCCAGAAGCTGACGAGCCCCGGCAGCCCGAGCGCCGCCGCCAGCCCGACGACCAGAGCGAGGCCGAAGCGGGGGGCCTTGTCGCGCAGTGCCGCCCGCGCGACCCGCAGGTCCGCTGATCCCCACTGCTCCTTGAGGTCACCCACGACGAAGAAGAGCAGAGCGGCCACGACGCCGTGGGCGATGTTGCCGAAGAGGGCCGCCTGCAGGCCGGTCTCGCTGCCCGACGCGATGGCCAGGGCGACGAAGCCCATGTGCGCGACCGAGCTGTAGGCGATGAGGCGCTTGAGGTCGCGCTCGACGAGGCAGGCGAGGCCTCCCCAGAGGATGCCGACGACGCCGAGCAGCGCCAGCAGGGGGCTCAGCTCGGCGACGCCGACCGGCACGGTCGCGACCGCGAGCCGCACGATGCCGTAGGTGCCCATCTTGAGCAGCACGGCGGCGAGCAGCACCGAGCCTGCCGTCGGGGCGATGGTGTGCGCGGACGGCAGCCAGGTGTGCAGCGGCCAGAGCGGCACCTTGATACCGAGACCGAGCAGCAGCACGCTCGCGATGGCGACCTGCAGCGACCGCGACAGCCCGACCCCGTGGCGCTCGGCGAGGACGGTGAGGTCGCTCGTGCCCTGGTGGTGCACGAGCAGCAGGATGCCGACGAGCATGAGCGTCGAGCCGAGCACGGTGAACAGCACGAAGCGCCCTGCGGCGTCGGCGCGCGTCTCGTCACGCACGTGGTCGTCGCCGAACCGCCGCACGAGTACCCACATCGGCACGAGGACGACCTCGAAGGCGACGAAGAAGAGGATCGCGTCGCGGGCCATGAACGTCGCCAGCGCGCCTGTCTCGACGAGCAGGATGCAGCCGAGGAACGTCGAGCCGGTGCCGCCCCTCGGGATCGGTCCCGACAACGCGTGGGCGACGACCGCCACGGCGAGCAGAGCGGTCATCAGCACGAGGGCCGCGGAGATGCCGTCGACGCCGAAGTGCCAGCGCACGCCCAGGGCGCGGATCCACGGCACGTCGACCTCGTGTCGTCCCCACACGACGACGACGGCGAGGACCGCGGTCACGACCGTGGCGCCGAGCGCGATGGCGCGCTCGACCTGCGTCTCGCCCGGGATGGCGATGAGCGCGATCGCCCCGAGCAGCGGCAGCAGGAGCATGAGCGTCAGCGCCATGCGGTCACCCCCAGGATCGCGATGACGACGACGCCGCCCAGCAGACCGAGCAGCGAGAGGGAGGGGACGGCCCGGTGGCTGCGCTCCCCCGCGCGTCCGGCGGCGCGCGCCACGACGGCGGTGGCTCGCGGGTAGGCGTCGACGACGTCGCGGTCGAGCGTCACCACGAGCCGGGCGAGCGCGGTCACGGCCCGGCCGACGCCGACGTATGCCGTGTCGGCGCCGAAGCCGCGCACGGCCCGGTCGCGCAGCTGCTCCGGCACGCGGTCGGCGATGTCGGAGCGGCCGCGGTCGCTCGCGACCCAGACCGCCGCGGCGGCTCCCGCGACGAGCAGCAGCGAGAGCAGCGCGGTGAGCACGCCGATGTGCACCCCGCCGCGCAGGCTCGCGAGGAACAGGGTCGCGACGACGGTGAGGACGGCCAGCACCGAGACGACGAGGGCAGCAGAGAGGGTGATCGGGGCGTGGCTGTGGGCGTGGACACGGTCCACCTCGGCGTCGTCGGCACTGTCGGCGACCGTCACGACGGCGACCTGCTCTGCGGGGACGACGGGGTCTGGCTGCGCCACAGGCGGAGCAGCTGTCGGGTCGGGCGCCGGGTCGGGCGCCGAGTCGGCAGCCGCACGGGCTGCCGTGCCGGTCGGCGGGTCGACGGCGAGCGGGGTGTCGAGGAGGAGCCAGGCCCGCGTGCAGTACGCCGCGGTGAGGGCCACCGTGAGGAAGAGGGCGACGGTCAGGACCACCGAGCCCGCACCGCTGCCCTCGAGCGCCGCGTCGATGACGGTGTCCTTGGTGAAGAACCCGACGAGTGGCGGCACGCCGGCCAGCGCGGCGAGACCGATGCCCGTCGCCCACCGCAGGGCCCCCGTCGGCCGCAGCCGCCCGCGCAGCGCCGCCAGCGCCGTGGCGCCCCCGAGGACCGACAGCCAGCCGGCCGCGAGGAAGAGCAGCGCCTTGAAGAAGGCGTGGCCGAGCAGGTGCGAGATGCCGGCGCCGGGACCGAGCTCGGCCGGGGCCGCAGCCAGTGCCGACAGCATGATCGCGATCTGGCTGAGCGTCGAGTAGGCCAGCATCCGCTTGAGGTCGGTCTGCACGAGAGCGAGCACGGCGGCATACACCATCGTCACGGCGGCGAGCACCGCCAGCAGCAGGCGGGCGCCGTCGTGCTGCGCGTAGAGGGTGAAGAGCCGGGCGACGAGGTAGGTGCCGGCCGCGACCATCGTGGCGGCGTGGATCAGCGCCGACGCCGGGGTGGGGCCCTCCATGGCGTCGGGCAGCCAGTCGTGGAACGGGACGAGACCCGACTTGCCGGCCACCCCGACCAGCACGCCCACGAGGCCGACCGTGAGGGCGGTGTCGTGGCCGGACGCCGTGAGCACCGCCATGAGGTCGGTGCTGCCCGCGCGCACCGCGAGGGCGACGAGCCCGACCACCATGCCGATGTCGGCGACGCGCGTGACGAGGAAGGCCTTGTAGGCGGCGCGGCGTGCCGCCGGCCGCTCGCTGTCGTGGCCGATGAGCAGCCACGAGCACCAACCCATGATCTCCCAGCCGACGAGCATCAGCACGAGATCTCCCGCCTGGACGAGCAGCAGCATCCCGGCGGCGAAGAGCGACACGGTGGCGGCGAACCGGCCGTAGCGGGGGTCGTCGCGCAGGTACCAGACGGTGAAGACCTGGATCGCGAGCACGACGAGGGCGACGACGAAGGAGACCAGCCCCGAGACCCGGTCGGAGAGCAGGTGCAGCGGCACCGCGAGGCCACCGCCGAGGGGCAGGCTGCCGAGGCTGTCGATGTCGGCCGCCCGCGCCGGGGCGACCCACTGGATCAGCCCGAGCACCATGACGTACGCCGACACCGAGACCGCGACCACGGCGGCCACCGCGCGCCGACGGTGCACGACGAGGCCGAGCAGGCCCGCGAGCGCCGGCAGCACGACGATCATCCGGACGATCCAGCTCACGGGGCTCCCTCCCCCGACCGGGCGGGCGTCGGCTCCGCGGTGCCATCAGCGGCGGGGTCCCCAGGGCGCGCACCCTCCACCTCGTCGAGCTCATCCACCTCGTCCACCCCGTCCACCTCGTCG
The DNA here is from genome assembly GCA_966081555.1 of uncultured Terrabacter sp. GTDB lineage: Bacteria > Actinomycetota > Actinomycetes > Actinomycetales > Dermatophilaceae > Terrabacter. Next base: position 4,051 of record CBHRRQ010000070.1, read on the forward strand.
ACCTCGTCGTCGAGGTCACTGGGATCGTCGGGGTCGTCGGTGAGGTCCGGCACGGCCGTGAGGTCGATGTGCCCCGCCCGGCGGAACAGCACGAGGATGATCGCGAGGGCGACGGTGATCTCGGCGGCCGCGATGGTGATGACGAAGAGGGTCAGCACGGCCCCTGCGGAGAACGGCGCCCCGGGCCGTGAACCGGCCGTCACGAGAAGCAGGTTCGCGGCGTTGAGGATGAGCTCGACACCGATGAGCACGAGCACTGCGTTGCGGCGGGCGAGCACGCCGTAGACGCCGATGCCGGCGAGCAGGGCCACGAGGGCTCCCGGGAGCGCGAGGTGGATCACCGGCGCGCACCTTCGCCCCGGCGGAGGGCACCGTCGGCGGCCGGGTCCTCGTGGTGGAGCACGAGCCGCGACACGGCGAACGCGCCGACGAGCGCGACGAGCAGCAGCACCGACAGCAGCTCGAACGGCCACACCCACGTGCCGAACACCGCCTGGGCGATGCGGGGCGTCGTCGCCGCCGGGGCGTCGAGGTCGACGGTGGCGCCGGAGAGGAGCGGCAGCAGGAGCGAGGCGAGCAGCACCGTGGTGGCTGCTCCGAGCACGGCGCCCGCCGCACGCTGCCACCAGGGCGTGTCGATCTCGGCGCGCGGGCCGATGGGGGCACGGGTGAGCATCAGCGCGAAGAGCACGAGCACGACGATGGCGCCGACGTAGACGAGCAGCTGGACGAGTCCGACGAGCTCCTGACCGAGCACGAGGTAGGCACCGGCCAGCGAGCCGAGGGAGACGAGCAGCCACAGGGCGGCGTGCACGACGTGCTTCGTCGTCACCGAGAGCAGGGCCGAGAGCGCGGTCACGACGCCGACGGCGACGAAGACGATGTCGCGGGTCGTCACTCGCGGCCCTCCTCGTCGGGCGTCACGTCGGGCGTCACCGCGGGCAGGACCTGCGTCGAGTCGCCTTCTGCGGCAGGCCTTCCCGTCTCGCCGAGCGAGGGCAGGGGCTTCGTCGCGTCGACGGCCCGGTCTGGGGCGGGGCTCTCGGGGCGCACCCGGGTGGGCCGGGCAGCGGGGCCGTCGCCACGCGTACGGCCGGGAGCACCCGCGCCCGCACGCGGGGCGGCGCCGGCGCGCGGACCCGCACCGGCGGCACCGCGGGGAGGCTTGGCGGCCGCGGTCACCTCGGCCGGGTCGACGCTGCCGGGGTCGAGCGCCGGCGGCGGAGGCACGGTGGCCATCCAGGCGCCGAGCCGGTCCTTCTCGTGCAGCAGGTCGCGGATGTCGAGCTCGGCGTACTCGAACTCGGGGCTCCAGTGCAGGGCATCGAACGGGCAGGCCTCGATGCAGATGCCGCAGTACATGCACAGCGAGAAGTCGATGGCGAAGCGGTCGAGCACGTTGCGCTGGCGGGCGCGGCCACCGGGCGTCGTCGGCGGCAGCTCCTCCTTGTGCGAGTCGATGTAGATGCACCAGTCGGGGCACTCACGGGCGCAGAGCATGCACGAGGTGCAGTTCTCCTCGGTGAGCGCGATGACGCCGCGCGACCGGGGCGGCAGCGCGGGCGCGACGTCGGGGTACTCCGCCGTGTGCGTGCGCCGGGTCAGCGACCGGGCGGTCGTCCCCAGTCCCTTGACCAGTCCGGGCAGGATGCCGTCACCCACGTCGGTTCACCGTCCTCGCAGTCATCGGGGGAACACCACCACGCCGACAGCGGTGAGCGCGAGCTGGAAGAGCGCCATCGGCACCAGCCACACCCAGGCGAGGCGCTGGAGCTGGTCCTCGCGCATGCGCGGCCACGAGACGCGCAGCCAGATGACGACGACCGCCACGAGGAAGCCCTTGAGCAGGGTCCACACCCAGCCGGCGTACGCCTCGAAGGGGCCGTGCCACCCGCCGAGGAAGAGCACCGCGAAGAGCAGCGACATGACGACGATCCCGGCGTACTCGGCGAGCAGGAAGAAGGCGAACCGGAGCCCGGTGTACTCGGTGAAGGCGCCGAAGACGATCTCGGAGTCGGCGAGCGGCATGTCGAAGGGCGGGCGCTGCAGCTCGGCGAGCGCCGAGACGAGGAAGACCACGGCCCCGGGCAGCTGCCACAGCAGCCACCACGGGTTCCACGCGTTGCCGATGCCGACGAGCGAGAGGCTGCCGGCCGCGAGCGCCACCGACGCCACGGCTAGCACCATCGGCAGCTCGTACGACACGAGCTGGGCGGCCGCGCGCATCGCGCCGAGCAGCGAGTACTTGTTGGCGGAGGCCCACCCGGCCATGAGCGTGCCGATGATGCCGACACCGATGACGGCCAGCACGAGCACGACGCTCGCGTCGACCGCGGCGCCGACGACCTTCGGCGACAGCGGGATGACCGCGAGCGCCACGAGGTACGGGATGAGCGCGACGAACGGCGCGAGCCGGAAGACCTGGCGGTCGGCGCGGGCCGGGGTGATGTCCTCCTTCTGGACGAACTTCACCCCGTCGGCGACGAGCTGGGCCCAGCCGTGGAACCCACCGGCATACATCGGCCCGAGGCGGCCCTGCATGTGGGCCATCACCTTGTGCTCGGTCTGGCCGACGAGCAGGGGCAGCACGAGGAAGGCGACGAGCACGGCGAGGGCCCGCAGCACGACCTCGAGCCAGGGCGCGAGGACGAGGGTCATCGCGGGCCCCACTCAGGGCCGGGCACGCCTGGGGCCTGCACGCGGCGCCGGCCGGGGGCGCGGGCGGAGTCGTGGCCCTCGCCCGGCTCCTTGGCGCCGGGCCAGGCCTTCGAGGCGCGGGCGGCGAGCACGAACGACTTGCGCAGCGGCGTCCCCTCGAAGCCCTCGGGCAGCAGGAGCGGTCGCAGCCCGAGGCCCGTGCCGTCGTCGAAGCCGTCGAAGTCGATGCCGAACATCTCGTGGGTCTCGCGCTCGTGCCACGCGGCGCCCCGGAAGATCGGGGTGAGCGACGGCACCGGCAGGCCCTCGGGCGCGCGGGTGCGCACGAGCACCGACGGCAGCCGGCCCGGCTCGCGCGTGTCGACGAGGTGACACACGACGTCGAAGCCCGCCGCGTCGCGCTCGTCGGCGGAGTCGCCCCCCTCGCGGTCGGTCTCGTCGACGGCGGTCAGCCAGTCGAAGTACGCGTAGCCCTCCTCGCGGAGCGCGAGCACCGTGCTCGACCACTCCCCGAACGGGACGTCACGCACGTCGGTGACCTTCATCGGTCACCGCCGGACACAGCACCGCGCTGCAGCAGGGGCCTGCGCACGTCGCCGGCGCTGCCGACCCGCGTGCCGGCATACCTGCCCTTGAGCTTGTGGGCCGACAGGCGCTCGCTCGCGATCTGCTCCTGCAGGCGGATGATGCCGTGCAGCAGCGCCTCGGGGCGCGGCGGGCAGCCGGGCACGTAGACGTCGACCGGCACGATCTGGTCGACGCCCTTCGTCACCGAGTAGGAGTCCCAGTAGGGGCCGCCGGAGTTGGAACAGGCGCCGAACGAGATGACGTACTTCGGCTCCGGCATCTGGTCGTAGAGGCGGCGGATCGCCGGGGCCATCTTGTCGGTGACGGTGCCCGACACGACCATGAGGTCGGCCTGCCGCGGACCGGGCGCGAAGGGGATCACGCCGAGGCGGATGAAGTCGTGGCGCCCCATCGAGGCGGCGATGAACTCGATGGCGCAGCAGGCGAGCCCGAAGTTGAAGACCCAGAGGGAGTAGCGCCGGCCCCAGTTGAGCACCACCTTGACCGGCTTCGGGGCGTGGCCGCCGAGCACGCCCATCGACGCCGGACCGACGGTCGGCATCGGCAGGCTGACCGGGCGGGCGGGCTGGCCCGACCCGTTCGCGCCGGGCTCGCTCGCCATCACACCCACCTCAGCAGGCCGCGGCGGGCGGCGTGGGCCAGCCCGAGCACGATGATGCCGATGAAGATCGCCATCTCGACGAGGCTGGCACGCCCGAGGTCGGCGTCGCGGATGACCGTCGCCCACGGGAAGAGGTAGACGGCGTCGACGGCGAAGACGACGTAGAGGAAGGAGAAGACGAAGTAGCGGACCTTCGTCTGGGCCCAGCCCTCGCCGACGGGGTCGACACCCGACTCGTACGTCGTCAGCTTGGCCGCGTGCGGGGCGCGCGGTGCCAGCAGGCGCCGGGCGACCATCGCGGCCGTGACGAGCAGGACGCCTGCGCCCAGCACCGCTGCGACGGCGAGGTACCCGGACATGACGGCCAGCCTATCCATGCCCGGTCCTCGTGTGCCGTGTGGTCGCGGCGCGCTCCCGCGGCCGTGACGGGTTCGGCCCGTGTCGAGACTCCGTGATGTCCACGTGATGACAAGAGCGCAAAGTTGAACAAGGCACGAACTAGCATGGAAATTGCCCGCCGCAAAGGGCCACGGGCACGCAAATCGTAGGGAAGTTCGAGGACGTCTCAGAGCATGAGCACCAAACTGGTCCAGAAGCTCGATCGCGTGGTCATCCGATTCGCCGGCGACTCCGGCGACGGCATGCAGCTGACCGGCGACCGCTTCACGTCGCAGACCGCCCTGCTGGGCAACGACCTGTCGACGCTGCCGAACTTCCCGGCGGAGATCCGGGCACCCCAGGGCACCCTGCCGGGCGTGTCGAGCTTCCAGCTGCACTTCGCCGACCACAACGTCCTCACGCCGGGCGACGCCCCCGACGTGCTCGTCGCGATGAACCCGGCCGCGCTCAAGGCGAACCTGCGCGACCTGCCGCGCGGCGCGACGATCATCGTCAACACCGACGAGTTCACCAAGCGCAACCTCTCCAAGGTCGGCTACACCGAGAGCCCCGTCGACGACGGCTCGCTCGAGAGCTACCACGTGCACCCGGTGGCGCTGACGTCGATCGCCGTCGAGGCCCTCGCGTCGTTCACCGACCTGACCCGCAAGGAGAAGGAGCGCGCGAAGAACATGTTCGCGCTGGGCCTGCTGTCGTGGCTCTACACGCGGCCCATGGACGGCACCGAGGCCTTCCTCAAGGCGAAGTTCGCCGACAAGCCCGTGATCCTCGAGGCCAACCTCGCGGCCCTGCGGGCCGGCTTCAACTACGGCGAGACCACCGAGGACTTCGCCGTCTCCTACGAGGTCGCACCGGCCACGATGGCGGCGGGCACCTACCGCAACGTCACCGGCAACGTCGCGCTGTCGCTCGGTCTCGTGGCCGCCGCGCACCGCGCGCACCTGCCGCTCTTCCTCGGCTCCTACCCCATCACCCCGGCGTCCGACATACTGCACACCCTCGCCGGCCTCAAGCGCTACGGCGTCGCGACGATGCAGGCCGAGGACGAGATCGCCGGTGTCGGCGCCGCCCTCGGGGCGAGCTTCGGCGGCGCCCTCGGCGTCACGACGACGTCGGGGCCGGGCCTCGCGCTCAAGGCCGAGACGATCGGCCTGGCCGTGTCGCTCGAGCTGCCGCTCATCGTGTGCGACATCCAGCGCGGCGGCCCCTCGACCGGCCTGCCGACGAAGACCGAGCAGGCCGACCTGCTCCAGGCCCTCTTCGGCCGCAACGGCGAGTCGCCGGTCGCGGTGGTCGCGCCCTCGACGCCGGCCGACTGCTTCGACATCGCGGTCGAGGCGGTCCGCATCGCGACGACCTACCGCACGCCCGTCATCGTGCTGTCCGACGGCTACCTCGCGAACGGCTCCGAGCCGTGGCGGCTCCCGCGCACGGCCGAGCTGCCCGACATCGCCGTCGAGTTCGCCACCGAGCCCAACGCGACCGACGACAAGGGCCAGCCCGTCTTCCACCCCTACCTGCGCGACCCCGAGACGCTGGCGCGGCCGTGGGCCATCCCCGGCACGCCCGGTCTCGAGCACCGCGTCGGGGGCATCGAGAAGGCCGACGTCACCGGCAACATCTCCTACGACCCCGACAACCACGACCACATGACGCGGCTGCGGCAGGCCAAGATCGACGGCATCGCCGACACGATCGCGCCGCTCGAGGTCGACGACCCCGCCGGCGACGCCGACGTGCTCGTGCTCGGGTGGGGCTCGACGTTCGGTCCCATCGCCGCCGCCGTACGCCTCGCGCGGGCCACCGGTGCCCGCGTGGCCCAGGCGCACCTGCGCCACCTCAACCCGTTCCCCGCCAACACCGGCGAGGTGCTGCGCCGCTACGAGCGCGTCATCGTGCCCGAGATGAACCTCGGCCAGCTCGCCCTGCTGCTCCGCGCGAAGTACCTCGTCGACGTCGAGTCGCACACGTCGGTCCGCGGCCTGCCGTTCCAGGCCGGCGAGCTCGCCGACGTCATCGCGACCGCCGTCGCCTCGCTCGGCGACGCGCACCTGAAGGAGACCGCCCAGTGACCACCGACCTGCCCGTCGACCGGCCCGTCGACCTCGGTATGCCGCTCAGCTCGCCGGGTGCCACCGGCACGGCGGGTGTGCCGCGCCTCGCCGACGGCACCGCCCTCACGAAGAAGGACTTCACGTCCGACCAGGAGGTGCGCTGGTGCCCGGGCTGCGGCGACTACGCGATCCTCGCCGCGGTGCAGGGCTTCCTGCCCGAGCTCGGCCTCAAGCGCGAGAACATCGTCTTCGTCTCGGGCATCGGGTGCAGCTCGCGCTTCCCGTACTACCTCGACACGTACGGCATGCACTCGATCCACGGTCGTGCCCCGGCCATCGCGACCGGCCTCGCTGCGACGCGTGAGGACCTCTCGGTGTGGGTCGTCACCGGTGACGGCGACGCGCTGTCGATCGGCGGCAACCACCTCATCCACGCGCTGCGCCGCAACGTCAACCTCAAGATCCTGCTCTTCAACAACGAGATCTACGGCCTGACCAAGGGGCAGTACTCCCCCACCTCGCACGTCGGCCAGGTGACGAAGTCGACGCCGCTCGGTTCGCTCGACACGCCCTTCAACCCGGTGTCGCTCGCGCTCGGGGCAGAGGCCAGCTTCGTCGCCCGCACCATGGACTCCGACCGCCAGCACCTCACGTCGGTGCTGCGCGCGGCCGCCGAGCACCGCGGCTCGGCGCTCGTGGAGATCTACCAGAACTGCCCGATCTTCAACGACGGCGTCTTCGACGTCCTCAAGGACCGCACCGAGGCGGCCGCGCGCATCCTGCACCTCACGGACGGCGAGGAGGTCGCGGCCGGCGACAACGTCGTGGTGCGCGACGACAACGGCGCGCTCTCCGTCGTGCCGCGTGCCGACGCCGACCCTGCACGCATCGTGCGGCACGACGCGTCGGCGCAGGACCCCTCCGCGGCGTTCGCGCTCTCGCGCCTCGACAGCCCCGACCTCGGCCACGTGCCGATGGGCGTCTTCCGCAACGTCCAGCGCCAGACCTACGACGACGCGCTGCGCGAGCAGATCTCCTCCGCCCGCACCAACGAGATCACCGACGCCGACATCGACGCCCTGCTCGCCGGTCGCGACACCTGGACCGTCGGCACGCCGGCGGGTTCGTGACCTCCACCGAACGCGACACCCCTCGCGGCACGACACGCGGCACCGGCCTCGCTCCAGCGAGCACCGTCGAGGACCCGGGCGCGGTCCCGTCCCCGCCGCACGGCGAGGTCAGGCGCGGCACCCGGCTCGGCTTCGCGGCATACGGCATCTGGGGGCTCTTCCCGCTCTACTTCGACGCGCTCAAGCCGGCGGGGGCCTGGGAGATCCTGGCCCACCGGATCCTCTGGACCCTGCTCTTCTGCGTCGTCGTGCTGCTCATCGGGCGCGACCTGGGCTGGGTGCGGCCGCTGCTGCGTCGGCCCCGGCTGCTCGCAGGCACCGCGGTCGCGGCCGTGCTCATCGCCGTCAACTGGGTGGTCTACGTCGGGGCCGTCACGTCGGGCAACACGTCGGAGGCGGCGCTCGGCTACTTCCTCAACCCGCTCGTCACCGTCGCGCTCGGGGTGGTCGTCCTCGGCGAACGGCTGCGGTGGCTGCAGTGGGTCGCCGTCGGCATCGGCTTCGTCGCAGCGGCCTTCCTCGGCATCGTCGGCGGACGGGTGCCGTGGGTCGCGCTGGCGCTCGCGTGCTCCTTCGCGCTCTACAGCCTCACCAAGAAGAAGGTGGGTGTCAGTCTCGACGCCGTGCACGGGCTCACCGTCGAGACGGTCGTGCTCGCACCGGTCGCCGTCGTGCTCCTCTTCGTGGTGTCGGCGCAGAGCGGCCTCGAGTTCGGTCACCACGGCCCGACGCACACCGCCCTGCTCGTGCTCTCCGGGGTGGTCACCGCCGTGCCGCTGCTGTGCTTCGCGGCCGCTGCGCGCCGCATCCCGCTCGTCACGATCGGGCTGATCCAGTTCTTCACCCCCGTCATGCAGCTGCTGTGCGCGGTGCTGCTGCTCGGCGAGCACATGCCGCGGGAGCGCTGGATCGGCTTCGGCATCGTCTGGCTCGCGCTCGTCGTCCTCACGGTCGACTCGATGGTCAGCCTGCGGGGTGCGAGGGCCGCGCGTCGCGACCTGCCGGTCGACGACTGCCCGCGCTGAGCGAGAGACCGGCTCGGGCGTGGCGGGCCGCGCGGGTGACACACTGCTGGGGTGAGTGCCCTCGCCCTCGACTCCCGCGCCGGACGGTTCGTCATCGCGGCCGCGGTGCTCGGGTCGGGGATGGCCCTGCTGGACGGCACCGTCGTCAACGTGGCGCTCGTGCGCATCGGCGAGGAGCTCGGCGCCGGCATGAGCGACCTGCAGTGGATCACGAACGGCTACCTGCTCGCCCTCGCCTCGCTCATCCTGCTCGGCGGCTCCCTCGGTGACCGCTTCGGCCGCCGGCGGGTCTTCGTCGTCGGGGTCGCCTGGTTCACCCTCGCCTCGGCGGCGTGCGGCCTCGCGCAGTCACCCGGACAGCTCATCGTCGCGCGCGTGCTCCAGGGCGTGGGCGGGGCGTTGCTGACGCCGGGCAGCCTCGCGCTGATCCAGTCGTCGTTCCGGCCCGGCGACCGCGGCAAGGCCATCGGCGCCTGGTCCGGCCTCGGCGGGATCGCCTCTGCCATAGGGCCGTTCGTCGGCGGCTGGCTGGTCCAGTTCGCGAGCTGGCGGTGGGCGTTCCTCGTCAACGTGCCGCTCGGCGTGGCGACCGTCTGGATCGCCCAGCTGCACGTGCCCGAGAGCCGTGACGAGCGGGCCGACCACCACTTCGACGTGCCCGGCGCGGTGCTCGCCACCCTCGCGCTCGGTGTCACGACCTTCGCGCTCATCCAGCACGAGGCCCTCGGGACCGGGGCGACCGTGGCGGTGCTCGCGCTCGGGCTCGCGATCGGGGCAGCCTTCGTCGTCGTCGAGCGGCGCACCGCCCACCCCATGGTGCAGCCGTCGCTCTTCGCCTCGCGCCAGTTCAGCGCCGCGAACGCGATGACCCTGCTCGTGTATGCCGCCCTGGGTGCCGTCTTCTTCTTCCTCACCCTCCAGCTGCAGACGGTGCTCGGCTACGGGCCGATGCTCGCCGGGATGGCGTCGCTGCCGGTCACCGTGCTCATGCTCTTCCTCGCGTCGAGGGGCGGCGAGCTGGCCTCGCGCATCGGCCCGCGGCTGCCGATGACCCTCGGACCGGTCGTGTGCGGGGTCGGCACGCTCCTGCTGGCCGGCGTGGGGGCCGGGTCGACGTACTGGCTCGGCGTGCTGCCCGGCATCACCGTCTTCGGCCTTGGCCTCGTGCTCCTCGTCGCGCCCCTCACGGCCACCGTCCTCGCCGCCGCTCCCGACCGGTATGCCGGTGTCGCCAGTGGCGTCAACAACGCCGTCGCGCGAGCCGGCAGCCTGCTGGCCGTGGCCGCGTTGCCGGCGGCGGTCGGGCTGAGCGGCACCGACTACGCGAACCCGGAGGCCTTCTCCTCCGCCTACCGCGCGGCCCTGTTGCTCTGTGCCGTGCTGCTCGTCGCGGGCGGAGCCGTCTCCTGGCTGCTCATCCGCAATCCGGAGCCCGCTCCGTCCGAGCCCGTCCCCGCCGGTGGGGCACCCGAGGGAGCGCCGGTCGCGGTTCCGGCCGGACGGCATACGCGGACGGTGCAGTCGGGATGGTCGTGCGCCGGGTCGGAGGGCTGCCCCGGCACGAGCCACCGTCACGACGACGACCTCGCCGGGACCCACCGGCCCTGAGCCCCCGCCTGCCGGCTCTGGCGCCGCATCCCCGGGGACCGACGCCGCGTGCGGCCCGCGCGCAGCCCACATGCGGCCCACCACGCCAAGTCCGCCATGGCGCTACTAAGAGACTTCACGCAGGATCGGTGTCTGGCCAGACTCGATCTAGGTGCTCGGCGGGACGCTCTCAATCGCGGCTGCCCACCCGGCCCGTTTCGGGTGTGGCTCTCAACTGGACTGCGGCTCGTCGGGCACCGTGACGAGGCGTGGCTCAAGAGGGGACTGCCCAGCTCGTAGTAGCACTGCCCACCTCGCCGTCCTTATCGGTTCGAGGAGAGTGCGGGAGGCGCCATGACGGGCGTGATCATCGGGGTCGATCCCCACAAGCTGTCGGCCACCATCGAGGTCGTCGACCATCACGGCCACCTGCTGGGGTCGGGCCGGTTCACCACCGACAAGGCCGGCTACGCCGCGATGCGCAGCTACGTGAAGGCGTGGCCGCAACGAGCGTGGGCCGTCGAGGGAGCCAACGGGGCTGGACGGCCACTGGCCCAGCGGCTCCTCGCCGACCAGGAGCGCGTCGTGGACGTCCCGGCGAAGCTCGCCGCCAGGGTCCGCCTGTTCGACACTGGCCACAACCGCAAGACTGACGAGCTCGATGCGCACTCCATCGCGATGGTCGCGGTTCGCACCACGGGGCTGCGTGAGCTGGCTCCTGACGGTGAGCTCGAGGCCCTGCGGATGTTGGCCGACCGCCGCGACGAGCTGGCTCAACGCCGGGTGCAAACCGTGAACCGGCTTCAGCGGCTGCTGTCGGAACTCGTTCCAGGACAACGGAAGCGAGACCTGTCGGCGCTGCAGGCCAAGGCGATCCTGGCCACGGTGCGGCCACGGGACGTTGCCGGAAAGACCCGCCGTCGTATGGCCGTCGAGGAGCTGGCCGACCTGGTCGCGGTCGATGCGAAGCTGAAGACGATCAAGGCCGAGCAACGCACCGCGGTCCTGGATCGCGGGTCGAGCCTGATGGACCTCACCGGAGTCGGACCGGCAGGAGCCGCACGGATCTTGGCCGACGTCGGGGACATCGCCCGGTTCGCCGACCGGAACAGGTTTGCCTCCTGGACCGGGACGGCTCCACTGGACGCCTCTTCCGGGGAGCACGTGCGGCACCGTCTGTCCCGCGCTGGGAACCGGCGGATGAACCACGTGCTGCACATCGCGGCCATCGTCCAGCTTCGCCACGACACTCCCGGCCGGGCCTACTTCCTGCGCAAAGTCGCCGCCGGCAAGACGCGGATGGAAGCACTGCGCTGCCTCAAGAGACGCCTGTCCGACGTCGTGTACCGGCGCCTTGTCGCTGACGCGTGCGCAGCTGACACGGGCCCGGGAGGGCACTGCGGGGCGACTCTTCAATCCAGCGCGGTCGACCTGTCCCCGCGCATCGACACTTCGGATCAGCCACTTCCCGGACCCGCAACACCGACGCTACGCCCGACCCCGCCACCTCGAAAGACCGTGACACCAACGGCTCAAGCACCGGCCTCTTGAACAGAGGGGAGCCAGTTTCGGATGGCGACCGGGACCGGAGCCCACGCCAACTCCGCCGTGGCGCAGTTTCGGATGGCGATCGGGACCGGAACCCCACGCCAACCCCGCCAAGGCGCACTTGTCGCGCCACATCACCCGCCGCTGGTCGCGCATGATGGGGTCATGAGCGACGTCGCAGCGACAGGCTTCCGGACCGAGCACGACTCGATGGGTGAGGTGCAGGTGCCCGTCGACGCCCTCTGGGGCGCCCAGACGGCACGCGCCGTCGAGAACTTCCCGATCAGCGGACAACCGGTGCCGCCCGGCGTGGTCCACGCGCTCGCCCAGCTGAAGGCGGCCGCGGCCGACGTGAACGCCGAGCTCGGCGTGCTCGACCGCGAGAGGGCCGACGCGATCGCCTCCGCCGCGGGCGAGGTGGCCGACGGGCTGCACGACGACGAGTTCCCGGTCGACGTCTTCCAGACGGGCTCGGGCACGTCGACGAACATGAACGTCAACGAGGTCGTCGCCCGGCTCGCGCACCTGTCGAGCGGCCTCGAGGTCCACCCCAACGACCACGTCAACGCCGGCCAGTCGAGCAACGACACCTTCCCGAGCGCCCTGCGCATCGCGGCCACGACCGCGGCCGTCTCCGACCTCGTGCCGGCCCTCGAGCACCTCGCCACGGCCCTCGGACGCAAGGCCGGCGAGTTCGCCGACGTGGTCAAGGCGGGACGCACCCACCTCATGGACGCCGTGCCCGTGACGCTCGGCCAGGAGTTCGGCGGCTATGTGCGGCAGGTCGAGCTGGGCGCGAGTCGGGTGCGCGCAGCGGCAGAAGCCACGAGCGAGCTCCCGCTCGGCGGCACGGCCGCCGGGACCGGGCTCAACGCCGCACCGGGCTTCGCGCGCAAGGTCATCGAGCGCGTTGCCGGGGTCACCGGCATCCCGTTCCGCGAGGCCGTCGACCACTTCGAGGCGCAGTCCGCGCAGGACGCCGTCGTCGAGCTGTCCGGGGCGCTCAAGGTCGTCGCCGTCAGCCTGACGAAGATCTGCAACGACCTGCGCTGGATGAGCTCCGGCCCGCGCACGGGCCTCGGCGAGATCCACCTGCCCGACCTGCAGCCCGGCTCGAGCATCATGCCGGGCAAGGTCAACCCGGTCGTGCCCGAGGCGACCCTCATGGCGTGCGCCCAGGTCATCGGCAACGACGTCGCCATCACGACCGCCGGCGCCGCCGGCAACTTCGAGCTCAACGTCATGCTGCCGGTCATGGCCAAGAACGTGCTCGAGTCGATCGGGCTGCTCGCTGCGACGTCACGGCTGCTCGCCGACCGCTGCATCGACGGCATCACCGCCGAGGTCGACCACGCACGCGCGCTGGCCGAGGGGTCCCCCTCGATCGTCACGCCCCTCAACCGCTACATCGGCTACGAGGCAGCCGCCGCAGTGGTGAAGCAGGCCGTCAAGGAGCGCCGCACCATCCGCGAGGTCGTCATCGACCA
>CBHRRQ010000071.1:0-17035 GCA_966081555.1 uncultured Terrabacter sp.
CCGTCCGACGAGTTCGCCGAGCTGCGCCCGCGCATCGTCTGGGACCGCGTCACCGACACGCTCTCCGGTCGCCGCGGCGCCCAGCGCCTCGCCGTCACGAGCGGCGGCACCATCCCCGACCGCGGCCTGTATGCCGTCTTCCTCGCCTCCGGTGAGGGGCCCGGTCGCCGGGTCGGCGAGCTCGACGAGGAGATGGTGTACGAGTCGCGCGTCGGCGACGTCTTCACGCTCGGCACGTCGACGTGGCGCATCGAGGACATCACCCACGACCGCGTCCTCGTCACACCGGCTCCCGGACAGGCCGGCCGGCTGCCGTTCTGGAAGGGCGACCAGCAGGGCCGGCCCGCAGAGCTCGGCCGCGCGCTCGGCGGCTTCGTCCGCGAGATCGTGGGCCTGACGCCCGAGCGGGCCCGCGAGCGCGTCACCGCGGCGGGGCTCGACGAGTGGGCCGCCGACAACCTCATCGGCTACCTCACCGAGCAGAAGGAGGCGACGCGGCACGTCCCCGACGACCGCACCATCGTCGTCGAGCGCTTCCGCGACGAGATCGGCGACTGGCGGGTCGCGGTGCTGTCGCCCTTCGGTGGCCAGGTGCACGCGCCCTGGGCCCTGTGCGTCGCCGCGCGCATGCGCGAGCGGTTCGGCATCGACGTCCAGGCCATGCACGGTGACGACGGCATCGTGTTCCGGCTGCCGGACCTCGAGTTCGACGACGGCGCGGCCGTGGGGCAGCAGCTCGTCGAGCTCGTCACCCTCGAGCCCGAGGAGGTCAGCGAACTCGTCACGCAGGAGATCGGCGGATCGGCCCTGTTCGCGGCACGGTTCAGGGAGTGTGCGGCCCGCGCACTGCTCCTGCCGCGCCGTCGCCCCGACAAGCGCCAGCCGCTCTGGCAGCAGCGCCAGCGCGCCGCGCAGCTGCTCGAGGTCGCCAGCCAGTACCCCTCGTTCCCGATCGTCCTCGAGGCCGTGCGCGAGTGCGTGCAGGACGTCTTCGACGTGCCGGGTCTCGTCGAGCTCATGACCGACATCCGCTCGCGCTCGGTCAAGGTCGTCGACGTCGAGTCGAGCCAGCCGAGCCCCTTCGCGAAGTCGCTCGTCTTCGGCTACGTCGCCCAGTACCTCTACGAGGGCGACTCGCCCCTCGCCGAGCGCCGGGCTGCGGCGCTCGCGCTCGACCCGTCGCTGCTGTCCGAGCTGCTCGGCCAGGGCGAGGCGCTCGCGCTCCGCGACCTGCTCGACCCCGAGGCCGTCGCCCGCACCGAGGCCGAGCTGCAGCGGCTCACGCCCGAGCGGGGTGCCCGCGACGCCGAGGACGTCGCCGACCTGCTGCGCGTGCTCGGCCCGCTGTCGCTGCGCGACGTCGTGGCCCGGGCCGCCGAGGGCTTCGAGCCCACCGCGGTCGAGTCCGCGCTCACCGAGCTCGAGGCGGCGCGCCGGGTCATCGCCGTGCGCGTCGGCGGCGAGGACCGCTGGGCCGCCATCGAGGACGCCGCTCGCCTGCGAGACGCGCTCGGCACCGCGCTGCCCGTCGGAGTGCCGCAGGCCTTCCTCGAGTCGGTGCCCGACCCGCTCGCCGACCTCGTCGCGCGGTTCGCCCGCACCCACGGGCCCTTCGCCGTGCAGACCGTCGCCGCCTGGTGGGGTGTGGGCCCGGCGGTCGTCCACGACGCCCTGCGGCGACTCGTGTCGGCCGGTCGCGTCGTCGAGGGCGAGCTGCTGCCCACCGAGAACGGCGGCGGCCACGGCCCCGAGTTCTGCGACGCCGAGGTGCTGCGCCTGCTGCGCCGCCGCTCGCTCGCCGCGCTGCGCCACGAGGTCGAGCCGGTCGCCCAGGCCGACCTCGCGCGGTTCCTGCCGCAGTGGCAGGGTGTCGGCGGTGGCCTGCGCGGGCGCGAGGGACTGCTGCGCGCCGTCGAGCAGCTGACCGGCGCCGAGGTGCCGGCGAGCGCACTCGAGTCGCTCGTGCTGCCCGCTCGCGTGGCCGGCTACACCCCGGCCCTGCTCGACGAGGTGATGAGCTCGGGCGAGGTCGTGTGGCGCGGCCACGGGTCGCTGCCCGGCGACGACGGCTGGGTCAGCCTGCACCTCGCCGACGCCGCCCATCTCACCCTCACGCCGCCCGAGGTCGTCGACCTCACGGACGACGAGCAGGCCGTGCTCGACGCGCTCGAGGGCGGCGGCGCGTACTTCTTCCGGGCCCTGTCGACCCGCGTCGGCCTCGGTGACACCGAGCTCAACGACGCCCTCTGGTCCCTCCTGTGGTCGGGGCGCATCACCAACGACACCATCGCGCCGCTGCGCGCGCTCCTCGCAGGCGGTCGCACCGCCCACAAGCGCACGACGTCCGGCCCGCGCTCGACGAGGTATGCCGGCCGGCGCGGTTCCCTGGGCCGCTTCGGCTCCCTGCGCGGCCCCCTCGCAGGCACGACGTCTGCGCAGGTCGAGGCCGCCGAGGACGCCGCAAGCTCCAAGGCACTCGCCGCAGGGCGGGCCGTCGGGTCCGGCCCGTCGACCGGGGTCGGACGCTGGACGGCGCTGCCCCCTGCCGAGACCGACCCGACGGTGCGCGCCGTCACCAACGCCGAGCTGCTCCTCGACCGCTACGGCGTGCTCACCCGCGGCTCCGTCGCCACCGAGGACGTGCCCGGTGGCTTCGCCGCCGTCTACCGGGTGCTCGCCGCCGCCGAGGAGGCCGGCAAGGTGCGCCGCGGCTACTTCGTCGAGGGGCTCGGGGCGTCGCAGTTCGCATCGACGGGCGCCGTCGACCGGCTGCGCTCCATGTCGCGGCTGCCTGGGGCCGAGAGTGCCGACGGGTCGGGCCGCGGCGGCGGCCACCGCGTCGACCCCGCCGAGGGCGACGAGTGGCTGACGCCGTCGCAACCGGCGCGACGCGCAGACCGTCGCGAGCGTGCCGAACGCACCGGCCCGCCGGCCCTCGTGCTCGCCGCGAGCGACCCCGCCAACCCCTACGGCGCCGCGATCGGCTGGCCCGAGCGTGGTGTCACCGACGCCACCGACGACGCGGCCGTGGACGGTGCGGGCGCCGACGACTCCACCAAGGGTTCGCGGCGCAAGGGGCACCAGCCCGGCCGCAAGGCCGGCGCCCTCGTCGTCCTCGTCGACGGCGATCTCGTGCTCTACGTCGAACGCGGCGGCAAGACGATGCTGTGCTGGTCCGACGACCCCGACCGGCTCCAGGCGGCCGCCGACGCGCTCGCCCTCGCCGTGCGCGAGGGTGCCCTCGGCCGGCTCACCGTCGAGAAGGCCGACGGCGCCTCGGTGCTCGGCTCCGGACACCCTCTCGTGCAGGCCCTCTCGCAGGCCGGGTTCCACATGACGCCACGAGGTCTCCGGCTCCGCCGCTGAGGTGCGCGCCCCTCAGCCGCCTGCGCCTAGCACTTCTCCCAGTAGCCGGGTGAGCTCTGCTTCAAGGTCGCCGTGTAGAAGGTGTTGTAGAGGCCCAGGTTCTGGTTCGAGCCGACCGCGTACGCGTAGCCGGCCGACTGGTAGGCACGCCCGGCCACGACGTGGTCGTAGTTGCTCGACGTGATGCACGTCGGCGCCGGTGCCGTCGTGGTCGTAGTCGTAGTCGTGGTCGTGGTCGGGGCGCTCGTCGTCGGGCTCGTCGAGGTGGGCGGGGTGCCACCGTCGAGGCCGAAGAAGGCGACGTCGTAGTACGCGGCGCACACGGTGTCGATGAAGTACGCGCCGGCCGTGCCGCACTGGTTCGCGGCGGTGCCGGGGTCGACGGCCGTGCCGTGGCTCATGCCGGCGACCTTCGTCAGCCGCACCCGGCCGCCGTAGTCCTCCCACGTGACGCCAGAGGTGATCGTGCCCGTGGAGCTCGGTGTCTGCGAGACGCCGTTCACGTTCGTGAACTGGTCGCGCAGCTCGACGCCGTTCATCGGGGCGACGGTGGTGTCGGACTGGCCGTGCCAGATGGCCACCTTCGGGCGCGGACCCGACCAACCGGCATACGCACCCCGCACGAGGTCACCCCAGGCGGCCGGCGTCTTGTCGACACCCGGGTTCATGCACGAGAACGCCGCCGTCATCGACGTGGCGCACTTGTAGGGGATGCCGGCGTTGATCGAGCCGCCGGCGAACTTGTCGGGGTACGCGGCGAGCATGACGGCGGTCATGGCGGCCCCGGCCGACAGACCCGTGACGTAGACGCGGCGGGAGTCGCTGCCGTAGTTCGCGACGGCGTAGTCGACCATCTGGGCGATGCTCGCCGCCTCGCCCTGTCCGCGCGTGATGTCACCCGGCTCGAACCAGTTGAAGCACGTGTTGGAGTTGTTGGCGGTGCTCTGCTGGGCGAGCACGAGGGCGAAGCCGTGGCGGTCGGCGAAGGTGCGCCAGCCGGAGTTCGTGAAGTACGTCGTCGCGTCCTGGGTGCAGCCGTGGAGCTCGACGACGACCGGTGCACCGGAGGGCAGGCCGTCCGGCCGGTAGCTGAACATCGTCAGGGCGCCGGGGTTGCTGCCGAAGCTCGCCACCTGCTGGAGCGTCGCCGCCTGCGCGGTAGGCGCCGCGGCCACGACGAAGGTCGTCGCCACCGTGACCACGAGGGCGAGCAGCACGCCGACCGCCTGGACCGCTCGGGCGGCTCGGGCGGGTACGGGAAGGGTGAGTGTTCGTGTCGAAGTCATCGTCGCCTCCGGTCCGGGGCATCCTCGTCGATGTCCGTTTTGTCACGATGGCACCGGGCCTGCAGGCGTGGCATGGGTCGACGCGCCAGCACCGGCCCGACAGTCTGTGGCAACGGCCCATTGCGCAGCGAGCCGTCACCCGCGAGCCGTCACCGGCGAGCCATCAGCAGCGACAGAGGAGGTGCCATGCCGGAGGGGGACACCGTCTGGCGTACGGCCACGCGACTCAATGAGGCGCTCGCCGGCCGCGTCATCGTCGAGTCCGACCTGCGCTGGCCCGGCGAGATCGCGACCGCCGACCTGTCCGGCCGCACGACGCTCGAGGTGGTCAGCCGCGGCAAGCACATCCTGCACCGTGTCGAGGGCGGCTTCACGCTGCACTCCCACCTGCGGATGGAGGGCCAGTGGCGCGTCGAGGCCACCCCAAGCCTCGCCGACCGGTGGCGCCGCAACCCGCAGCTGCGGGCCCTCGTCTCCGCCGAGGACTGGACCGCCCTCGGCCTGCGCCTGGGCATGCTCGACCTCGTGCCGACGGCGCGCGAGGGCGAGCTCGTCGGGCACCTCGGCCCCGACGTGCTCGGCCCCGACTGGGACCTCTCCCGTGCCGTCGACAACGTGCTGGCCTGCGACCTGCCGGTGGGCCAGGCGCTGCTCGACCAGCGCAACCTCGCCGGTGTCGGCACGATGTGGTGCGCCGAGACGCTCTTCCTCGAACACGTGCCGCCGTGGACGCCGACGAGCGAGCTGGGCCGTGACGTCGTCGAGCGGGTGGTGACCCGCGCGCACCGGCTCATCGACAACGGACGCCGCCACGCCGTGCAGTCGAGCACCGGCAGCTACCAGCTCGGCGAGGCGCACTACGTGCACGCCCGCAGCGGCCGCCCGTGCCGCCGGTGCGGCACGACGGTGCGGGTGGCTCCCATCGGCGAGCCGACCCGTGAGCGCACGATGTTCTACTGCCCGGGCTGCCAGGGGGGCCTCGGCCCCACCGACGACGGCCGCCGCCAGGCGCCGCTCGGCTCGAGCCGGGGAGCAGGTCGCTCGCGACGGTCGTACTGACGACTCCCGTTCCTCCGAACGCCACCTCGGTGTCGGACGCCGGTCCTAGGGTGAGAGACACCCCATTCCCGAGAGGAGCACGGTCACATGTCTTCCCGCCTGAACCCCTACATCAGCTTCAAGGACACCGCCCGCGACGCGATGGAGTTCTACAAGTCCGTCTTCGGCGGTGAGCTCAACGTCAGCACGTTCGGTCAGTACGGCGACACCGGCCCGAGCGCCGACAACGTCATGCACGCCCAGCTCGAGACGCCCAGCGGCTACACGATCATGGCGTCCGACACTCCCGACGGCATGAGCTACGAGCCCGGCAACAACATCACCGTCAGCCTGAGCGGCGACGACTCCGACGAGCTGCGCGGCTACTTCCAGAAGCTCTCCGAGGGAGGCAATGTCTCGATGCCTCTGGAGAAGCAGATGTGGGGCGACGAGTTCGGGCAGCTCACCGACAAGTTCGGCATCGGCTGGCTCGTCAACATCGCCGGCGACCAGTCGGGCGAGGCACCCCCGGCCTGAGACCTGTTGCGGCGCGGGCTGGGCCTCATCCCCGGCCCGCACCGCCGAAGGCAGCGGCCAGCCGGCGGCCGAGCTCGGCCTCGTCGATGAGGCTCGAGTGCGTCCCGGGGGTGCCGCACGCCCAGGCGCCGGCGACGGTGCCGGCGCGGGCGGCGGCCCTGGCGTCGCCGCCGCCGAGCCACCGGTGCAGGAAGGCCGACACGTACGCGTCGCCGGCGCCGTTCGAGTCGACCGCCGGCCGGCCGTCGATCTCGACGGCCGGCACCGCGAACGAGCCACTCTCGCGCACCGTCACGCGGCTGCCGTTGGCGCCGTCCATCACGACGACGAGGCGGGCGGGCCCGCGGTCGAGGATGTCGGCGACAACGTCGTCCTCGACCGCCCCGAGGCGTGAGCCCGACACGAAGACGAGGTCGGCGGCATACGCGAAGGGCCGGTGGTGGGGGTTGCGGCCGTCCCAGTCGTGCAGGTCGGTCGAGGTCGTCGCACCGGCCGCGGCGGCGTCTGCGAGGGCGCCGACGGTCCACGGCATGATCGACGCATGGACGTGCCGCACGCCCTCCTCGAGCGGGCGGCGCCAGAGCGACGGGTCGGGCGCCAGGTCGTAGGGGTGGCGCGGGTCGTAGAACGACATGCGCCGCCCGGTGGCGTCGACGAGGTTGACCGCCCGTCGCGTGCCGCTGTCGTGCACGACGTGCTCGAAGCGCAGGCCCTCGTGGGCGAAGCGCTCGCGCAGCATGGCGCCCTCGTGGTCGTCGCCGATGACGTCGACGAAGCACGTGGCGAGGCCGAGCCGGTGGCAGCCGAGGGCGACCCCGCTGCCGGTGTGGCCGACGACGGTGTCGATGGGCGGCACGACGTGCGAGTCGGCGAGGGGGACCGGCAGGTCATCGACGCGCACGATGGTGTCGACGCCGGCGCCGCCGACGACGAGGACGTCCGTCGTCGCCTGCCCGGGGCCCCCGCTCATGGGCGGGTCACGCTGAGCAGGCCGAGGCACATCTCGTCGGTGGTGCCCTCGCCCCAGACGACGTAGCGCTCGGGCAGACCCTGCAGGTCGGGCAGCTTGTCGCGCCACGACTGGTCGTGGGTGCAGCTGACGCGGATCGAGTCGCCGGGCTTGATCTTCGTCGCCGGCACGGGCACCGCGCCCTGGTTGTCGAAGTCCCACACCTTGATGTCGAGCAGGGTGCGCGCCGATGCCGTGTCGGGGTTGAGCTCGATGCGCAGCGACGACCCGAGCAGGTGCATGTGACCGGCCACGGCACGCACGGTTGCCGCCTGCTCGACCGTGCGCGTGCACGACTGGGTCGGCCCGGGGGAGGGCAGCACCGTGCCGTTGCAGACGAGCAGCAGGCCGTTGACGATGCGCGGCGACATGGCGCCGAAGCGCTCGGTGACGTCCTCGATCGCCGTGGACCGGTCGCAGAGGGGGCCGGACTTGCCTGGGCGGCAGGGCAGCTCGACGGGTGCGGGATAGAGCATCGTCTCCAGTGGCTTGAGCCCCGGCGACGACGACAGGCGCAGCGAGACCGAGGTGCGGTCGGGCGTGACGCCGTGGCGCAGGTTGTAGTGCACCTGCATGATGAGCAGCGAGCCGCGCTGCATGGGGATGCCGACGTCGGCGGGCAGCACGTTCTCGCGGCCGCCGGGGGCCCACGCGCCGACCCAGGGCGCGTCGTCGAGCGTCGCCCCGCGCGAGCCGAGACCGGTGCCGCCGAAGCACGTCCAGCCGTTGCCGCCGCTCTCTGCGTCGCGCGCCCGCGCGGCGGCGACTGCTGACGGCGGCACCCGGAAGAGGATGACGTGGTGCACCTCGTCGGGCTGGCCCGGTGTGATGTCGAAACCGGTGACGAACTGGTCCTTCACCAGCTTCGGGTCGAGGACGAAGCAGCGGTAGTCGTCGGTGCCGGTCGTCGGCGCCTTGGGTGTGTACGAGACCGGCGCGGCCACGGTGCGCACGGACTCTCCGGGCCGCAGTGGGCTCGGAGTCGCCGGGCGGGGCGCTCCCGAGGTCGAGTGCCCGGTGTGCGAGGTGGTCGCCGTGGCCGCTGCGCCGACGGCGCCCGACGTGCCGGCCGCAGGCGGGACGGCGGGCGGGGCAGCGGCCGGCGTCGAGCCGCCGCACGCGGCCATGAGCAGCGCCGCGGCAGCCACGGAGATCGCGGCCAGACCGCGTCGAGTCCTCACCTCGTCAGTGTAGGAACTCGTGGCGGGAGCGGGGTCAGGACGGATCGACCGCCTTGCTGACGGGGATGCGTCGCACGTCGGGGGCGCTGAGCCGCTCGGCGTTCGCCTCGGAGTCCGCGAGCTCCTTCTGCGACTCGAGCTCGGCCTCGACGCGGGCGATGTAGGCGGTCACCTCGGCCTCGACCCGGTCGGTGTCCCAGCCCAGCACCGGCGCCACGATCTCGGCGACCGCGCGGGCGCTGTCGATGCCGCGGCTCGGCGTCTCGATCGAGATGCGGGTGCGGCGCGCGAGCAGGTCGTCGAGGTGCAGCGCACCCTCGTGCGTGGCGGCATACAGGGCCTCGACCTTGAGGTACTCCTCGGCGCCGGGCAGCGGCTCGTAGAGCGACCGGTCGTCCTCGGCGAGGGCGAAGAGCTCGTGGACAAGCGACCCGTAGCGCTCGAGCAGGTGCGTGATGCGCCAGACCGGAAGGTCCTGGTGGCGGGCGAGCCGGTCGATCTGGTTGACGAGCGCGACGTAGCCCTCGGCGCCCGAGAGCGGGATGTACTCGGTGACGCTGTCGGAGACGTCGCCGCCGATGTCCTCGCGGGCGGCGTCAACGGCGTCGGCGGCCATGACGCGGTAGGTCGTGTACTTGCCGCCGGCGATGGAGATGAGGCCCGGCTGCGGGCGGGCGACGGCGTGCTCGCGCGAGAGCTGGCTCGTGTCCTCGTTCTCACCCGACAGCAGGGGGCGCAGGCCGGCGTAGACGCCCTGGATGTCGCTGTGGCTCAGCGGCACCTTCAGCACGGTGTTGATGTGCTCGAGGATGTAGTCGATGTCGGCGCGGGTGGCGGCCGGGTGCGAGCGGTCGAGCTCCCAGTCGGTGTCGGTGGTGCCGATGATCCAGTGCGTGCCCCACGGGATGACGAAGAGCACGGACTTCTCGGTGCGCAGGATCAGACCGGTCTCGGAGTTGATGCGGTCGCGGGCGACGACGATGTGCACGCCCTTGCTGGCGCGCACGTGGAACCGGCCCCGGCCGCCCGCCATCGTCTGGATGTCGTCGGTCCACACCCCGGTGCAGTTGATGACGACGGAGGCCTTGACCTGCACGGTCTCGCCCGTCTCGACGTCCTCGACGACGGCGCCCACCACCCGCTCGCCGGCGCGGAGCAGGTCGACGACGCGCGCGCTCGAGACCACCGTCGCGCCGTACGCCGCTGCCGTGCGGACGGTCGTCAGCGTGTGCCGGGCGTCGTCGGCCTGGGCGTCGTAGTAGAGCAGCCCGCCGGTCAGGGCCTCGCGCTTGAGGGCCGGCGCGAGCTTGAGGGCGCCGGTGCGGGTGAGCTGCTTGTGCCGAGGGACCGAGCGCGCGCCACCCATCGAGTCGTAGAGGGTGAGGCCCGCGGTGACATAGGGCCGCTCCCAGCCGCGGTTGGTCAGCGGGTAGAGGAAGGAGACGGGCTTGACCAGGTGCGGCGCGATGCGGCTCAGCATGAGCTCGCGCTCCTTGAGCGCCTCGCGCACGAGGTCGAAGTTCATCTGCTCGAGGTAGCGCAGGCCGCCGTGGAAGAGCTTCGACGAGCGCGACGACGTGCCCGAGCCGAAGTCGCGCTGCTCCACGAGGGCGGTCGAGAGTCCGCGCGTCGCGGCGTCGAGCGCGACGCCGCCGCCGGTCACGCCGCCGCCGATCACGAGCACGTCGAACTGCTTGGTGGCGAGGCGCTTCCACGCGCGGGCGCGGTAGTCGAGGTCCAGTCGAACCGGGCTCGTCATCGGTACCCCTTCACGTAGGTGTCGAGACCGCCACTCTAACGAGGTCGACGACCCCGACCTCCAGCCGCCCGGACCCTGTCAGCGGTTGACGCCCGCGGCTCCGCGCAGCGCGTCCGTCAGGCACGACGTGTCGCCGCCGGCGGCGACGAGCACCGCCTTGAGCTTCTCTCCCTGACCTGCCGCGTACGCCTGTGCACCGGCGAGCCGGCACAGCTCCGGGTCTGCCGTGCCCAACGGGTTGATGGACGGCTGGGAGCTCGCGATCATCTCGAGCCGCTCGTGCGTCTCGGCCTGGGCCTGCGCGATGAGGCCCATCACGGCGAGGTTCGCGGCCAGCAGCACCAGCGCGAGCCCTCGACTCACCGGTCCCGCGAGCCAGCCCGGCTGCCCCGTCTGCGTCGCTCCGTTCGTCGCGTCGTTCGTCGCGTCGTTCACGGCGACGGTGTCCCCTGTGCTCATGCGCGACAAGGTATGCCGTCTCGGCCCCGCACGCGCGCCGGCGGGCCCATAGGGTCGGGCCCATGGGAATGACAGTAGTGGCGCGGACCCTCGACGAGCAGCTCCTGGCGAGCCTGCACGACGACGAGTCCCTGGCGGAGGAGCTGGTCTGGGACGAGGAGGACGAAGCCGACGACTCCGAATCACCCGGGAGCGACCCGATCTGGCTCGACCTCGACAAGTCGTGGCACGGCATCCACTTCCTGCTCACCGGGACGGACTGGACGGCGGGTGACGCGGGTGCGGCCGGCGCCGCGATCCTGGGCGGTCGGCCGGTGGGGGAGGACAACGGCTACGGGCCCGCCCGCCTGCTCGAGCCGGAGGCGGTCGGAGAGGTGGCTGCTGCCCTGGGGAGGGTGAGTGACGCAGACCTGCGAGCACGGTTCGACGCCGCCGAGATGCAGCGGCTCGACATCTACCCGCAGGTGTGGGACGAGCCGGAGGTCCTGGACGAGTACCTCATGCCCAACGTCGCGCGACTGCGCGACTTCTACACGCACGCCGCGGCCAGAGGCGAGGCAGTGCTCCTCTCCGTCCAGTGACAGGCTGGGGTCGTGACCACTCGTGATCGCGACCGCGACACCCAGGGTCGAGCCCGTCAGGCCCGGCCGCGCGACGCGCTCGGGCGCCCGCTGCCCTACGGCGCCGAGGGCGTCGAGCCCGTGTCGGAGGAGCCGCTGCCGCCCGACGAGACGCTGCGGGTGGCGCGCGAGCTGGTGGCAGGCGGCAGGCCCTTCTCGGCCCACGAGGTGCTCGAGGCACGCTGGAAGGCCGGCCCCGAGGACGAGCGCGACCTCTGGCAGGGCCTGGCCCAGCTCTGCGTCGCCATGACGCACGAGGCACGGGGCAACGAGGCCGGTGCCGGCCGTCTCTTCGAGCGCGCCGCCGGGAGGCTGGCCGACTACGCCGCCACCGGACGGCAGGCGCACGGTGTCGACCTGACGACAGTGGTGGCGGGCGCTCGCCGTCACGACGGCACGTTCTGATCTCAGAACGGCGGCGGCTCGTCAGGAGGGGGAGCGGGCGACGGGGGTGACGCGCCCGTGTCGTGGAGAGCCTCTCGCCAGTCGCGGGGGTAGGTGACGTACTCGCGGCCGGTGAGGGTCGTCCACCGGATGCCGTCGCCGGGTGCGCGTGCCGCCGACCACAGCCCGGCGGTCTTCGAGTGGTGGCAGCCGCGGCTGAGGGACTGCGCGTTGTCCGCGGTGGTCGGCCCGACCGGCCACGGCACGAGGTGGTCGAGGTCGCAGCGGTCGGCCGGGATCTGGCACCCGGGCGCGCGGCACACGCCGTCGACGGCGCGGACGTGCTCGACCATGGCGCGGGCGGGGCGGTAGCGGTCGGTGGAGAGCTCGAGTGCCCGGCCCGTGTCGACGTCGACCGCCAGCCGCTGCCACACCGAGCCCTCGGCCGTCATGATGCGGCGCGCGTGGGCTGCGGTGACCCAGCCGTGGCCCGGCAGCTCGCAGGCGGCGTCCGAGAGGCCGGCCGCGACCTCGAACGGGACGACGATGCGAACCGCAGCGGCAGGAACGGGAGCGCCGAACGAGTTGTGCTCGGCCGCAAGCGAACCGAAGAGCGCGAGTGAGCAGATGGCATCGCTGCGCAGCTGGTCGAGGGTGCGCGGGTCGCCCGCTGCACGAGCGGCCCGAGCGATCGCGTGGGCCCGGTCGAGCACGGCCACGACCGTCTCGGCCGGCGCCGTCACGGTGAAGGTGCCGATGCCGTCGTCGGTGAGCCGACCGTGGGCGGTGCGCGACGCCTCGGCGGAACGGCGGCGTTCGTCACCCGACCGGTCGTCAGCCGAGCGGACGTGCCGGCTCAGCCTCGTCGAGAACAGCCGCTGCGAGGCGACCGAACCGTCAGGAGCAGGAGCGAGCACGGCCGTCTCGATCGCGGGAAGCAGCTCGTCGGGCAGCAGCCGGGTCTCGGCCACCACGCGCAGCGCGCGGTAGAGGCTGACGGTGCCTGCGTGCAGCGCTTCACGCAGCACGCGGTGGCGACGGGGCTTCGTTGCGAGCTCGAGGCGTCGGGACACCTCGGCGGCGCCGACGCCTGTCGCACAGGCGATCTCCTGCGTGACGACCCTGTCGGCGTCGACGGGCACCGGGCCGCGGGACAGCCCGATGACCTCGTGCTGCTGCTCCAGGACCGTGTGCAGCGTCGCGTACGCGTCGACGAGCCGACCCTCCAGCCGCGCCTTCTCGGCCTCCAGCTGCTCGATCTCACGCAAGGCCTCGTCGCCCGCTGCGAACAGCGACGGCAACGGGTCGGTCTCGACCAGCTCGACTCCCGCGCGCTTCAACGCGGCCCCGAGCGCGAGCTCGAGGAACGAGGTGGAGGTGAACGGCATACTCCATTAGAACACGTGTTCGACAAGTCGGCAAGAGTTGTTCACAGGCAATTTCGCTGCACGACAACGGAATCCACGCCAACGGGTGACGTCGTGGCCCACCGACGGTACGGTGCCGACATGTCGACGGAGCAGCGCAGCCATGTCGTGGCGATCGACCAGGGGACCACGAGCACGCGGGCCATGGTCTTCGACCGGAGCGGTCGCGTCGTGGCCGTCGACCAGCAGGAGCACCGCCAGATCCTGCCGCGCGCCGGCTGGGTCGAGCACGACCCGATGGAGATCTGGCAGAACACCCGGGCCGTCGTCGGCGGCGCCCTCGGCAAGGCGAACCTCAACGCCACGCACGTCGCCGCGGTCGGCATCACCAACCAGCGCGAGACGACTGTCGTGTGGGACAAGGCGACCGGCGAGCCGATCCACAACGCGATCGTCTGGCAGGACACCCGCACCCAGTCGATCTGCGACGAGCTGGCGAAGGACGGCGGCATCGAGCGGTTCAAGGACGTCACCGGCCTGCCGCTCGCGACGTACTTCGCCGGACCCAAGGCGCGCTGGATCCTCGACCACGTCGACGGCGCCCGCGAGCGCGCGGAGGCCGGCGAGCTGCTCTTCGGCACCATCGACACCTGGCTGCTGTGGAACCTGACGGGCGGGGCGACCGACGGCGGCGTCCACGTCACCGATGTCACCAATGCCTCGCGCACCCTCCTCATGGACCTGCGCACCCTGTCGTGGGACGAGTCCGTCGCGGCGCAGATCGGCATCCCGCTCGCGATGCTCCCCGAGATCCGCTCGTCGTCCGAGGTCTACGGCACGTGCAAGCCGGGCATCCTCATCGACGTGCCCGTCGCCGGCATCCTCGGCGACCAGCAGGCGGCGACCTTCGGCCAGGCGTGCCTCGACGTCGGCAGCGCCAAGAACACCTACGGCACCGGCAACTTCATGCTGCTCAACACCGGCGAGGAGATCGTCGCGTCCAAGAACGGGCTGCTCACCACGGTCTGCTACCAGCTCGGCGACGCGAAGCCCGTCTACGCCCTCGAGGGCTCGATCGCCGTGACGGGATCGCTCGTGCAGTGGCTCCGCGACAACCTCGGCCTCATCACGGACGCCAAGGAGGTGGAGACGCTCGCCGCGACCGTCGACGACAACGGCGGCGCCTACTTCGTGCCGGCGTTCTCAGGCCTCTTCGCGCCGCACTGGCGACCCGATGCCCGGGGGGCGCTCGTCGGCCTCACGCGCTTCGTCAACAAGGGGCACATCGCCCGGGCGGCGTTGGAGGCCACGGCATTCCAGACGCGCGAGGTGCTCGAGGCGATGAACGCGGACTCCGGGGTGCCGCTCACCGAGCTCAGGGTCGACGGTGGCATGGTCGTCAACGAGACGCTCATGCAGTTCCAGGCCGACCTGCTCGGCGTCGACGTCGTGCGGCCCGTCGTGGCCGAGACGACGGCCCTCGGTGCCGCGTACGCGGCCGGCCTCGCCGTCGGCTACTGGGAGAGCACCGACGAGATCCGCGACAACTGGGGCGAGGACCGCCGCTGGTCGCCCCAGCTCGACGAGGCCGAGCGCGAGCGGCTCTTCCGTCAGTGGAAGAAGGCGGTCGAGCGCACTCTCGACTGGGTGGACGACGACACCGCCTGAGCCCTGTGGGCTCCCGAGGACGTATGCCGTCAGGCCTCCTCGAGATGCAGCACGACCTTGCGCAGCAGCGCGTTGAGGGAGACGAGCTCCTTCGTGGTGAGGGCTGAGAAGGCCGCCTGCTCGCGTGCCATTCCCTCAGCGATCCCCTTCTGCCACAGGGCTCGTCCGCTGCGAGTGGGCCGGATGAGGATGCGCCGCCGGTCGACCGGGTCGACCTCGCGCGTGACGTGTCCCCGCTGCACGAGGCGGTCGACGCGCGACGTCATCGCGGCGCGGGTCACGCCGCAGGCGTCGGCGAGCTGCGCCGGCGTCGCCTCCTCGGGGTAGGGCTGGGTGAGCAGCGCGTGGAGGGTCCAGTAGTCCTCGATGGTGTCGTCGCTGCTCGCGTAGGCGGCGTGGTCGGCCGCCCTGATGCGCTTGGTGATCGCCTGCATGCGGGTGATGGCGCCCTCGACCTCGGGGTCCATGCCGTCGAGCAGTCCTGCCCACCGCGCGACGTGGCGGTCGACGGAGTCCTGCTCGGGCCCTGCGGAGGGTGTCATGGACCCATCCTCGCAGACGTCGTACGCCTCTGACTGTCAGGCGCAGAACTGTTCATTGACTGATTGTTAGACGTCGTACTAAGTTCGGATCGTGACCACCAAGGACGTGCTGCGACTCCGCGACTTCCGTCTCCTCCTCGCCGGCCAGGGCCTCTCCTGGATCGGCGACGCGTTCCACCCCATCGCGCTCTCGGTCGCGATCGTGCTCGCAGGTGGCGGCGCCACCGAGCTCGGCACCATCGCGGCCTCGGCCATGGCCGCGCGCCTCGTCTGCACCCTCTTCGGCGGGGTCTGGGCCGACCGGGTCGCACCGCACCGCATCATGGTCGTCGCCGACGCGGTCCGGGCCACGACCGCAGCCGCCACCGCTGCCGCCTTCCTCGCCGGCGAGCCGCCGCTGCTCCTGCTGGCGGCGCTCGGGGCCGTCACCTCAGGCGCCGGTGCGTTCTTCTTCCCGGCGTTCGTCTCCCTGCGACCCCTCGTGGTGCCCACCGAGCAGCGCCAGAGCGCGAATGCCGTCATCAGCTTCCTGCAGTCGGCAGCCCAGATCGCCGGCCCGCTCCTGGCCGGCCTCGTCGTCGCGCACCTCGGCCCCGTCACCGGGTTCGCCGTCAACGCGGCCACGTTCGTCTGGTCGGCCGTCAGCGTCACGCTCGTGCGCTCCCGTGCCGAGCGCCGCACCGAGCGCTCGTCGGTGCGCGCCGAGATCGTCGAGGGCCTCGTGGAGATCCGTCGGCGCGACTGGCTCTGGACCGGTCTGCTGTCCGCGGGCATGTTCCACGTCGCGACGGGGGTGCTCGTCGTGGTCGTCGAGGTGACCGCCGTGCGCGACCTCGGCGGCGCGCGGGCCCTCGGCCTCGTCATCGCCGCTCAGGGCGTCGGCGGCATCCTCGGTGGCCTGCTCGCGATGCGGGTGCAGCCGCGGCGGCAGCTCCTCTGGGCTTTCGTCGCCCTCGGTGCGTTCCCGCTCTTCCCGATCGCCTTCTTCTTCTGGCCCGGCCACCTCGCCGGCATCCTCGTGCTCGGCCTCGTCGCCAACGCCGGGCTCATGTTCTTCGCCGTCGGGTGGGACACCGCGTTGCAGGACGGGGTGCCCCACGACCGCCTGGCGCGGGTGGCGTCGTGGGACATCCTCATCTCGTTCAGCGCGATCCCGCTCGGCAACGTGCTCGCGGGTCCGCTGAGCGAGCGCTTCGACACCGCCACGATCATGCTCGGGGTGTCGCTGTGGATGCTCGTGGCGGGCTGCTGGCCCCTGCTGGCCCGAGGCGTCCGTGACTTCGCCCGTTCGGGCGCCTCCGGTCGGGCCGACGAGGCCGCTCAGCCGAGCGCGGCGATGGCGGCGTCGTAGTCGGGCTCCTGGCCGATCGAGGGCACGAGCTCGGAGTGCAGCACGGTGCCGTCGGTGCCGATGACGACGACCGAGCGGGCGAGCAGACCGGCGAAGCCACCGTTCTCCATGCGCACGCCGTAGTCGTAGCCGAAGCTCGACCGGAACGACGACGCGGTGACGACGTTCTCGATGCCCTCTGCCCCGCAGAAGCGGTTGAGGGCGAAGGGCAGGTCGGCCGACACGCAGATCACGATGGTGTTCTCGAGACCGGCGGCGAGCTCGTTGAACCGGCGCACGCTCGTAGCGCAGGTCTTGGTGTCGATGCTCGGGAAGATGTTGAGCACGACGCGCGAGTCGCCCGGGAGGGTGACGTCGTCGGTGAGCTTCGCGCTCGTGAGCGTGAACTTCGGGGCGGTGGTGCCGACCTCGGGCAGCTCGCCGACGGTGTGGACGGTGGTGTCTCCCAGCAGGGTGGTGGCCATGGGT
>CBHRRQ010000072.1:0-16999 GCA_966081555.1 uncultured Terrabacter sp.
TGCCCCGCCACCGTGAGATGCGCGTCGACGGCTGCGACGAGGGCCGCCGCCCGGTCGAGGCTCTGCGCGTCGCCGAGCGTCACCAGCGCTCCGAGCACGGTTCCCTGGTTGTACGACCACACGTCGGGCACGAGCACCTCCTCACCCGACCGGAGGCGTATGCCGTCCTGCACGAGTCCGCTGTCGGCGCTCCACAGGCGCGCGTACAGCCAGTCGACGAGCCGCCGGGCCTCCGCCGTCTCGCCGAGACGCGCGAGGTGCAGGGCCGCAGGTCCGGTGGCGGGGCTGTTCTTGAAGTCGCGGTCGCGGCTCCAGAAGAGGCCGCCGCCGAGGTCGTCCGTGTGCGCCGACCGCAGCTGGTCGGTCAGCTGCCGTCCGGCGGAGCGCAGGCGTCGCTGTCGCGACCGCCGGCCCACCTCTGCGTGCAGGGCCCCGAGCCGCCCCGAGGCGAGCGCGAGCCAGGCCATGTCGTCGTAGAAGTCGTTGACCCACCGGGCCCGGTTGCGCAGCCGGATCGTCGCGAGCAGCCGGTCGCCCTGCCGGGCGTGGCGCTGGGCACCGGCCGTGTCTCCCGCCCGGAGTCCGCGCAGGCCGGCGTCGACGATGGCGTCGAGGTAGTGCGCCTGCCACCAGTAGTGCCAGGCGCCGCGCAGGTCGCCGAGCCACCGACCACCGGCGGCAGGATGGGAGACCCGAGCGAGGTGGGTCCACGGCACCGGGCCGAGCCGGGCGCCGAAGAGCGCCTCCACCGATCGCTCCGCCTCGGCGGCTCGCTCGTCGAGCGGGCCGACGGCCCCGGTAGCGGCACTGGCGGCGGACACGCTCCGGACGCTATCGCGTGACCTCGCAGCCGACGGGACTGTGCAAGGGTCGGAGCGTGCCGATGACGGACGGGATCGTGACCGATGAGCTGTGGCGCACCGTGACGCCTCAGGTCATCGGGGCGCTGGTGCGCCGCTACCGCGACTTCGACCGCGCCGAGGAGGCGGCGCAGGAGGCGCTGCTCGCGGCCGCCGCCCAGTGGCCGGCGGAGGGGGTCCCGGACGACCCCCGCGCCTGGCTGATCCGGGTCGGCTCCCGCCGGCTCGTCGACCGGTTGCGCAGCGACGAGGCGCGGGAGCGCCGCGAGGTCGCCGACGTGAGCAGGACTCCCGACGACGAGCGGGTCAGCCCGCCGTCGGACGCGCCCAGGATCGGCCCCGACGACGACACCCTGACGTTGCTGCTGCTCTGCTGCCACCCGGTGCTGACCCCGCCTGCGCGGATCGCCCTGACGCTGCGAGCCGTCGGCGGCCTGACCACGGCCCAGATCGCCCACGCCTTCCTCGTGCCCGAGGCGACGATGGCGCAGCGGATCAGCCGGGCCAAGGCGAGTATCCGTGACGCCGGGTCGCAGTTCCGGATGCCGCCCGCAACCGAGCTGCCCGGCCGGGTCGGCGAGGTGCTGCACGTGCTCTACCTCGTGTTCACCGAGGGTCACACGGCGAGCAGCGGCGACACGGTGGCCCGGGTCGACCTCACCGCCGAGGCGATCCGCCTCGCGCGGCAGGTGCACGCCCTGCTGCCCGACGAGGGCGAGGTGGCGGGACTGCTCGCCCTCATGCTCCTCACCGAGGCGCGACGCCCCGCGCGGACGACGGCGTCGGGAGAGCTCGTGCCGCTGGCCGAGCAGGACCGCTCGCTGTGGGACGCGGCCTACGTGCGGGAAGGCACCGACCTCGTCACCGACGCCCTGAGCCGGACGCGGCTCGGGCCCTACCAGGTGCAGGCGGCGATCGCGGCCGTCCACGACGAGGCCCCCACCGCGGCCGACACCGACTGGGAGCAGGTGCTGGCGCTCTACGACGTGCTCGAGCAGCTCGCTCCCGGACCCGTCGTCTCCCTCAACCGGGCCGTGGCGCTCGCGATGGTCGAGGGTCCTGCTGCGGGCCTCGCCCTGCTCGACGACCTCGAGGGCGACAAGCGCCTCGCGAAGCACCACCGGCTGCACGCGGTCCGCGCCCACCTGCTCGAGCTGCTCGGCGACACCGGCGCCGCGCGGGAGAGCTACCTGCTCGCCGCCCGGCTGACGACGAGCACCCCCGAGCAGCAGCATCTCCGCCGCAAGGCAGCCGGCCTCTGATCCGCCCGTTCCGTGACCTTCGCGGGGGCGGTCTCGTTTCCACACGTCACCGTCCCGGACGAAGGAGTCCCACGTGCCACGCCCCACCCGCTTCGCCGCCGCCCTCGTGACGGCGCTCGCCGCTGCCGCTGCCCTGACGTCGGCCGCCCCGGCCGGAGCCGCCTCTGCCGGCCCGTCCGCGGCCAGTGCGGCCACGCAGAAGCAGGTCGTCCAGCTCGGCGACTCCTACTCGGCGGGCAACGGCACCGGCTCCTACGAGGAACGCAGCTGCTACCGGTCCCCCCGCAACTACGGCAGCCAGGTCGCGGCCTCGATCGGCGCCGCCTACGTCGACCGAGCCTGCAGCGGCGGCGTGGTCGCCGACATCCTGAACCCGCGCGACCTCGGCGACTCCTTCACGAAGTCCGCGACCTACTCCGTCGACCCAGCCACCTACCCCGACCAGCAGGCCGAGTGGTTCCGTCGCGCCCAGACCGAGCGGCTCTGCGGCGTCCCCGCGCAGCCCGACTTCTCCTACCGCTACACGTTCGTCGCGGGTGCCGGAGTCGGCAGCCTCTACACGGGCACCGTCTCGTGCCAGCTCGCCGTGCGGCCCCAGATCGACGCGGTCACGCCGTCGACCGACGTCGTCTTCCTGACCATGGGCGGCAACGACCTGGGCTTCTCCACGATCGTCACGAACTGCCTCATCGTGCGTGACCCCTCGAGCTGTCGCGACACCCTCGAGTCGGCGCGCGCCAAGGCGCCCTCGATGATGGACCGCGCCAAGGACGCCCTGCGCGCGGTCGAGGCCCGCTCCGGGGGGCGCGCCGAGATCTACCTGCTCAGCTACCCGTTCCTGGTCAACACCGAGAGCTACGGCATCCCCGAGGCCGCGCCGACCTACGACGCTGGCGCGGCGCTCAACGAGCTGCAGCGCTACGGCGACGAGATCCAGGCCCGCGGCATCGCCGAGCTCAACGCCGAGCCGGGCGCCGACCGCTACCACTTCGTCAGCACGGTCAAGCAGGCGTGGGGTGGCCGCGTGCACGGGCTCGACCCGCACGTCGTCGCCGACAACTCGAACGCGTGGCTCGTGCCCGTCGGTACGCCGGGGCGTGACGTCGCCGAGTTCGTCCACCCCACCCAGCCGGGGTGGGACGCCACCGCCGGTGCCCTGCGCACGGCCGTCGCCGGCTGACTCCGCGACCGTCTGAGCGTGGCGCCCGCCGCGCTCAGGCCCAGATCGCGGCCGGTATGCCGTCCGAGAAGGTCTCGGGCGGGTCGGGCAGCGGGCGCGCCAGCCCGGCCGCGTGACGGGCCGCCGTCCACGCGACCGCGCAGGCGTCGAGCACGTCGTCGGCGGCATACCCCTGGCCCTCGATCACGGAAGGGCGGCCGAGGCCCGCGTCTGCGAGGGCGGCGAGGCGCTGGGCGCGTCCCTCGTCGGTCTTCTTGCTCGCCTTGATCGGGGCGCCGGTCATCGTCGCGAACGACAGCTCGGGATGCACCTCGAGCACGGTGACGGTGGGGCGGGTGCGCATCCAGGCGTCGACCTCGACGATCTTGTCGCGCAGCGCGAAGGCCTGCGCGCCCACCCCTTGGCCGACGAGGCCACGGTTGAAGGCGTCGGCCTCGAGTCGCGTGTCGGCGAGGTAGGCCGCCCTCGTCAGCGTCGAGAAGATCGACGACGACTTGCCGGGCAGGGCGTTGCGCGCCAGCTGGTCGGCGCGGCGGATCGTGCTGTCGGGCAGACCGATCGGGATGTCGATGCCGACCACGCGGATGCCCAGCGACTCGCGCACCATCGCGACGAGCTCGCTGATGGTCGGCGCGACGACGACCCGCGGCCGCGGCGCACCCGGCTCGAGCACCGCGCCGACCCACCCGGCCCTGCAGCCGTCGACCCCGAGGACCGGCGCCGCGACCTCGACGGGCCACGGGACCGTCGTGGTGGTGGTGTGCGACTCGGCCAGGGCGGCGTCGAGGCGCGCCAGCGCCCGAGCGGCGTCCGCGTACGCCTCCCGCACCTCTGGATCGCGCGCGGCCGCCGTCCGCGACTCGCTCGCCAGCTCCGCGGCGAGGTCGTGCAGTCGCCGCCGCCACGCCTCGATGTCCATGCCCCCACCCAACCGCATCAGGCTGCGGCCACCGCTCTCAGTGGCGCAGCACCAGGCCGTCGACGTGCACCCGCTTGGTGCCTACGGTCGTCAGGGTGAGGGTGCCGGTGCGCAGCGCCCCGAGGGGCAGCCAGATGACCTGCTTGACCCGCGTGCTGGAGGACGCGAGAGACCGCCGACCGAGATAGGCGCCGGCGAGGCGTACGTCGAGGGTGCCGCAGGCGGAGCACGTGGTGACTACCAGTCCGACCTGCCGGGCGCTCGCCCGAACCGACATCACACGGCCGCTCGTCGCGACGGTCGTGTAGGTGCCGAGGTAGTACGACGCGCTGGCAGCGCGAGTCCACCCGGTGGCGGTCAGCGAGCGATCGTCCAGCCCGGTGCTCGTGCACGTCTCGGCGGTCCAGACGCCGATGTTGCCCACGATGTCCCGGGCACGCACCGAGTAGCAGTACGTGTAGCCCTTGCCCAGGGTCACCGCGAGCGCGGTCGTCTTGAGGCCCTGCCACGCCGCCGGCTGGCTCGGCGCCGAGAAGGATCCTGCGGGCGAGGCGGCCCGGTAGCGCACGTCGTACGACGCGACTGTGCTGCCGCCGGTGTCGCTGGCGGAGAAGCGCAACGTCGTGCTCGAGGCGAGGAGAGCCGTAGGTAGCGCCGTCACCTTCGCCACGGGTGCTGCCGCGTCGATGACGACCGTCCGTGCGGTGACCGTGGTCCGGCCGCTGGTCTCGACCGTGCGAGCGCGAAGGGTGTGGACGCCACTCGAGAGCGCCGGAGTCCTCCACGTCGAGGTGCAGGGCGTGAAGGCCCCGGCGTCGACGGCGCAGGTGAGGGCCGTGCCCGTCGGGAAACCCACGGCGTCGATCGACGCGGTAGCCACCGTGCCCAGGAGGCTCGGGACCGCCTTGATCGCCACCTGGCGCCCGACCCACGCCATCGGGCCGGGGGTGGCCCCCCAGTTGAGCTCGACAGCCGCGGGCACGGAGGGAACGCCGGTGTTCGCGATGGTGACGACGTTGAGGGAGCCGAAGAGCGTCTCGGGTCCCGTGACGACGAAGGATCTCGCGTCGGGCGCCCAGACGGGCCGCCCGGCGCGATAGAGGGCGACCTCGTGCGGCGTACCACCCAGCAGCGGCGCGATCGAGAGGGCATGGTGGACGGGCTCGTTCCACGTCAACCAACGGCCGTCCGGTGACACCGTGGGCCAGACGCCCCGTGGTGACCCGGTGATCGGGCCGAGGCGACGTCCCGTGGACGCGTCGACGCGAACCAGCGCGTAGTCCGAGTCCTCGGCGCTGGCCACGAGGGTCCGCGAGTCGGGTAGCCAAGACGCACCCCCGACGCCTGCGCTCGACGAGACGACCTTGCCCGTGACGACGTCGACGACCTGGGTCGTGGGCGGGCAGCATTCGGTGGTCAGGCTCGTCCACACCGCTAGCCGGGCTCCGTCGGGGGACCATGCGACCCCGATGACACGCAGCGGCGTCGACCACATCTTGACGGGCTTCGAACCGGCGGCGACGGCATGGCGCCAGATCTCGTACGCGCCACCGGCGCCGTAACGGACCGTCGCGAGCTCACGGCCATCGGGGCTGGAGCTCGCGGAGATCACCTCGTCCGGCAGCCCGGGCACCGACCACGGCACAGGCTCCAGACCGTCGGGCACAGCCAGTGCGGCCAGCTTGGGCGTCGGCCCGCCGTACTCGATCGGGCTCTTCACGGCCAGCGCGTCGGCGGTCGGCGCAGGTGTGACGGGTGCGGACTGGGGACTCTCGCCGATGGAGTTCTCCATGGAGACGGTGTACGTCGCTCCGAACGGGGCGGCGGGATCGACCCAGACCGCTTGGTCGACGATGAAGGTCTGCTCCTCGCCGCCCACCTGACGACGGACGTACCACCGTGTCGCACCCTCACCTCCCGTGTCGGTCGGCCAGTCCCAAGCGAGGTCGACTCCGCCGTGGGGGAGCCGAATCGCCGTGACGTTCGTCGGTGCGGAGGGCACCCCGACCGCGTGCACCTTCACCAAGGCCGAGTGCGAGCCGAACAGGGTCGTGTCCGTGAAGGAGATGCTGACGTCTCGGTCGCCTCCGCGGGTCGGCACGGCCCTCACCTGGATGGAGCACGTTGCGCCGGGCGGCAAGGTGTCGCCACACGAGTCGGAGACGACGGACCAGTCTCTCGCCGCGGCACCTCCCAGCGTGCGTGCACCGAGGGGCACTGTGAGCCCCCCGAGATTCACGACGTCGAGCTGCGCGGTTTCGGACGTGGCTCCCACAGGGATCTGGGCGAGCACCGAGCGGTTCGGGGTCATCGTAAGGACGGCAACGTCGTCGGGCGAGTGGTAGTTGATGTGCCCGACGCCAGTGGCTCCTCCGCAGTTGACGACCCGGTAGTCGGCCGTCAGCGTCTCGAGCGCTCCCGTGGGTGTGTAGCTCACCGAAGACACGTCGAGCGTCACCGGGGCGCCTCCGCAGCTCAGGTCCGAGACCGACAAGGAGGTGTCTGGGCTGCCTCCCGCAGTCGTGAGCGAGTAGCGTCCAGGACCTGGAATCAGGCTCGGGATGGTGATCGTCAGCTCAGGAGTGACCAGCCTGATCGACTGGGGGCCCGGCGAGTCGGCGCTGTCAGGGATGAGGATGTCGCGACCGACCTTGCGCACCGGTGCGATCCAGGACTCCGGGTCGTCGGGACGTAGATCCAGCGTCAGTGCGTCGGTCGACCCGACGATCGCGTCGGCGGCCGGCCTGGTTACCGTGGTTGGCTCCGACATCGGCCCGTCCCCCGCGAGGTTGTTCGCCACGACGGAATACGTGCCCGACTGTCCGGGGGCCAGCGTGGTGTCAACCCAGGTAAGGGTGCTGGCCGGCAAGGAGCCCGATGCGTCGACCCAATCAGTTCCGGAAGCCCTGAGCACCCGGAAGCTGTCAACGTCCGTGTAGGACTGGCCCCAGGCGAGACCCTCGCCGCCGCGGACGGCGAATCCGCGCACCCATGCAGGTGCGGTCGGTGGTGTGAACGCCGTCGCGGTGATGCCGGTGACGAGCAGGCGGCCCGGATAGGTGACGTCGCCGACCTTGACCAGGGAGTAGGACGTGCCTTGGGTGCCACGTGTGAACCCGACGTCAACGGTGCAGTCCTCGTTCGGGGCCAGCGTGCGACCACCGCAGCCGTCGCTGACGATCGAGAAGTCGGTCTGGCCGACGATGTTGGTGCCCACCGTTGCGGCCGCCAATGTGCCCGTCGTCCCCGTGCCGCCGTTGACGAACCGCACTGGGGTCACCGTCTGGCGTGAGGCCGGCACTCGGCCCACCGCCACGGGAGCGGTGCGCACGACGGCATACGGGGTCGCGACCCCCACGCGGATGAGGCCCGACGACCAGCCGAGCAGGCTGCACCCCGTGCCGTACCGTGCGTAGAGCTCGGTCACGGTGTCGCCGGAGTAGGCCACGTGGTCTACGGCCAGGTGGCCGTCGCTCTGGCCACCACAGATGCCCGAGATGCGGTTGTTGGTCGTCTTGCCGAGTGCGTAGTAGCCGCCGGACTGCGGACGGGTGCCGTCCCCGAGTGTCAGCGTGACGGTTGGCGCCACGGGGTTCGAGGTCGTCAGGACGATCTGGTTCGTCGGGGAGACCGTCGCCGACGAGACCTCCTCGGGACCGGACGCGCGCGAGTAGGCGGTCCTCGCGGTGTTCAGCTCGAGGACGTCACGGTCGAGGAGGCCGACGGTGGCGGCTCGGGCTTGCGTGGGGGCGACGAGGCCCGCAGCCACGACGGCGAACAGGACGATGGCAGCGCGCAGGCGCGACATGACGAACGGGCTCCTCCCCAACCACTCCCCCCTGTGGTGAGGGCGGCCAACTGTAACCCCGGGACCGGGGGTCGAGGGCCCGAACCGGACAAGCGCGACGAACGCGGCGACGACCGCGGCCTAACGGCATACCTGAGGGCGCCATCCGTACGTCACTGTTGCGTCCCGTGGAACAGTGACGCGGTGACCTCCGGGTTGGACGCTCCTTCGACACCGTCGCGACTCGGACGTAGCGTGAGGCAATGAGCCTCACCGAGCCGGGTCGCCCGGCCACCCTCGGCGAGCTGCGGTCCACGGGTCACGTGCACCGCAGCGTCAAGAGCGAGATCCGCGAGAACCTCCTCGCCCGGCTGCGCGCCGGCGAGGACGCCTTCCCCGGCATGGTCGGCTTCGAGGACACGGTGCTGCCCGAGCTCGAGACGGCGTTGCTCGCCGGTCACGACCTCGTGCTGCTCGGCGAGCGCGGCCAGGGCAAGACGCGCCTCATGCGCACCCTCACCGGTCTGCTCGACGAGTGGAGCGCCGTCGTCGAGGGCTGCGAGATCGGCGACGACCCGCACCAGCCGTCGTGCGTCCGCTGCCGCCGGCTCGCCGCCGCGCTCGGCGACGACCTCCCCGTCACGTGGCGACACCGCAGCGAGCGCTACACCGAGAAGCTCGCGACCCCCGACACGAGCGTCGGCGACCTCGTCGGCGACGTCGACCCCGTCAAGGTCGCGCAGGGCCGCACCCTGGGCGACCCCGAGACCGTGCACTACGGCCTCGTGCCGCGCAGCAACCGCGGCATCTTCGGCCTCAACGAGCTGCCCGACCTCGCCGAGCGCATCCAGGTCGCGCTCTTCAACGTGCTCGAGGAGCGCGACATCCAGATACGCGGCTACTCGCTGCGGCTGCCGCTCGACCTGCTCCTCGTGGCCACCGCCAACCCCGAGGACTACACGAACCGCGGCCGCATCATCACCCCGCTCAAGGATCGCTTCGGCGCCGAGATCCGCACCCACTACCCGACCGAGGTCAGCGACGAGGTGGCGCTCATCGCCCAGGAGTCGGCGCTCGTGGCGGACGTGCCCGAGCACCTGCTCGAGGTGGTGGCGCGGTTCACGCGCGGGCTCCGCGAGTCGTCGGCCGTCGACCAGCGGTCCGGCGTGTCTGCGCGCTTCGCCATCGCGGGCGCCGAGGGCGTGGCGGGGTCGGCGCTGCGCCGTGCCGCCCGCGTCGGGGAGCCGTATGCCGTCGCGCGCGTCTGCGACGTGCCGACCGTCGTGCCCACCCTCCTCGGCAAGGTCGAGTTCGAGATGGGCGAGGAGGGCCGCGAACGGGACGTGCTGACCCACCTGCTGCGGCTGGCGATCGCCGAGACCTACCGGTCGCGGCTCGCGGGCCTCGACCTCACCGGCTTCACCAACCTCTTCGCCGATGGCGCCGTGGTCGAGACCGGCGAGCTCGTGCCCGGCGCCGACCTGCTGGCCCAGGTCGGTCCGGTCTCGGGCCTCTCCAAGGTGCTCGACCGGCTCGGGCACGGCGACGACGCGACGCCCGGGCAGGTCGCTGCCGCGGTCGAGTTCGTGCTCGAGGGCCTGCACCTGACCCGCCGCATCGACAAGGACAGCGTCGCGGGTCGCACCGTCTACGGGGCGTGAGCGACGCGGGACCCAGCCGCGTCCGGTTGCAGTGGAGCCGATGCCGGGTAGGTCCCTGCCATGGGTGACTACACCGCAACCACGACCGTGTCGCACGACGTCACCGACGCCTTCGACTACATCTCCGACCCCGAGCACCTGCCCGAGTACTTCCCGCGCATGACCGAGGCCCACGAGGTCGAGTCCGGCACCGTGCGCACCACGGCCATCGACGACGCCGACCAGGACGGCTCCGACGAGAAGGTCGTGTCGGACGCCTGGTTCAAGGCCGACGACGCCGACCACTCGATCAGCTGGGGGTCCCCCGGCGAGAGCGACTACCACGGCACGCTGCGCCTGCACGACGACGGAGGCTCCGGCACCCGCATCGAGCTGAGCCTCACGACGCCGCACGACTTCGACGGCATGCAGCAGGGCCTCGACGACGCGCTCGCCGCCATCGCCGGCCGCCTCGACGAGATCGCAGCCAGGAAGGCCTAGCGCGCCTCGATCCGTGCCTCCGTGCCCCCGTGGATCCGTGGCCCGGGTCTGGACGGATCGGCGGGTGCCGGACGTAGCGTGGGGTGGTGAGCCCCGACCAGCCCCGCGACCCGTATGCCGGCGCCGGCGGCCCGAACGCCCACGGCCGGTTCCGCTACGCGCCGTGGACGGGCGGACAGGCCGACCCGCTGGCGCCGCCCTTCGACGTGCGGGCCGCCCTCGACGAGGTGGGCCAGGACGTCCTCGCCGGCGGCAGCCTGCGCGAGTCGCTGCGTGAGCTGCTGCGGCGCGGCACCGACGGCCGGCGTGGCCTCGACGACCTCGCCGAACGCGTACGCCGCCTCCGTGAGGCCGCGCGGCGCCGCGGCGACCTCGGCGGCACGCTCGACCAGGTGCGCGGCCTCCTAGACCAGGCTCTCTCGCAGGAGCGGGACCAGCTCGCGTCCGAGGACGGCGATGACGCTCGCCTCGCCGAGATGGACCTCGCGACGATCCCCGACGACGTCGCCGGCGCGGTGCGCGCGCTCAGCGACTACCAGTGGCACTCCGACGAGGCCCGCCAGACCTACGAGCAGATCGCCCAGATGCTGCAGCGCGAGGTGGTGGGCGCGCAGTTCGAGGGGCTCAAGCAGGCGCTCTCGGGCAACGACCCCGAGGCGATGCAGCGGGTCAAGGACATGCTCGCCGACCTCAACCAGCTGCTCGCGGCGCACGCTCGGGGCGAGGACACCGAGGACCTCTTCCGCGACTTCATGGACAAGCACGGCGACCTCTTCCCGGAGAACCCCGAGAACGTCGACGAGCTCATCGACGCCCTCGCCCGTCGGCAGGCCGCGGCCGAGCGGCTGCTCTCGTCACTGAGCCGCGAGCAGCGCGAGCAGCTCGCCCAGCTGATGGCCGACGCCCTCGGCGACCCCGACCTGGCGTCGCAGATGGCGCAGCTCTCCGACAACCTCAGGGCCCTGCGTCCCGGCCTCGACCGGTCGTCTCCCGTGCGCGGAGGCCAGCCCGGCGGCGAGCCGATGCCGTGGGGGCAGGCGGTCGAGGCCGTCGCTGAGGTGGCCGACCTCGAGCAGCTCGACGAGCAGCTGGGCCAGGCCTACTTCGGCGCGACGCTCGACGACGTCGACGTGGAGCGGCTCGAGCAGTACCTCGGCGCCGACGCGACCCGCGACTTCCAGGCGCTGCGCCAGCTGGAGCGCGAGCTCGAACGGCAGGGTTTCGTCTCGCGCGGTGACGACGGGCTGCGTCTCACGCCCCGCGCCGTCCGGCGGCTCGGCGAGACCGCGCTCCGTCGCGTCTTCGAGCACATCGACGCCGCCGGTCGCGGAGACCACGACGACCACTCCGCG
The DNA here is from genome assembly GCA_966081555.1 of uncultured Terrabacter sp. GTDB lineage: Bacteria > Actinomycetota > Actinomycetes > Actinomycetales > Dermatophilaceae > Terrabacter. The sequence continues at coordinate 11,502 of CBHRRQ010000072.1, forward strand.
GGCCAGGCCGACGAGCCCACCGGGCTCAGCCGCGAGTGGCGCTTCGGCGACGAGCTGCCGCTCGACACGGTGCGCACGGTGTCGAACGCGTTGCGGCGCAACGCCACCCGGCGGCATACGTCATCGGGTGAGACCGGGGGAGTCGACCTGCTCGTCGAGGACTTCGAGGTGATCGAGACCGAGCGGCGGGCTCAGGCGGCCGTCGCGCTGTGCGTCGACATGTCGTTCTCGATGCTGCACGAGGGACGGTGGGGGCCGATGAAGCAGACGGCGCTCGCGCTGTCGCACCTCGTGGCCACGCGCTTCCGCCACGACGCGCTGCAGATCATCGGCTTCAACCTCGCCGCGCGCCGGCTCACACCGGTCGAGCTCACCGAGGCCGAGCCCGAGTGGGTGCAGGGCACGAACCTCCAGCACGCGCTGATGCTCGCCTCCCGACACCTGCGGCGTCACCCGGAGGCCGAGCCGGTCGTCCTCGTCGTCACCGACGGCGAGCCGACGGCGCACATCGCGGAGGACGGCATGCCCGAGTTCCACTGGCCCGCGACGCAGGAGACGATCCGCGCGACGATCCGTCAGGTCGACGAGCTGCGGCGCTCCGGCGCGACCCTCAACGTCTTCATGCTCGGTGACGACCCCGGCCTCGCCCGCTTCGTCGACGCCGTCGCCCGCCGCGCGGGTGGGCGCGTCTTCACCCCCGACGTGTCGCGGCTGGGCGAGTACGTCGTCGCCGACTACCTCCGGGCGCGACGCGGAGGTCATTAGGCGGGGCTCGGCGATCGGTAAATCCAGTCGCCCGCGGTCGTGCGCCCCTGTCATGGTGACCGCATGACGCGCGGGTGCGACCAGCGGCTCGACCGCATCGAGACCTACTACGACTGCGTGCCGCGCGCCGTCGCGTCGGCCGACGAGGTCGGGCCCTTCACGCTCTTCGTCGCCGGGAAGGGCACGGGCTGGCAGTTCTACGCGAGACCGCGCCTCGGCGGTCGAGGGGTCTTCACGACCGCCGACGTATGCCGTGTGCTCGAGCGTGAGAGCGAGCTCGAGGTGCCGCGCGCCATCGAGTGGGTCGACGAGGTGACGCCGACCCTCCTGCCCGCGGTGCGGGGTGCCGGGCACGAGCCGCACCGCTACCCGCTGCTCGTCATGCCTCCCGACGTGCTCGTGGAGGCGGACCCGAGAGCCCGACCGCTCCGGCCGGCCGAACCGCACCTGTCGGTGGCGCTGGGATCGGTGTCCGCGGGTTTCGCCGGACGCGACGAGGTCGAGCCCAAGGACCCGGGGCGACGGCCCGAGCTGATGGAGCGCGGTGACCTCGTCGTCGTCGCCTCGTTCGAGGGCACCCGCCTGTGCGGGGCTGGCTCCGCCGCTCCCCGTGGCGACGTCGCCGAGCTCATGGGCATCGCCGTGCCTCCCGGGCACCGGCACCGCGGTCACGGCACGGCGATCACCCGGTCCCTCGTCGCGGCGTGCCGCGAGCAGGGGGTCGACCTCGTGTTCCTCTCGGCGGGGTCGGATGCTGCCGCGGACATCTACCGACGGATCGGCTTCGTAAAGGTCGGCACCGCCTGCGTGCTCGAGCTCGACGACTGACGCGGCAAGCCGATGTGCGGCGTCAGGCCTTGGCGGGACGGAAGCCGGCTGCCTCGGCGGCGCTCATCGTGGCGAAGCACTGCTCGGGGTTCGTCACGCCGTAGTACCGGTCGCCCGGCTCGTGGGCGATCATCGAGTCCTCGTTGCCCTTGACCGGTCGCGACTGCGGGCACGGGTGCTTGTCACCCGCAATCGGCCAGGATCCCGTGGACGTGCTGCCCGTTCCGGCCGAGGGGCTGCCGAGCCGGTTCCGTCGCCGGTCGAGGGCGCCGCGCAAGGGGCCTTCGGGCTCGACCGGTCGGCCTGCACGTAGGCCCACTCGCGCGCGTGCCGGCCGTAGCCGTCCCGCGAGTCGTAGCGGGCGATGGCGAAGCCCTGCTTGATCTGGCGCAGGCCGGAATCGACCCCGTTGACGTCGACGTAGCGCAGCAGCCGGCCGTAGCGGTCGACGTCGTCACGAGCGCCGGCGGTCAGGGTGACCTGCTGGCCGCCGATGATGCCGCGGAGGTTGCGGGTCGCCTCGGTGTAGCCGCACTGGCCGATCTCGGGGGTGTCGATGCCGATGATCCGCACCTTGTGGGTCACGCCTGCGCGCGACGCCCAGATGGTGTCGCCGTCGACGACCTTCGTCACGACCCACTTCGCCGAGGCAGCCCGCACCGGACTCGTGGCGCCGGGTGAGCCCTTCGGCGCGGCCGGGGCCGATGACGGCGGTGTCGGGGGCGCGGGGACGGACGGGCGGGTGGCAGGTCGCGAGGCAGGGGTCGTGTCCGCGGCAGGCGGTGCGGCGTACGGGGTCTGCGTCACCGTGACCGCAGGCTCGCCGCCCGCGAGGGCCGTGTCCTCGGAGCCTCGGGCACCGTTGCCGCCGATCGCGACGATGGCCGCGAGGCCCGCGACGACGGTCAGTACCTTGGCCCTGCGGCTGCGCATGTGCTCCTGCTCCCCTGTGACAACGCGTTCACCGTAGGCGAGCGGACCGTCCGTGTCCGGCGAACCGCTCATTCGCGCAACGGGATCGGCCTGGGGTGCGCAGGAGGCCGCCCCTTGCCGGGGATCTGGGCTCAGTCGGTGACGGTGACGCCGCGCCAGAAGGCGACACGGTCGGTCACCTGGCTCGCCGCTCGTTTGGGCGACGGGTAGTACCAGGCGGCGTCACGGTTGGTCTCCCCGTCGACGTTCAGCGTGAAGTAGGACGCCTCGCCCTTCCACGGGCACACGGTGTGGGTGTCGCTGTCGAGCAGCACGCTGTCGTCGACGGACTCACGGGGGAAGTAGTGGTTGCCCTCGACGACGACGGTGTCGTCGCTCTCGGCAATGACCTTGCCGTTCCAGATCGCACGCATGGGCGCATCCTCTCTGTCGCTCGGAGCGGTCATCTCGACGTGGACCCGGGCCCGAACCCACGACCTCGACGAGACGACGCGAAGGCACCTCGCTCAGTCCCTCCGCGCGAGGAGGAACGCCTGCGGCGTCATCTCGTATTCCGGTGCGCCGCGCTCGGCAGATTCGCTGCCCTCAGGCGGTCCGCGACTCCGCGGTGGCGGGAACGGTGACCGGCGCCGACCCCACGGCCGCACGCGGCATGCGGCCGCGGCGGGCGACCCGGGCGAGGTCGCCGACGACCTGGACCGCCTTGCGCCGTGACGGCATGAAGCGCAGGAAGAACGTGAGGCGCAGCACCCACGCGACCCAGCCCGTGAAGGGGACGCCGTAGAGCTCGGAGATGGACCGTCCGAGGCCGAAGGACGCCGCCTGTCCCAGCCCGCGGTACGCGAACAGCCGCGTCTCGCGACCCCGCACCGCACGGGCGAGGTTGCGTCCGACGTGCTCGCCGCCCTTGATCGCCCAGAGGGCGTTCGCCGGGACGGGCTCTCCTTTCGTCGGGTGCACGACGCACGCGGCGTCGCCGGCGGCCCACACCCCGTCGACGACCGAGAGGTCGGGGCGCGTGACGAGGCGACCGCGTGGGTCACGGTGCGCGTCGAGCCCCGGGACCTGCACGGGACGCTGACCGATCGTGGCGATCACCGTGGTGGCCGCGATGGCGGTGCCGTCGGAGAGGTACGCGTGGTCGGGCGTCACCGTGGCGAGGCGCACTCCCAGCCGCACGCGTACGCCCAGCCGCGTCAGCTCCGCGCCTGCTCTCGCGGCAAGCCTGGGCTGGGACTCGAAGAGCTCGGGCAGCAGGTGCGGCCCGGAGTGCACCAGCTCGACCCTGACCCGGGCACCTCCGAGGTCGGCGACGGCGGCGGCCATCTCGACCCCGGCCAGGCCTCCGCCGGCCACGACGACGGTGTGGCGCCGAGGCCCGCGGACAGCGGCGGCCTCCCGGACCCGGTCGGCGAGCACCTCGATGTCGCCGGGCGCCCTGAGCGTGAAGCCGTTCTCGGCCAGGCCCGGCACGGCGGTCGCCGGTTCGCGTCCGCCCGTGCCGACGACGAGGTCGTCGTAGTCGAGCACGCGGACGCCGGTCTCGCCCGCTTGCTCGTAGCGCACGACCCGACGCTCGGTGTCGATGTCGACCGCGCGGCCGATGACGACGTGGGCGTGCGGCATCGCCTCGGCGAGCGGCGTGCGGGTGCGGTCGTAGGGGAGCAGGCCGGCGAGCACCTCGCCCGTGAACCCGTGGAAGCTGTGGGCGTCGTCGGCGCTGATGACGACGACCTGCACCGCGCCGCTGCGAACCGCGCCCCCGGCGCGACGCATCAGGCCGGCATACGCGTGGAGCGTGACGTAGCCGCCGCCGAGCAGCACGATGCGGTGCTGCGCGCGGTGGCCGGAGCGCAGGTGCGTGGTCACGACGCCATCCCCATCGAGGGGCGGCCGAGGGTGACGGGCCGGCCGAAGCTCGTCGGCTCCGCCGCCCGGAAGCCTAGGTGCGACAGACCTCTCGCGAGCTCGCGGGTGCGGTCGACGAGCTCGAGCGTCGGGACCCCGATCGAGAAGTGGCCGCGGTGGCCGGAGAGGGCGAGCAGCGCGGTCTCGGCGAAGCACGCGTACGCGCGCCCGTCGGGCAGGCCGATGTTGCCGCCGAGGAGCCGCAGGCTCGGGATGTCGACGACGCCGCCGTCGACGACGAGCACGTCGGGGCGCTCGGCGACGAGCGTCGGGGACGTGTTGCGTGGCTGGGTGGCGTCGAGCACGATGGCGCCGAGCTTGAGGTGCTCGGGCCCGAGCAGTGCGTCGGCGCTCGCGGTGAGGAGGATGACGAGGTCGGCGTCGGCGACGGCCCCCATCGAGGTGGCCGTGGCAGTCGGGACCTGGGAGCCGACCTCGGCGGCGAGCGCGTCGAGCCGACCGGTGGAACGGGCGACGAGGGTGAGGCGGGCCACGGCCCGGTCGCGGGCCAGCAACCGGGTGACGGCGGCCCCGACGCTCCCGGTCGCGCCGACGACCGCGACGTGCGGGTCGGACGCGTGGTCGACGGCGTCGCGCAGCAGTCGGCGCGCCTGGTCGTCGACGATGGCGGCGGTGAACGCGTTGCCGTTCGTCACCCCGATGTCGGTGCGGTTGCGCAGCGACACCCCACCCGCGGTCACCGTGGCGGTCAGCGCGCCGAGCCCCACGACGTCGCAGCCGAGGGCGCGGGCCTTGTCGACCGCACGGTGAACGCGGGCCCGGCCCTCGCCGGGTGAGGTGAGCAGGTGGCGCGCGCCATAGGGCACGAGCACGACGTGGCCGACGCGCCGGCCGCCGATGTGGACGCCGGCCATGGTCACCGGCCGCAGCGGCAGACGGCGGAGCGCGGTGTCGTAGACGGGGTCGGGCACGCGGCCGAGAGGCGACCAGACCCGGGCGAGGTCCTCGCCGAGGCGGGCGCGCGGGTGGACCGTGAAGGCGAACGTGCTGCTGTCGGTGCGGCCGTCGGTGTGGCTGGTCATCGGTGCTCCCCGTGTCTGCGG
>CBHRRQ010000073.1:0-16611 GCA_966081555.1 uncultured Terrabacter sp.
TGACCAGCAGCGCGACGAGGCGACCCGGCAGCAGCCGCGACGCCGGGTGGGGTGGCGCGACCCGTTCCGTGCGGAGCGTGCGGCCGTAGCTGCCGCTCACCGCCGACGCGCCCGCCTCGAGACGGGCAGCGACGCGGTCCGGCAGCCAGGAGGCCACGAGGAAGGTGTCGGTGGTCCGGCGCAGGTCGATGACGACGGCCGCGGCCGACGCTCCGGTGGCGACCTCGTCGCGCGCCATGGGTCCGCCGGCGTCGGCCGGCGTGCCGGCTTCGTCGGAACGGGTGCCCGGCGGCCCCTCGGCCGCGGCGTCCGCGACGTCGACGGCGCGTGCGTCCACCGGGTGCCCGGGAAGGGCGTTCGCCCGGCCGGCCGCCGCCTGCGCCACCACGGCGGGGCCGACGATCGTGACGGTCTCGCCGTGCAGGTGCGGGCCGGACAGCCGTGCGTGCACCGTCGCAGCCAGCGGGAGGGCGACCCCCGTGAGCAGGAAGAGGCCGATCGCGAGCCGGGCCGGCAGCAGCGGGCGGTCGGGCACAGGACGACACTACTGCCGTGAGTCCGGAGTCCTGGCGGTGGCGCCTGCGGGTCGCGGCGGTCGTGCTGCCGGTCGCCGTCACGCTCCTCGGTGCGTCGTACCTCGTGCCCGAGCCGTCGGCGCCCGCGCCCGGCCCGGCCGTCCCCGGCGCGACCCTGTCGGCGTGCGAGCCCACCGGGCCGATCCACTCCGTCGCCGACCTGAACCGGTGGGTCACCACCGTGCGCGGCGGCGCGGACTTCGCGGGCGGCGACGTCGGCGCTAGCACCCGGCTCCAGGACGGCCGCGACCTGTGGGTCTTCGGCGACACGCTGCGCCGGCGCGCGGACGGGTCGACCGGCTATGTCCGCAACTCGATGCTGATCGTCGGCCCGGGGTGCGCCCGGGTGGTGCTGCCGGCCGGCCACGGCGCGCTGGTGCCCACCAGGGCCGACGGCGTCGGCTACTGGCCGATGTCGGTCGCACGCGTCGAGCGGCCGGGCTACGACCTGGTCGGCGTCGGGCTCCAGCGGGTGCACTCGACCGGCACCGGTGCGTTCGACTTCGAGGCCCTCGGCCCGGCGGTCGCGATCCTGCTCGTCCCGCGGGGCGGCGTACCGCAGCTGCTCGGCGTCCGCGACCTCGGCCCCGACAGTGACGACACCACCCGTCCCATGTGGGGCGCCGCGGCCCTGGTCGAGGGGGAGTGGGTCTACCTCTACGGCACGGCGCGGCCCCGGCAGGCGACCGCCGGCGGGTTCTCGCTGCGCGTCGCGCGGGTCCGGGTCGACGACCTCCTCCACACCGCGCAGTGGCGCTACTGGGACGGCACGCACTGGGCCCGCGACGCCTCGACGGCGGCCGAGCTCCTGCCGGCCGGCGACTCGGTCTCGCAGACGTTGAGCGTCTTCGATCGCGGCGGTCGCTGGTACGCCGTCAGCAAGCGTGGCGAGTTCGTCGGGTCCGACCTCACGGTGTGGACCGCGGCGTCGCCGACCGGGCCGTTCGCCGATGCCCGGGTCGTCGCGCGGATCCCGTCGGAGGCGTCGACGGGCACGCTGCGCTACATGCCGCTCGCGCACCCCGACCTGCTGCCGGAGCCGGGAACCGTGGTGGTGAGCTACAGCGAGAACAACGCCGACCCGACCCTCGTCGCGCAGGACCCGCGTCGCTACCGGCCGCGCTTCCTCCGGGTGCCGCTGCCCGGGGCGCCCTAGAGAGTCGGGGGACGCCTCAGACGGCCAGCCGGGATCCGCCCTCGACGTGCACGACCTCCCCTGTGACGTAGCCGGCGCCGAGCAGCCAGAGCGCGGCGTCCACGACGTCGTCGAGCAGGCCGTGCCGTCCGACGAGGGTCCGTCCGGCCGCCTGCGCCAGGAACTCCGCCTTCCGCGGGCCGAGCCGGTCCCAGGCGCCGGAGTCGACCACGCCCGGTGAGATCGCGTTGACCCGGACGGGTGCCAGCTCAGCGGCGAGGTGGGCGACGGCGAACGCGACGGCGCCGTTCGTGGTGCCCTTCACCACCGACGCCGGCCCGGGGCGCCATCCGACCACGCCGGAGAACAGCAGGAGCGAACCGCCCGGCCGCAGGAGCGGCGCGGCGTGCTTGGCCACGAGGAGAGGGCCGACGACCTTCGCGTCGAAGGCGCGGCCGACCGCGTCACGGTCCAGGGCGGTGACCGGGGCGTCGTGCGGGTCCGACCCGGTCATCACGACGTGGTCGAGCGGGCCGACCTGGTCGAGCGCCGCGACGATGCTCGCCTCGTCGGTCAGGTCGAGCCGCAGGCCGGTCCGTCCGTCGCGGGTCGCCGCGTGCACGTCGGCGCCCTCGTCCCGGAGCCGGGCGGCGAGGGCGGCGCCGATGCCTCGACCGCCGCCGACGACGAGGACCTTGGTGTGGGCCAGGGAGGTGCTGAGTGAGGTCATGCGGGTACGGTATGAATTTGATACCGGTATCTTCAAAGGAACTGTGATGGGACGCGCCTACAACGTCATGGCGGCGACCTGCCCGAGCCGCACCGTGCTGCACCGCATCGGGGCCCGCTGGACGGTCTTCGTGGTCAACGCGCTGGAGGACGGGCCGATGCGGTTCACCGGGCTCAAGGCGCACATCCAGGGCATCACGCCCAAGGTGCTGACCGAGACGCTCCGGACGCTCGAGGAGGACGGCCTGGTCACCCGGGTCGCGTACGACGAGCAGCCGCCGCGCGTGGAGTACGAGCTGACCGGGCTGGGCCGGTCGCTGCTCGGCCCGCTGCGGGCCGTGCGGCAGTGGGCGGAGCAGCACGTGCCGGACATCGAGGCGGCCCGGTCGGCGTACCGTGCGGAGGACGGGTCGCTACGTTCGGTCCCATGAGTGGTGCCGACTGCCTGTTCTGCGCCATCGCCGCGGGTGAGACCCCGGCGGCGGTCGTGCTCGCCGACGACGACTTCGTGGCCTTCCTCGACCACCGCCCGGTCTTCAAGGGGCACACCCTGCTCGTGCCGCGGCGACACGTCGTGACCCTGCCGGAGCTGCCCGGCGAGCTGCGCGACGGCTTCCTCGCGCACGCCCAGCGGCTCGCGACCGCCGTGGTCAGCGGACTCGGGGCGCAGGGCAGCTTCGTCGCGGTCAACAACGTCGTCAGCCAGTCCGTCGCCCACCTGCACCTCCATGTCGTGCCGCGCAGCAAGGGCGACGGGCTGCGCGGGTTCTTCTGGCCGCGGACCCGCTACGCCTCCGACGACGAGCGTGAGGAGTACGCCTCCCGGCTCGGTGACGCCCTGCGCGGGGCGTGACGAGGGTCCTCTACAGTGGCCGACGGTCCGGGCGAGGACCAGCCACGAGAGCATGGAGGAGTCATGGGGCGTTTCGACGGGCGGGTCGCCGTCATCACGGGTGCGGCGCGGGGGATCGGCTTCGGCACCGCGACGAGGTTCGCCGAGGAGGGCGCCTCGGTGGCGATCATCGACCTCGACGAGTCGGCCGCCGCCGAGGCGGCCGGCAGGCTCCCGGGTGACGCCAAGCACCTCGGCCTCGGCGCGAACGTGGCCTCCTCCGCCGACGTCGACGCGGCGATCGCCCGGGTCGTCGACGAGCTCGGCGGACTCCACATCCTGATGAACAACGCCGGCATCACCCGCGACAACCTGCTCTTCAAGATGACCGAGGACGACTGGGACCTCGTCATGAACGTCCACCTCAAGGGTGCGTTCCTCCTCAGCAAGGCGGCCCAGGCGCACTTCGTGCCGCAGAAGTACGGCAAGATCGTCAACGTCTCCTCGATCTCCGCCCTGGGCAACCGCGGCCAGGCGAACTACTCGGCCGCCAAGATGGGCATCCAGGGCTTCACCCGGACCCTGGCGATCGAGCTCGGCCCGTTCGGCGTCAACGTGAACGCGATCGCGCCGGGCTTCATCGCCACCGAGATGACCGACGCCACCGCCGCCCGGCTCAAGCTCGACGTCGAGGAGTTCCGCCGGCTCAGCGCCGAGCAGAACCCGGTCAAGCGGGTGGGCTACCCCGAGGACATCGCCGCGGCGGCCGCGTTCCTGGCCAGCGACGAGGCGTCGTACATCACCGGTCAGACGCTCTACGTCGACGGCGGCGTCACCCTCGGCTGAACGACGCCCGGAGCACGCGCTCCAGGCGCGGTTCCCGCCGCCCACCTCCCGTACGCCGACACGCCGCTCGCCGGTTGGGAAAGTCCGCCGCCCGCGACGCACACTGGACAGCGGCCGTCACCGCACCGCACCACCACGATCGGAGCCCTCGTGCGCACTCGCACCCTCGCTCGCACCCTGACCCCCCTCCTCGCCGTCGGGCTCGCCCTCAGCGCCTGCGGGGGCGGTGGTGGCGGTGACAAGAAGGAGTCGGCCGAGAAGCCCGGCGCGACGACGTCCCCGTCGACGCCCCCGCCGCCCCAGTACTGGCCGCTCACCGGCATCCAGGCGCCCCAGGGCGAGTCCGTGGCGAAGAACCACCCCGTCCTCGTGGTGAAGATCGACAACACCGACAACTCCGCCCCCCAGCTGGGCCTCGGCTCGGCCGACATGGTCGTCGAGGAGCTCGTCGAGGGCGCGGCGACTCGCCTGGCCGCGTTCTTCTACTCCACGCTGCCCAAGACGGTCGGCCCGGTCCGCTCGATGCGCGCCAGCGACATCGGCATCGTCTCCCCGGTCGGGGCCACCGTGGTCACCAGCGGCATGGCGGGCCCGACGAAGGCCCGCGTCAACGGCGCGGGCGTGAAGTTCATCGAGGAGGGCGCGAAGGGCTTCTTCCGCGACAACTCGCGGCGCTCACCGAGCTGGTACCACCTCATGGACCACCTCCAGGAGACCGCCTCGCTGACCCGCACGAAGGCGGCGACGCCGAAGAGCTACCTGCCGTGGGGCACCGAGGCCGACCTGCCGGCCGCGGCCCAGCCGGCGACCCAGGTCGACGTCCCGTTCGGTGGCTTCCACACCACCAAGTGGGTCTTCCGTGGCGGGCACTACGTCAACACCAACTCCTACGCCCAGAAGGGCGACGAGTTCGCGGCCGACAACGTCCTGGTCATCCGGGCGAACATCGGCGACGCCGGCTACCTCGACCCGGCCGGCAACCACGTCCCGGAGATCAAGCTGGACGGGCGGTCGGGCAAGGCACTGCTCTTCCACGGCGGGAAGCTCGTCCGCGGCACGTGGACGAAGAAGAGCGCGAAGTCCCCCTTCGAGCTGGCGACCGACGCGGGTCCGCTGAAGGTCCCGGCCGGTCACACGTGGATCGAGCTGGTGCCCGACAACGGGCCCCAGCTCACGATCCGCTAGCCGCCGTACGGACGGCGTCGACGAAGGAGTCGACGTCGTCCTCGGTCAGGTCGAAGCTGCACATCCAGCGGGCGACGGGTCGCTCGGCGTCGGACTCGTCCCACAGGTAGAACGGGTAGCGCGCCTGCACCGCATCGACCACCGACCGGGGAAGCCGGACGAAGACGGCGTTGGCATCCACGGGCGCGGTGATCTCGACGCCGTCGATCCCGGCGACGCCCGCGGCGAGGCGCGCCGCCATCGCGTTGGCATGGGCGGCGCTGCGCAGCCACAGGTCGTCGGTGAGCATCGCCTCCAGCTGCGCCGAGACGAAGCGGGTCTTGGAGCTCAGCTGGGTCGCCAGCTTGCGCAGGTAGAGGATCCCGCGCACCCGCTCGGGGTTGAGCACGACGATCGCCTCACCGAAGACCATGCCGTTCTTCGTGCCGCCGAAGGAGAGCACGTCGACCCCGGCGTCGCGGGTGAAGGCCCGCACGGGGACGTCGAGGGCCGCCGCCGCGTTGGCGATCCGCGCGCCGTCCATCTGGACGCTCATCCCGAGCCCGTGCGCGTAGTCGGCCAGCGCCTTGACCTCGTCGGGCGTGTAGACCGCGCCGAGCTCGGTGCTCTGGGTGAGCGAGAGCACGGTGGGCTTCGCCCGGTGCTCGTCGTCGAAGCCGCGCGCCTCGCGGGCGACCAGCTCCGGCGTCAGCTTGCCGTGCGGCGCCGGCACCGTGAGCAGCTTCAGGCCGCCGACCCGCTCCGGCGCCGCGCACTCGTCGGTGTTGACGTGGGCGACGTCGCTGCAGATCACCCCCGACCAGCGGTCGGTGAGCGACATCAGGCCGACGACGTTCGCGCCGGTGCCGTTCCAGACCGGGTAGACCTCGATCCCGTCGCCGAACAGCGGGGCGAAGAGCTCCGGCAGCGCCGCGGTGTAGGCGTCGGCGCCGTACGCGCTCTGATGGCCGCCGTTGGCGGTCGCCAGTGCGGCCAGGACCTCCGGGTGGGCGCCGGCGTAGTTGTCGCTGGCGAAGCTGATGCGGGACGGGTCGTGCCGGAGCCTCATGCCGTCATCTTGCCGGTGACGCCCCGCGTCGCCTCGACCACCCCGCCCAGCTTCTTGGCCAGCGTCTCGTAGAACATGCTCAGCGGGAACTCGTCGGGCAGCACCTCGTCGACCAGCTCACGCGGCGCGACGCTGAAGTCGAGGGTCTCCTGCGCCCGCGCCCACCGGGAGCCCGGGTGCGGGGCGAGGTACGTCGACACCAGCTCGTGCCCCGCGATCCAGTGCACGACCTTCGGACGGTCGATGCCGTCGCGGTAGAACCGCTGGATCTCCTCACCGAGCCGGGCGGTGAGCTCCCGGGCGCGGTCGAAGTCGATGCTGAGCCGGTTGTCGGTCCACCGCACGGCGTCGTTCTTGTGCAGGTAGGCGAAGAGCAGCTGGCCGCCGAGGCCGTCGTAGTTGCGGACGCGGTTCCCGGTGACCGGGAACCGGAAGAGCCGGTCGAAGAGCACGGCGTACTGCACGTCCCTGGCCTGGGCGAGGCCCTCGTCGGCGAGCCGGACGGCCTCGCGGAAGGCGGTGAGGTCGCAGCGCAGCTCCTCGAGGCCGTACATCCAGAACGGCTGCCGCTGCCGGATCATGAACGGATCGAACGGCAGGTCGCCGTGGCTGTGCGTGCGGTCGTGGATGAGGTCCCACAGGACGAACGCCTCCTCGCAGCGGGACTGGTCGTCCAGCAGCGCGCGGGCGTCGTCGGGCAGCTCCAGCCGGAGGATGTCCGCGGCGGCGCCGGTGACCCGGCGGAAGCGGGCCGCCTCGCGGTCACAGAAGATCGCTCCCCACGTGTAGGCCGACGGCGTCTCGCGGACGCTGACGGTCTCGGGGAAGAGCACCGCCGAGTGGGTGTCGTAGCCGGCGGTGAAGTCGTCGAACCGGATCGGCACGAACATCGGGTTGTCGTAGCGGGTGGCCTCGAGCTCGGCCAGCCAGTCCGGCCACACCTCGTGGATGAGCAGCGCCTCCAGGTTGCGGTGCGGGTTGCCGTTCTGGGTGTACATCGGGAAGACGACCAGGTGCCCGCGGCCGTCGGCCCGCCCCTCGGACGGCTGGAAGACGGTGAGCGAGTCGAGGAAGTCCGGGACGCCCAGGCCCTCCGCGGCCCAGCGCGCCAGGTCCGCGTCCAGCGCGGTGAGGTAGGCCTCGTCGTGCGGGAAGGAGGGCGCCAGCTCGGCCACCGCCGTGCGGATCGTCCCCACCAGGGCCTTGGCTCGCTGCAGGTCGCCGGGTGCCGCCTGCTCGCCCGGTCCGACCGAGCCGTCGGACCGCTGGAGGGTGCGCAGCTCCGTGACCGACTCGCGCAGGCGGAGCCAGGCCGGGTGGCGAAGAATTTCCGTCATGTTGCCTCCATTGCCGAAGATCGTCCGGTCAACGAGCCTATGTGACGACGCACTTCACTGCCAACCGGCCGCACCGCGTCGGTGTGGCGCAGCCGGCGCTACTCGGTCGGGACGCTCTCGGGCGCCGCGGGCGCGGCGATGTGCATGCCCTGGTCGGCGAGCGTCTGGATGCCGGTGAGGATGAAGGTCAGCGCCGCCTCGACCCGCAGGGTCGCCATCTCTGGGTCTGCCGACGCGGCGACCGACTCGCCGGCCGACGAGAGCGCCCCGAAGAAGATCCGGGCGAAGGTGGAGATCATCTCCTCGTCCACGGCGGTGCCGCTGGAGGTGAGCACGGTGCGGACGATCTCCTCCACGACGCCGTACGCGGACCGCTCCTCCTGCTCGCGGTAGCGCTCGTAGCCGAGCACGGCCGGGCCGTCCTGGATGACGATGCGGCGGTAGATCGGGTCGCGGACGATGTCGAGGAATCCGCGCAGGCCGGTCTGGGCCTTCTCCCACGGGTCCTTGATGCCCTTGGTGAGCTGGAGGATGCGGCGGGCGGACTCGCTCTCGACCTGCTCGAAGACGGCCTCGTAGAGGGCCTGCTTGCCGCTGAAGTGGTGGTAGAGCGCGCCCTTGGTGACCTGGGCGCCGGCGACGATGGTGTCGAGCGAGGTGCCGGCATACCCCTGCTCGGCGAAGAGCTTCTCGGCGACCTCGAGCAGGGCGCGCTTGGTGCTGGCGGAGTACTGCTGGCGGCGGTTCGTCCCGGGCACGCCGGGCAGCGGCGGGACCTTCGGGACGAGCTTGCTCACGGGCATCCTCGCTGACTTGGTCACCCGGGCGAGTCTAGTTCGTGTGACGGACGCCTCGTGGCTCGGATCACGCGCGCCCTGCTTGGCATACCGTTGGTATGTCTCCTACGGTGGGTACGTACTCACGGTATGTGAGTCATTCCCGAGAAGGAGCCCGACCATGACCTGGACGTCCTTTCACAGCCGCGGAGAGATCCTCCGCACCGTCATCGACGTGGCGAACACCCGCCGCGACGGCCGTCTCCCGATGGACGTCGAGGGCGTGGCCGAGAAGTTCGACGACGAGCTCGACCTGCTCTGCACCCTCCAGTTGAAGTGGCACACCCGCCTCGCCGGTCGCATCGAGCGCGAGCTCATGGCGCAGCCGCTCGACCTCGAGGCGTCCGTCATCACCGCCTGGCACGCCGTCGCCGACGAGCTGCCGGGCGTCCGCGCCATCCTCGAGACCCACCGCGCCGAGCCGCTGGACGCGGCGATGGCGCTCGCCATGACCAAGTCCGTCGCCAAGGAGCACGTCCTCCTCGCCGTGATGGCGGGGTATGCGGCGGTCGACGACGAGCTCGCCGCCACCGTCGGTGCGCGCATCGAGGACAAGGCCCGGGAGTCCTACCGCCCGGCGCCCGTCGAGCAACCGGACGAGCGGGCCAGCCTGCTCGACCGCATCCGGGCGGCACTCGCCGCCTGACCCCCCGACCCGACGGCCCCGTCCACCGGCGCATCCCTCCCTCCCTCCCCGCGCCGAGAACGGGGCCGTCGCATCTCCCCGGCCAGGGAGGTCACGCATCCTCGCCAGCCGGCGGGTGCTGGGTCATCATGGAGGCATGCGCGGGGAGGACGGTGCGAGCGAGCTTGCGGCGGGGATGCTGCTCGTCGCCACGCCCGCGCTCCTCGACCCGAACTTCGCCGACACCGTCGTGCTGCTCCTCGACGTCGACGAGGACGGCGCCCTCGGCGTGGTGCTCAACCGCCCGTCGCCGATCACCGTCGCCGAGGTCCTCGGCCAGTGGGGCGGCGCCGTCGCCGAGCCGAACGTCCTCTTCCACGGCGGTCCGGTCGGCACGGACGCCGCGCTCGCCGTCGCGCTGCTGCGCGACCCGAGCGACGTCCCCGTCGGCTTCCGGGCCGTGCGCGGCTCGCTCGGCCTTCTCGACCTCGACACGCCCGCCGAGCTGCTCGACGGAAGCCTCGCCGGCCTGCGCATCTTCGCCGGGTACGCCGGCTGGGCACCCGGCCAGCTCGCGGCGGAGATCGAGGAGGGCAGCTGGTACGTCGTCCCGGGCGAGGCGCTGGACGCCTTCCGCGGCGACACCCGCGCGCTGTGGCGTGACGTCCTGCGCCGACAGCCGGGGGAGCTGGCGTGGCGCTCGACACGTCCCGCCGACCCCGAGCTGAACTGACCGTGCACGGGGTCGCCGGTGAGTCAGACCCGAGGCCCTCGCCGCGTTAGGGTTGGCGCATGGGTTTCCTGGGCTTCGGTGACAAGGGCGGCACCGCTCTGGACGAGCGGGTGCAGGAGGACGAGCGCACCGTCCCGACCGACGAGGGCGACCACGACCGCTTCTCGCACTACGTGGAGAAGGACAAGCTGACCGAGGCGATGGTGATGGGAACCCCCGTCGTCGCGCTCTGCGGGAAGGTGTGGGTGCCGAGCCGGGACGGGACGAAGTTCCCCGTCTGCCCGGACTGCAAGGAGATCTGGGAGGGGCTCGCCGACGACGGCGAGGGCTCGTCCGAGTGAGCGGCGCCCACCCCCACGACGCCACTCCCAACGCGCTCCCTCCGGCCTGGCCGGAGCGAGCCGCCTGGGGCACGGCCACGTCCCTGCGTGCGTGGCAGCAGGCGGCGATGACGAAGTACTTCTCCCAGCTCCCGCGCGACTTCCTGGCGGTCGCGACGCCGGGGGCCGGCAAGACGACCTTCGCCCTCTCGGTGGCGAGCGAGCTGCTCGGCCGCCGGATGATCGACCGGATCGTCATCGTGGCGCCGACCGAGCACCTCAAGGTCCAGTGGGCCGAGGCGGCCGCGCGCGCCGGCATCCCGATCGACCCGAACTACTCGGCCGGTCAGGGCAGGACCTCGGCGGACTTCCTCGGCATCGCGGTGACCTATGCCGGCGTCGCCGTCAATCCGCTCGCCATGCGCATCCGCACGGAGCGCTTCAAGACCCTGGTCATCCTCGACGAGGTGCACCACGCGGGCGACGCGCTCTCGTGGGGCGAGGGCGTCCGTGAGGCGTTCGAGCCGGCCGCCCGCCGGCTCGCGCTGACGGGCACGCCGTTCCGCTCCGACGTCAACCCGATCCCGTTCGTGACCTACGCCCCCGGGGACGACGGCATCCCGCGATCGGTCGCCGACTACACCTACGGCTACGCCGAGGCGCTGCGCGACCACGTCGTCCGGCCCGTGCTCTTCATGGCCTACTCCGGGCAGATGACCTGGCGCACCCGGGCCGGCGACGAGGTCGCCGCGCAGCTGGGGGAGCCGCTGACCAAGGACATGATCCAGCAGGCCCTGCGCACCGCGCTCGACCCCAACGGCTCCTGGATCCCCGCCGTGCTCGCCGCGGCGGACAAGCGCCTCTCCGAGGTACGCCGCCACGTACCGGACGCCGGCGCGCTCGTCATCGCCACGGACCAGGACTCGGCCCGCGCCTACGCCAAGACCCTCAGGCAGATCACCGGTGAGTCGCCGACCGTCGTCCTGTCCGACGAGAAGGCCGCGTCGAAGAAGATCGCGGCGTTCAGCGCCGACGACAGCCGCTGGATGGTCGCCGTCCGCATGGTCTCGGAGGGCGTCGACGTGCCGCGCCTGGCCGTCGGCGTCTACGCCACCACCACCTCGACCCCGCTGTTCTTCGCCCAGGCGGTCGGCCGCTTCGTGCGGTCACGCTCGCGCGGCGAGACGGCGAGCGTCTTCCTCCCCTCCGTGCCGGGACTGCTGGGCCTGGCCGCCGAGCTGGAGGTCGCCCGCGACCACGTCCTCGGCAAGAAGATCACCGACGAGGGCGACATCTTCGCCGCGGAGGACGCCCTGATGGCGCGCGCCAACGCGAGCGAGTCCGCCAGCGCCGAGGAGGAGGGCCTCCCGTTCGAGGCGCTCGGGTCGGAGGCGCGCTTCGACCGGGTCCTCTTCGACGGCGGCGAGTTCGGCCACGCCGGCGAGGTGCACGTCGGGTCCGAGGAGGAGATGGACTTCCTCGGCATCCCCGGCCTCCTCGACCCCGAGTCCATGAAGCAGCTGCTCCGCCAGCGACAGTCCGACCGCGCCAAGCAGCAGAAGGCGCGGGCGGCCGCGACGGACGAGGCCCGCCAGCGCGCCGCGGACTCCCTGGCCGACGTGTCGACGCACGAGCAGCTCGCCGTGCTGCGCCGCGAGCTCAACGGCCTGGTCGCCGCCTGGAACCACCGCACCGGCCAGCCGCACGGGGTCACCCACGCCGCGCTCCGCAAGGAGTGCGGCGGCCCGGCCGCGGCGGTGGCGAACGCCGACCAGCTCCGCGCCCGGATCGACCGCATCCGCGACTGGGCGGCGCGCAAGTCGTCGTAGGCGAGGACCGGATCGGGGCCGCTCGGCGCCGTCTCGTGCGGCTGGGCGCCCCCGATCCCGGGAGTCGTCAGTCGATGTCGCCGACGAGGACGTCCTCGGCCTGCTCGACCGGGCCGGCCGCGGGCGCCTGGCCGGCGGTGCCGCGGGTGACGGCCGCGCCGCCGGCGGCCATCACGACGACGCCGACGAAGACGGCCGCCGCGCCGAAGTAGAACGGGGCGTGCACGTCGACGTGCTCGAAGAGCTTCATGGCGACGTACGGGCCTGCCGCGCCCCCGGAGAACCGGACGAAGGAGTAGGCCGCGGAGGCGACCGGGCGCTCGACCGGCGCGGCGTGCATCACGGCCTCGGTGACCAGGGTGTTCGTGACCCCGAGGAAGGCGCCGGCCACGATGATGCCCAGCATGACGGCCGGCTCGTGCTCGGCGAGGACCGCCATCTGGAGCAGGTCGAGCGCGAAGAGCGTGAGCACGCCGACCAGCGTCGGCACGGTGCCCAGGCGCCGCTGCAGCCACGGCGCCAGCCAGACCGACGTGACGGCCAGCAGCACGCCCCACCCGAAGAACGTCCAGCCGATCTGCATGATCCCGAAGCTGGGCAGCGCGAACGGTCCACCGGCCATCAGCGTGAAGAAGCCGAGGTTGTAGAAGATCGCGACGATCGCCATGATCAGCAGCGCCGGGTAGCGGAGCGCGCGGAACGGGTCGAGGATCGACGTACGCCGACCGGTCGGGGGCGTCGTCGGCAGGAAGAACGTCGTCGCGACCAGGGCGAGGCACATGAGGGTGGCCACGCCGTAGAACGGGGCGCGCCACGACTGCTGGCCGAGCAGGCCGCCGATGAGCGGGCCCGAGGCGATGCCGAGGCCCAGGGCGGCCTCGAAGAGGATGATCGCGCTCGCCACGGACCCGCTGCTGGCCGAGACGATGGTGGCCAGCGCGGTCGCCACGAAGAGCGCGTTGCCCAGGCCCCAGCCGGCGCGGAACCCGATGACGGCGCCCACCGTCCCGGAGGACCCGGCCAGCGCGGAGAACACGATGATGAAGACGAGCCCGAGCAGCAGGGTGCGCTTCGGGCCGATCCGGCTGGAGACCACACCGGTGATGAGCATGGCGAGGCCCATGACGGCCATGTAGCTGGTGAAGAGCAGCGAGACCTGGCTGGGCGTCGCGCCCAGCTTGGCGGCGATCTCCTTGAGGATCGGGTCGACCAGGCCGATGCCCATGAACGCGATCACGCACGCGAAGGCGACGGCCCAGACCGCACGCGGCTGCTTGAGGAAGGAGCTCCTCGTCGGGGAGGGGGAGTGGGTGGAGCTGACGCTCATCAGGTCCTCTCGGGTCGGGTCCCCCGTTCCGTACCGTCGACAGGCCCCGGCTCGAGCAGGTCGCGCAGCACCGCCACCGCGGTGGCCAGCTCCTCCTGCGTCCGGTTCGCGGCCCTCAGCCGCTCCACCACGGTCGTCGCCCAGGCGTCCCGGTTGGCCGCCAGGACGGAGCGACCGTCCTCGGTGAGGCTGACGACGCTGCCCCGCGCGTCGAGCGGGTTGGGCTCCTTCGCGGCCAGGCCGGCCTCGACCAGCTGGGAGACCGCCGCCGACATGGTCGGCTGCGAGCACCGGTCCAGCTTGGCGAGCTGCGTGACCCCGAGGGAGCCGTGCTCGTCGAGCAGGGAGAGGACCCGCATGCCGGCCGGGACGTCGTGGCTGCGACGCAGGGCACGGACGAACCGGGCCGTGTAGATGACCAGGTCGGTGCTCAGCGCGAGGGAGGCGTGGCTCAGGTGGGGGAGCATGGTGTCGATTGTACGGACTTCATAGGGAAACTATGTATCTTGTCAGACGTATCTTACGCCGGTCGGCGTGACACGCCGATTCGACGGGTCAGGCGGCCGCCCGCGAGGCGGTCTCCGGGACCAGCCGGACGACGTCCCGGACGGGGGCCGCGGCGAGGGCGAGCAGCGCGATGGCGACGTACGCCACGCCCGCGACGGTGAGGACCTGCCCGACCCCGAGCGCGGCGGCCAGCGGCCCCATCGCCAGCTGCCCGACCGGTACGGTCGCCATGGAGCCGAGCTGGTCGTAGGAGTAGGCGCGCGACAGCATCTCGTCGGGCACGTTCTCCTGCACGGCGAGATGCCAGCCGAGGCTGAAGACCTGCGCCCCGATCCCGGAGAGGAAGCAGGCCACCACGAGGGGGACGGTCTCCGGCCAGACGCCGAGGGCGACCATCGGCAACCCGAACATCGCGGCGGCCAGCAGCCCCGAGACGAGCGGACGCTCCAGGCGCCATTTCATCAGCACCAGGGTCGCGCCCAGAGCACCCAGCGCCTGGGCCGACATGGCCAGCCCCCATCCGTGCGCGCCGATGGACGTGGCCTTCGCCTGGACCGGGCCGAGCGCGGTCAGGCCACCCTCGGCGAGCGCGTTGAGGATGCCGCAGGCGGCGACGACGAGCCACAGCCACGTCGTCCGCCGGAAGAAGCGCCAGCCCTCGCGCAGCTCCGCCACCATCGAGACCTCGCTCGGCCCGGCCGCCGGCAGTCTGACCGGCAGCAGCAACACGGCCGCGAGCAGCCAGGTGACGGCGTCGATGAGCAGCGCCCAGCCGGGACCGACGCCGACGACGAGCGCCGCGGCGACGGCGGGGCCGATGACCATGAGCGAGGCACGCGTAAGCGAGAGCAGGGCGTTGGCCTGCTGGAGCTGCTCGCGCGGGACGAGCTGGGGGACGATCCCGTTCATCGCGGGGATGCCGGGCGCCACCGCAATGCCGCTCAGGGCGGCCAGCACGACCATCGACCACAGCTCGGCATGGCCGCCGATGACGAGCACGGCGAGGGCCCCGCGGATCACGCCGGCCAGGAGGTTCGAGCTCTGCACGACGCGGTGACGGCCCCAGCGGTCGGCCAGGACGCCGCCGAGCAGCAGGAAGACGACGAGCGGGATCGTGTAGGCGGCAAGGACGAGCCCGAGCGAGGAGGTGCCACCGTCGACGGCGAGCACGGCGAAGGCGAGCGCGACCGGTGACATCGTGTTGCCGACGAGGTTGACCGAGCGCGAGAGGAAGTACCACCGGAAGGGCCGCTCGCGCAGGGGCGACATCGCCGAGATCGAGGTCACCACCGGACCTTAACCCTTGCGAGGGGTCCCGTCAGCGGGTCTTTTTACCCAGATTTCCCACAACCGACCGACGGCGCTCAGCCGATGGTGACGCCCGCGGCCCGCATCTCCTCGACGGCGGCGGAGGTGGACTCCGGAGCGACCCCGACCGACAGGTCCGCGAGGAGCCGGACGCCGAAGCCCTCCCGCACCGCGTCGAGGGCCGTGGCCCGCACGCAGTAGTCCGTCGCGATCCCGCAGACGTCGACCCGGGACACGCCCCGGTCACGCAGCCACGCCGCCAGCACGGTGCCGTCCGTCGTACGCCCCTCGAAGCCGGAGTAGGCCGCCGCGTGCTCGCCCTTGGTGAAGATCGCGTCGAACGGCTCGGGGTCGAGGTTGGGGTGGAACGCCTCCCCGTCGGTGCCGACCACGCAGTGGGCCGGCCAGGACTCGCGGAAGTCCGGCTCCCGCGAGAAGTGGTGCCCGGGGTCGATGTGGTGGTCCTTCGTCGCGACCACGTGGTCGTACGCCGCCGCCCCGGGCAGCCCGGCGGTCCGCGCATGAAGCAGCGTGGCGATGTCGCTCGCCACCCGCGCCCCGCCGGCCACGGGCAGCGACCCGCCCTCGCAGAAGTCGTTCTGGACGTCGACGACGATCAGTGCGCTGACCATGGATCGAGGTTAGGGGGTCGACGGAGGCGGTTGCCACGGGTCGCCCGCGGGAGTCTGCGCGGGTGGTGACTGTTGAGGGGGCGACGGTCGAGAAGGTCGCGCCGATGCTGGTTGAGGAGGTCGCGCCCCTGCCGGTTGAGGAGGTGGCGCCGCTGCTGGTTGAGGAGGTGGCGCCGGTGCTGGTTGAGGAGGTCGCGCAGCGACCGTCGCGAAACCAGCGTCGGCCAGGTCCGCCAGGCTGGTGCGCTGCGTGGAGCTCGTTCGACGTGCCGAGAGGCCGGGCAGTGCCTTGAAGTCGCCTCGGATCAGCGCCTCCCGCTTGGCGCGGCTCCATCCCTGGACCTGCTTCTCGAAGGCGAACGCCTCGGCGACAGTGCCGAACTCGCCCGCCCACGCGAGGGTGACCGGGCGTCTTCTACGGGTGTAGGTGGCGGCAGCCTGGTCGTCATGGTTGTGCTGCCACACGCGGTGCTCGAGGTCGCCGCTGGTGCTCCCGACGTAGTAGCTGCCGTCGCAGCAGCGAAGGATGTAGGTCCAGGGCATGCGTGGAGCCTGCCCCGCGAAGCTCGGGTCGAAAGCGCCGGGCTCCAGGCTGTGGAGAACCTCCGCTGGTTTCGCGACGGTCGCTGCGCGACCTCCTCAACCAGCGGGGTGCTGCGCGACCTCCTCAACCAGCGGGGGTGCTGCGCGACCTCCTCAACCAGCGGGGGTGCTGCGCGGCCTCCTTGGCCGGCGGGGGTGCTCAGGCGAACACCGTCGGGATGACCGGCTCGCCCTTGGCCATGGACTGGGCCTCCATCGGCAGCT
>CBHRRQ010000074.1:0-16399 GCA_966081555.1 uncultured Terrabacter sp.
ACACGCAGTTCGCGACCGAACGCCGCGTTCGGCGGGGTGAGCGGGGGTGGGGCGTATGCCGTCAGGCGGAGCGGCGACTGAGGGTGAGCGAGCCGAGGGCGAGGGCCCCCGCGATGAAGGCCGCGATGATGCCGAGGTCGGTGAGCACCGTCGTGACGGGGTCAGGGTTGCGGGCGATCTCCTTCATGGCGTCCACGGCATACGACAGCGGCAGCACGTTGGAGACCCACTCGAGCACGGTGGGCAGCTGGTCGCGCGCGATGAGCAGCCCGCAGAGCAGGAACTGCGGCAGCACGAAGGCCGGCATGAACTGCACGGCCTGGAACTCGGTGCGCGCGAAGCCGCTGGCGAGCAGTCCCAGCGCGGTGCCGAGCACGGCGTCGAAGACGGCCACGACGATGAGCAGCCAGAGCGGACCCGCGACGTCGAGGTCGCAGACCCACACGGCGAATCCCGTTGCCACGAGCGCCTGCACGACGGCGAGCGCACCGAACGCGGCGGCATACCCGAGCATGAAGTCGCCCTTGCCCATGGGGGTGGTGAGCAGCCGCTCGAGGGTGCCCGACTGGCGCTCACGCAGGGTCGCGACCGAGGTGACGATGAACATCACGATCATCGGGAAGACGCCGAGCAGGGCCGGCCCGATCGCGTCGAAGACGGGCGTGCCGTCGTAGATCCAGGCGAGCAGCCCGAGCAGGACGCACGGGACGACGATGATGAGCGCGATGGTGCGGTGGTCGGTGCGGACCTGGCGCAGCACGCGTCCGGACGTGGCGGTGGCGAGACCGGCGTTCACGATGCGCTCCTGTCGGAGGGGGCCGAGGAGGCGCCGGTGCGGGCGGCCTCGGCGTCGATGAGGGCGAGGAAGGCGGCGTCCGCATCGGGCGCGCCGGTGCGGGCGAGCAGCTCGTCCGGAGTGAGGTCGGCGAGCACCTCGCCCTCGCGGAGCAGCACGAGCCGGTCGCAGCGGGTGGCCTCGTCCATGACGTGGCTCGAGACGACGAGGGAGTGCCCGCGCTCGGCGAGGCGGCGGAAGAGGTCCCAGAGGTCGCGCCGCAGCACCGGGTCGAGCCCGACGGTCGGCTCGTCGAGGACGAGGAGCGTCGGCCGACCGACGAGCGCGGCCGCGAGCGAGACCCGCGACTCCTGGCCGCCGGAGAGGTCCTGCACGAGCTGGTCGGCGTGCGACACGAGGTCGACCTCCGCGAGCGTGCGGTCGACGGCGTCGCGCAGGTCCTGGCCGCGCAGGCCGACGGCGCGGCCGAAGTAGGCCACGTTGTCGCGGACGGTGAGGTCGGCGTACACGCTGGGGCTCTGCGTGACGTAGCCGACCTCGTCGCGCAGGACGGGCGAGCCGGCCGGGTGGCCGAGCACGGTGACGCTGCCGGCCTCGATGATCTGGACCCCGACGATGCACCGCATCAGCGTGGACTTGCCCGATCCCGAGGGGCCGAGGAGCCCGACGACCTGGCCGGACGGGATCACGAGGTCGAGCCCGGGGATGACGCGACGCTTGCCACGCACGACCTGCAGACCGCTCAGGGCCACTGCCGGTCCACTGTTATTCATCATGTGATGAAATCTACTCCGGTTGCGGGACCCTGTCCACGAGATGCTGCTGGAGGACGGGACCGATGCGCTCGACGAGCTGCTCCCGGGTCGCCTCGGCCAGTGCCGGCACCTTGATGACGTAGCGCGCCACGACGAGGCCGATCATCTGCGAGGCGGCGAGCGCGCCGCGCAGCATCGGGTCGGACGCGCCGGTGGACGCGGCGATGCGCCCGAACACCTCTCGACCGAGGAACTCGCGCAGCATCCGGGCCGCCTCCTCGCTCGACATGCTCGAGCGCACGAGCGCGACGAGCGCGTCCCGCCGCTCGGGCGGCTCCCACACGCCGAGGAACGTCTCGACGATGCGCCAGCCCAGCCGGTCGACGTCGCCCGCCGTGATGCGGTCGATGAGCTCGGCCGGGTTGACGGGCACGTCGAGGGTCTCGGCGAAGAGGGCCGCCTTGCCGTCGAAGTAGTGGTGCACGAGGGCCGGGTCGACCCCCGCCTCACGGGCGATGCCGCGCAGGCTCGTCTTGTCGTATCCCTTGGCAGCAAAGGACTTTCGCGCCGCATGGATGATCGCCGAGCGCGTGTCCTCGCCGCCCGGCCGCCTCCCCCGTGCCTTGACCGCATCGGGCGTCGTCATGGGGACACCGTATGCCGCCCGGCCCGCCGGCGCGTGCCCGTCGCACCCGTTGACCCGCCGTTCACGGCGTCCGACAATCGAGGTGTCCGGTCCGCCAAGAGGATCGACGGACCCGCACGAAAGAGGGTCGATGCGACCATGAAGCGATGGACGCATCCGCAGGATGCCCTGCCACTCATTGCCGGCATCTATGCAGCGTTGTCACCCATCTGGACGACAACCACCACCCGGGCCACCACGACGATGATCGTCCTCGGCGCCATCGCGGCCGTCGCGGCGGTCGCCGAGCTGGTGCGTCCCGACATGATCCCCCTCGAGGGGCTCACCGCCCTCATCGGCGTGGCGTTCATCGTCGCGCCGTGGGTCATGGGGTTCAGCGACACCCGCCCGATGGCGTGGACGGCGTGGATCGTCGGCGCAGTCACGTTCCTCGTCGGCGCCGGGGACCTCCAGGTGACCCGCCTGCACCACCGCGAGGGCACCGCCACGTCGCACTGCGCCGTGAGCGCCGCCCGGGCCGGTGGGAGAGCACCGGCCCGGGCGGTCCCTCAGCTGTCGTGGTTCGCCCCGGCTCTCGTCACGGGTCGCAGCAGGGCCTCGGCTGCCGCCGCACGTGCCCACCGTGCCCACTCGAGCGGCCGGGTGCCGTGGCTGTGGTCGCGCGCCTCCGGGTCGGCGCCCGCACCGAGGAGGGCCTGCACGAGCTCGACGTCGTCCATGAAGGCGGCCTGGTGCAGGGCTGTGCGCCCGTCGCGCCGGGCGTCGACGTCGGCACCGGCGGCCACGGCAGCGCGCACGGCCTCGGGCGACGCGGCCAGGTGGATGTCGGCGGCCGGCCCGCCTGCCGCCCGTTCGGCGTGCCCACCGGCGCCCACCACGTGGTCGGGCACGAGGCCGTGCTCGGCCAGGAGGGCGAGCCGCCGGTGGAAGCCGTGCGCCCGCGCCCAGTGGACCTGCCGCGCGACCATCTCCTCGACCGTTTCGGCAGGCTCGCCGGTGCGCCGGGCCCACACCTCCGACGCCGGCCGCCCGAGCCCGTGGGCGAGGAGCAGCTCCAGGTGGCTGTCGTCCCGGTTGAACATCCGGTTGTAGAGGGCCTGCCGGTCGTTCGGGTCGGCGCCACGCGCCAGCAGCAGCTGTGCCAGCGGCCGCCACTGCGGGTGCCGGGGCTGTCGCGCCGGACCCTGCTCGCCCTCGCCGAAGACGCCGGTCAGGGCTGTGAAGGGGGTCGGCAAGCCTTGCCAGAGGTAGCCCGCGTCGGGGTCGGCGCCGGCGTCGAGCAGCAGCCGCACGGTCCCGACCGGGTCGCGCTGCGGCATCCGGGAGTACACGACGTGGAGCAGCGGAGCCCAACGGAAGGGTCCGCCCTCCCGGGTCGCCTCCGACGGGTCCGCGGCCAGGTGCTGCGCGACTGCTCGGGCGTGGCCCGCCACCGCGGCGACGAAGATGCTCCGGTCGACGAGGTCCGGCTCGTTCGCGAGCAGCTCCGCCGCCCGCGCCCACCTGACCGGCTCGTCCCGCTCGGTGTAGGTCAGGCACGCGAGCGCGACCACGGCAGAGGCAGATTCGTCCTTCGACCTCACGCTTGGCACTGGCGCGCCGTCGAGGGCAGGCGGGTCGACGGCAGCCGGGTCGTGGGCGGTCGGGCCGAGGGCGGTCGGGTCGAGGGCGGCCGGGTCCCGGCTGAGAGGCGCCGCGGCCCGGAGGTAGGCCCTCAGCCGTGGCCAGCTCGACAGGCCGTACGCGCGCGCCACGACGAGCTGCGCGTCGGCGAGGGCGAACGTGGCGGGGTCGGAGGGCACGCCCTCGGGATGGTGGCGGGCGGCATACGCGAGCGCCTGCGGCTCGGCCGCGCGGACGGCACGCTGCAGCCGTCTCGCGTCACGGCGGAACCGCTCGAGGTCGGGGTTGGCGGGCAGGGACAGGGCCATGACGGCCTCCTCTCGTCGTGCCCGCTGTGCGCTGGTCGGGCCGAAAGGAGGTCGGACCGCATACGTCGTGCCACCAGGAGGGCTGTGCCCCTTCCCGCGCACCGGTGGCGCCCTGGACGCCACCACCAGCGTACGCGGCTTCCACCACGTGGGCGCCCTTGACGCGTCGCGAACCTCTGCGGCATAAGGTGTTCCGGTGGCTGAAGCACCTCTGGACCTTCCGCGCGTCTGGGTCGAGTTCACCGACCCCGCCGACGCGAACCAGCGCTACCGCTGCGACCTCACCTGGCTGACGAGCAGCTGGACGTGCATCTTCGGCAGCGGCTGCCAGGGCATCTACGCCGGGCGGCCCGACGACGGGTGCTGCACGCTCGGCGCGCACTTCACCGAGAAGGACGACTGGAAGCGCGTCGCCAAGGCCGTCGAAGAGCTCGGCGAGGACGAGTGGGAGTACCACGCGGTCGGCACCGCCACCGGCAGCAAGGACGACTGGACCGAGAAGGAGGACGGCGCCCGCAAGACGAAGGTCGTCGACGGCGCCTGCATCTTCCTCAACCGCCCGGGCTTTCCCGCCGGGGCCGGCTGCGCGCTGCACCAGCACGCCGTGCTCACGGGCGTGCAGCCGCACACCCTCAAGCCCGACGTCTGCTGGCAGCTGCCGATCCGCCGCACCTTCCGCACGGTCGAGCTCCCCGACGACACGAGCTACCTCGAGGTGACGATCACCGAGTACGACCGCCGCGGGTGGGGGCCGGGAGGCCACGACCTCGACTGGTACTGCTCGGGCAACCCCGAGGCGCACGTCGGGCGCGAGCCCGTCTACCGTTCCAACGCCCCCGAGCTGATCGAGCTGATGGGGCCCGAGGCGTACGCCGAGCTCGCGATCCGGGCCGAGGCGCACCTCGCCCAGGTCAAGGCGGTCCGGGCCCGCGGTGTGCGCAAGCTGCTGCCGCTGCTCGTGCACCCCGCCACCATCGAGGCCCAGCGCGCGAAGTGAGGTCGGCATGAGCGGTTCCACGGACGAGCGGCCCGGGATCATCCCGTCGCCCAACATCTGGGAGACGCCCGACGTCTACGAGGTCGAGAACCGCGGCGTCGACCGCGACCACGTCATCGAGGACGCCATGCGCTCGGTGCTCGACTGGGCCGGGCTCGACGTCGTCGACATCGGCTGTGGCACCGGCTTCCACCTGCCCTACTTCGCCTCGACCGCCCGATCTGTGACCGGGGTCGAGCCGCACCCACCGCTGGCCGCCCTTGCAGCACAACGTGTCTCGGGTATGCCGTCCGTCACCGTGCGCGAGGAGGGCGCGGCCGCGATCGGGGTGCCCGACTCGTCGTTCGACGTCGCGCACGCGCGCTGGGCCTACTTCTTCGGGCCGGGCTCGGAACCGGGCCTCGCCGAGCTCGACCGCGTCATGCGGCCGGGCGGCGCGGCCTTCGTCGTCGACAACGACGCGACCCGATCGACGTTCGGCACGTGGTTCCGGCGTGCCCTGCCGTCCTACGACCCGCGCGCCGTCGAGCGCTTCTGGGAGCGGCAGGGGTGGCAGCGCGAGCGCCTCGACATCCGCTGGGACTTCGACTCGCGCGAGGACTTCGAGGCGGTCGTCGGCATCGAGTTCGCGCCCGAGCACGCCGACCTCATCCTCGCCGAGCACCCCGACGCGACGGGCGTCGACTACGCCGTCAACCTCTGGCACCGCCGCTTCTGACGCTCCGCTGGTGCGTGGCCCCTCCGCGGGTTGCTGCACCGACCGGCCGGTGCGCCGCGCGGACCGAGCCGCAAACCGCGGAGCGGCCGGTCGTGGTCATTTCGGCCCATCCGCGGGCCGGTGCAGATGGGCATCCCGACCGACGCGGCGCACCGGCCCGCCTTCCTACCGTGGCTCCACGACCACAGGTCCGCACACCACGGAGGGACACCATGGAGACCATCGACACCGTCATCATCGGCGCCGGGCAGGCGGGGCTGGCGACGGCCCGCGAGCTCGTCACCCACGGGCACGAGTGCGTCGTGCTCGAGCGCAACCAGGCCGTCGGCGACGGCTGGCGGCAGCAGTACGACTCCCTGCGCCTCTACACCTCGGCTCGGCACGACTCGCTGCCCGGCCTGACCTTCCCCGGCGACCCCCGGGCCTTCCCCGGCAAGGACGACGTCGCCGCCTACCTCCAGTCGTATGCCGCCCACTTCCGCCTGCCCGTGCGGCTCGGGGTTCGCGTCGAGCGCCTGACGACAACGCCGGCCGGCGACGGGTTCGTCGTGACCACCGACCACGGCGCGATCGAGTGCCGCAACGTCGTCGTGGCCACCGGCACCTTCGGGCGCACGCCGGTCGTGCCCGCCTTCGGCGCCGAGCTCGACCCGTCGATCCTCCAGCTGCACTCCAGCGCGTACCGGCGCCCGAGCCAGCTGCGTGACGGCCGCGTCCTCGTCGTCGGGGCCTCGCACTCCGGGTGCGACATCGCCTATGAGCTGGCCCAGGACCGCCCCACCGTGCTGGCCGGGCGCGACTGCGGGCAGATCCCCGTGCGGTGGGACTCGCCGGCCATCCACGCCGTCTTCCCGTTCCTGCTCTTCGCCTGGCGGCACGTGCTAACCCGCACGCCCGTGGGCCGCAAGACGATGGACGAGATCCGTCACCACGGCGGTCCGATGCTCCGGGTCAAGCGCGACGACCTCGCGGCCCGGGGCGTGGAGAGGCACCTCGAGCGGGTCGTCGGCGTCACCGACGGGCTGCCGACGCTCGCCGACGGCACGGTCGTCGACGCCGCCAACGTCATCTGGGCGACGGGCTTCGCGCCGCGGTTCGACTGGATCGATCTGCCCGTCGTCGGTGACGACGGTTGGCCGCGCGAGTACCGCGGGGTGGCTCGCGACGCCGAGGGCCTCTTCTTCTGCGGGCTCGCCTTCCAGTACGCGTTCGCGTCCATGGTGCTGCCCGGCGTGGGTCGCGACGCCGCCTACGTCGCCGCCCAGATCATGCGCCGGGCCGGCACGACGGCGCGGTCAGCACCCCACGCCGCCGCGTGGACCTGAGCCGCTGTCCATCAGAGGAGGTCGTTCTCGAAGGCGAATGCGGCTGCAGCAGTGCGGCTTCCGACTCCGAGCTTGGAGAAGATGTTGCTGAGGTGGCGGGCCACCGTGCGGTCGCTCAGCACAAGGTCGGCCGCGATCTGCGCGTTGCTCCGGCCCACCGCCACCAGGCGGAGGACCTCGACCTCGCGCTCGCTCAGGCCCCCCGGCCGGGGCGCCGGCCCCAGCTCCAGCTCGACCGCCTGCGCGTCGGGCTTCGCCCCGAGGGTCTGGAACGCCTCTCGGGCCGCGGCGAGCGACAGGCGTCCCGTCTCGGTGTCGCCGAGGGCCACGAGGGCCCGCCCGGTCGCTGCCTGGGCCGACGCGGCCTCGTAGGGCATGCCGAGACGAACCCACGCCTGGTGCGCCCGTCGCAGGTAGGGCAGCGCGCCCGCGGGGTCACCGCCCGACAGCTCGACGAGGCCACCGGCATACGCCGCCCTCCCCGCGAGCACGTCGGAGCCGAACGCCCTCGCGTACGCGTCGAGCTCGGCGGCGCACGCGCGTGCCGTCTCCGCGTCGCCGGTTGCGAGGAGCACCGCGACCACACCGGGCAGGATTCGAGCGCGGGCCACGTCGGTGCGCGTCTCCGCCAGGAGCCGACGAGCTGCGCCCTCAGCAGCCGCCGCTGAGCCACGGGCGAGCCACAGCAGGGCCGACCCGGGCTGGGGATCGTGCCCCTGCTCGGCACTCGTCGCATACGCCTGCTCGGCGCGCGCCCAGTCCCCTCGCACGCGGTGCAGGTCGCCGAGCTCGGTGGCGGCCAGCCCGATCGCGGGGAACGCGCCGGCAAGCCGGTAGCGGTCGATGGCCGCCGAGAGCTCCTCGACCGCTTCGTCCCAGGCCCCGCGTGCCACCATGACCTGGCCGCGGTGCAGGGCGCACTGGCCGGTGAAGGTGACGAGGCCGGGATGCTCCGCGCACCAGCGCTGCAGCACGTGCGTCCACTCCTCGACGCGCCGCAGGTCCGAGACCTCCTGGCAGCCCTCGATGGCAGTGCAGTAGACGTTGCCCAGCAGGACCGGTTCGACGGTCTGGTCGGCCGTCTCGAGCATCGACTCGTCCAGCAGCGAGAGGCCGTCGGTGATCCGGCCCCCGTAGATCGACATCCGCCCTTGAGCGCAGAGGCCCACGGCGACCAGGCCCCGGTCGCCGTGCCGGCGCCCCGCGTCGGTGGCCTGCTCGGCGCACGCGAGGGCCGCCGCGAACTCCGCACGGCCCAGGTGGACGAACATCCGCGAAAAGCTGAGGTAGCCGGCCTCGAGCGTGCCGTCCGGCAGGTCTGCGACGATCCGTTCACCGCGAGCGAGCCAGCCGGAGGCGGTGGCGTGGTCGCTGGTCGTCCGCGGCACCATCGAGAGGTGGAACGCGCAGCGAGCCGCCCGCTCGAGCTCGCCGGCAGCCATCCGCTTGTCGAAGGCGCGACGGTAGCGGTCGAGCGCTTCGTGCGGACGGCCGAGCAGCTGGGCCGCCTCCCCGGCCGACTCGAGGTCGGCTGCCGTCAGCCCCTCGGGGTCGAGCACTGACCAGCGCTCGAGTGCCGCAGCCCACTCCCCGCGCTCGAACTCCGCTCTCGCGCGGACCAGCTCGTCGACGACGCCCACGACATCCTCCTTCGTCGCAGCGTACGCCCGGGATGGCGCCCCGGTCTTCCGGTCGAGACGGTCCGAGCCGTGGCCACTCGACGATCCAGAGGCGGCCACGCGTGGCCACTCGACGGTGGAGAGGGGCCCCACGTGGCCACTCGACGGTGGAGAGGGGCCGAACGTGGCCTCGACGGGTTCAGTCGGTGACGTCGAGGGCGATGTCGACGATCGGTGAGCTGTGCGTCAGGCCGCCGACGGAGATGAAGTCGACACCCGTCTGCGCGTACTCGCGAGCCCCTTCGAGCGTCATGCCGCCCGTGGCCTCGATCTCGACGGGCTCGCTCGCCGCCCGCAGCAGTGCGACCGTCTCGCCGAGCACCGCGACCGACATGTTGTCGCACATGATGAAGCGCGCGCCGGCGTCGTAGGCCTCCTGCGCCTCGGCGGGCGTCGTGACCTCGACCTGCACGTCGACGTCGGGGAACCGCTCGCGCACCAGGGCGTATGCCGCCGCGACCGAGCCCGCGGCCAGCTTGTGGTTGTCCTTGATCATGGCGACGTCGAAGAGGCCCATGCGCTTGTTCGTGCCGCCGCCGCACCGGACGGCGTACTTCTCGAGCCAGCGCATGCCGGGGGTCGTCTTGCGGGTGTCGAGGACCATCGTCGGCGTGCCCTCGAGCGCGTCGGCCCACCGGCGCGTGTGGGTGGCGACGCCCGAGAGCCGGCTGAGGATGTTGAGGATGGTGCGCTCGGCCACGAGCACGACCTGCGTGGGGCCGGTCAGACGCGCGATGACGTCACCGCGCTCGAGCCGGGCACCGTCGTCGTTGACGACGTCGACGGAAGGCGCCTCCGCCCCGAGCTTCTCGGCGACCGCGGCGAGCACGAGCCCGATCACGGGCACGCCGGCGACCACGCCGGGGGCGCGCGCCACGATCTCGGCGGTGCGCACCTGGTCGGCGGGGATCGTCGCCAAGGTCGTCACGTCGAGGCCGTCGGGACCGAGGTCCTCACGGAGCGCGACGGTGACGAGCTCGCGGGCCCAGTCCAGCGGGAAACCACTCAGGCCGTCGGCGGTCACCGGCGCCCCTCCATCCGTGAGTCGTCGTGCGCCACAGCAGATTCGGCTGCGGCGGTGTTGTCGAGGTCAAGGCCCTCGAGGTTCGACTGCGGCACCGGCACCACTCGCGCCTCGACCTTCCCGGACGGGGCGCGACGCAGGTGCACGTGGTGCAGGAAGTGCGCGTCGTCGCGGGCCGGGAAGTCCTCGCGCACGTGACCGCCGCGGGTCTCCTCACGCAGCGCGGCGGCATACGTCAGCGCCCGGCCGAGGTGCAGGAGGTTGGTGGTCTCCCAGCTTTTGGGCCCACCCTGCTTGTCGGCGTCGTCGGTGACGGCGCGAGCGGCGAGCTCGGCGAGGGTCGACTCGGTCGCGGCCAGTGACGCCGCCGAGCGGACCGTGCCCGACCCGGCGGTCATGGCGCGCTGGACGTCGATGCGCCGCTTGCCGCGGATCAGCTCGGGCTCGCCCTGAGGCTCGACGGGCGTGGTCTCGGGCAGCTCCCCGGCCCCGAGCCGGGCGGTCAGGTCGTCGGCGATGCGACGCGCGAAGACGAGGCCCTCGAGGAGCGAGTTCGAGGCGAGGCGGTTGGCGCCGTGGACGCCGGTGCACGACGTCTCGCCGCACGCATAGAGGCCCTCGACGGAGGTGCGGCCGCGCAGGTCGGTGCGCACGCCGCCGGACGCGTAGTGCTGGGCGGGCGCGACAGGCAGCAGCTGGGTGGCCGGGTCGAAGCCGAGCTCGCGGCAGCGCTGCACGATCGACGGGAAGCGCTGCTCGAGGAAGTCGGCGCCCAGGTGGCGGCAGTCGAGGTAGACGTGGTCGGTGCGGGTCTCGCGCATGCGCGCGATGATCGCGCGGGCCACGACGTCACGTGGCGCGAGGTCGGCGAGCGGGTGCTGGCCCTGCATGAACCGCTCCCCCGCCTCGTCGACGAGGAAGGCGCCCTCGCCGCGCACGGCCTCTGAGATGAGCGGCTGCTGGCCCCGCGAGCCCTCGCCGAGCCACAGCACCGTCGGGTGGAACTGGACGAACTCGAGGTCGGCGAGCACCGCACCGGCGCGCAGGGCCGCGGCCATGCCGTCGCCCGTCGCGACGGAGGGGTTGGTCGTCGAGGCGTAGATCTGGCCGAGGCCGCCGGTCGCGAGCACGACGGCCCGGGCGTGGGCCGCGCCGACGCCGTCGACCTGGCCCTCTCCGATGACGTGCAGCGTGACGCCGCAGACCCGCTCCTCGGCGTCGGTGAGCAGGTCGACCACGAGCGCGTGCTCGATGATCTCGATGCCGGGGTCGTCTCGCACGCGGTCGAGGGCGGCGATGAGGGCGCGACTGATCTCGCGGCCCGTCGCGTCTCCACCGGCGTGCAGGATGCGGTCGCGGTGGTGGCCGCCCTCGCGGGTCAGCGAGAGGCCGCCGCTGTCGCCACGGTCGAAGTCGGCGCCCAGTGCGATGAGGTCCCAGACGGCATCGGTGCCCTCGGTGACGAGGGCCTCGACGGCCTCCACGTCACAGAGGCCGACGCCGGCGACGAGGGTGTCGTGAACGTGCTCGGCGGCGCTGTCCTCGGGCGACATGACGGCCGCGATGCCGCCCTGCGCCCATGCGGTCGAGCCCTCGTCGAGCACCGTCTTCGTCACGAGCAGCACTCGGTCGACGCGCCGCCGCAGGCGCAACGCCGTGGTGAGGCCGGCGATGCCGGAGCCGACGACGATGACGTCGGCAGTGGTCGTCCAGCCGGGCGCGGGCGCACGCAGCCGCCGCGACACGGTCACGTCGGGGAGCCCGCTCTGCGGCATACGGTGGCCTCTCAGTCCTGGTAGTCGTGGTGGCGCTCGGTGACGGCGGACGTCAGGAGGCCGAAGCCGTCGGGGACGTCCCCTGCATCGTGCCCCACCTCGACGACGCGGTTGTGGTCGTCGACGAAGACGACCTGCGGCTCGAAGGTACGCGCCTCGGCGTCGTCCATGGCGGCGTACGCGATGATGATGACGGTGTCACCGGGCGAGATGAGCCGCGCCGCAGCACCGTTGATGCACACGATGCCCGAGCCGCGCTCGCCCTCGATGGCGTAGGTCGTCAGGCGGTTGCCGTTGTCGACGTCGACGACGTCGACCTGCTGCCCCGGCCACAGGTCGGCGGCGTCGAGCAGGTCGCGGTCGATGGTGAGCGAGCCGACGTAGTGCAGGTCGGCCTGGGTCACCTTGGCTCGGTGGATCTTCGAGTGGAGCATGAAGCGCTGCACGGTCTGGGACTTCCTCGGGAGGGGTGAAAAACGTTGCGGGAGTGCGGGGCTCAGGTCTGCGTGAAGGTCTCGAGCGACCCGCCACCGGGGCCGACCAGCACGGGCAGGTTGTCGATGAGACGGGTCGTGCCCACCCGGCCGGCCACGGCGAGGAGCGCCTCGCCGCGGTACCACTCGGGCACGTCCTGGAGGGTGTCAGGGTGCACGAGCACGAGGTAGTCGATGAGCGCGAGCGGCTCGCGCACCAGCACCGCCCGGGCAGCCCGACGCACGGCCGACGGCCCCTCGCCGGCGGCCGCGGCACCCGCGCGCAGGGCCGCGGACAGGCACAGCGCCGTCTCGCGGTCGGACTCGGTGAGGTAGGTGTTGCGGCTCGACATCGCGAGCCCGTCGGGCTCACGCACCGTCGGCACCGACACGACCTGCACCGGGAAGTCGAGGTCGCGGCACATGCGACGGATGAGCAGCAGCTGCTGGGCGTCCTTCTGGCCGAAGTACGCCGCGTTGCACCGCGTCAGGTGCATGAGCTTGCCGACCACGGTGAGCATGCCGTCGAAGTGCCCCGGCCGGGCCTGGCCCTCGAGCACGTCGCCGAGCGGGCCGGCCGAGACGCGAACGCCCGGGTCGCCGTCGGGGTAGATGACGTCGGGGGTCGGGGCGAAGAGGAGGTCCACGCCCGCGGCGGTGCAGATCTCGAGGTCGGCGTCGAAGGTGCGCGGGTAGCGCGAGAGGTCCTCCTTGGGCCCGAACTGGAGCGGGTTGAGGAAGATCGTCACCACGACGTGCGCGTGCTTCTTGCGCGCCGTGTGGATGAGGGTCGCGTGCCCCTCGTGGAGCGCGCCCATCGTCATGACGACGGCGACGTCGCCGTCGTCGAGCGCCGCGCGAGCCTCGCGCAGCGCGTCGCGGGTCCGGGCCACCACGGGTGTCGAGAGTGCGGTGGGTGCCGCAGGTCGTGTCACGGTTGCTCCTCCTCGTGCGCCAGCAGCTCGAGCAGCGGGCCGGCGGCGGACGCGCGGAGGCGCCCGCTGAGCAGGGCCCGCTGTGCCGTCGCCCGGGCCAGCGCGAGGTAGGTCGGCTGGATGTCGGGGGCCACCTTGCGCAGCATCGCGACGTGCCCGGCAACGGTACCGGCATCGCCGCGCGCCACCGGACCGGTGAGGGCTGCGTCACCTCGCTGCAGGGTGTTGGCGAGCGCCGCCGTGAGCAGCGGCTCGAGCAGGCGGGCCGGGTCCTCGATGCCCGTCTCGCCGAGCAGCTGCATGGACTGGGCGACGAGGGTGACGAGGTGGTTGGCGCCGTGCGCGAGGGCGGCGTGGTAGGTGACGCGGTCGTCCTCGGCGACCCACACCGGCTCGCCGCCCATCTCGATGACGAGCGCCTCGCCGACCGGCCGCGCGAGGTCGACGGTGGTGACGCCGAAGCAGCAGCCACCGAGCCGCTCGAGGTCGAGGGGCGTGCCGGTGAACGTCATGGCCGGGTGCAGGGCGAGCGGGATGATGTCGCTCGGTGCGGCCGCTTCGAAGACGGAGATGCCGTGGGCGCCGGACGTGTGCATGACGAGCTGGCCGGGCGTGAAGGTGCCGGTCGAGCTGAGGCCGGCGACGAGCGGCTCGAGGGCGTCGTCGGGCACGGCGAGCACGACGAGGTGCGCGCCCGACACGACCTCCGGGATCGGCTTCACCGGGACGCCCGGCAGCAGGGTGGCGGCGCGCTCCAGGCTCGCCTCGCTGACCGCCGAGACGCCGGTGACGACGTGGCCGGCCCGCACGAGCGCTGCGCCGAGCACGGCACCGACGCGACCCGCCCCGACGATGCCGACGTCGAAGCGCGCGGGGCGGTCGTGCGGGGTGCTCACCCACGGCACGCTATCGCCTACAGTCCGGAGGCGTGGATCCCGTTCCGTGGCGCGAGGCGTGGCACGACGCCCTGTATGCCGCCGGGCGGGGCTTCTACGTCGCGCGCGGTGGGCCCGCGGCGCACTTCACGACGGCAGCGCACGGTCCGACAGGGCGCGTGCTGGCCGAGGCGCTGCTGCGCCTCTGGCACGCCCGGCACGGCGAGATGCCGCCGGCGGTCGTCGTCGACGTCGGCGCGGGCCGGGGTGAGCTGGCGACGCACCTCGTCGCCGCCCTCGCCGACCCGAGCGCCCAGTCGACCAACTGGTCGAGGTATGCCGTCGCGCAGGGTCGCGACGAACCACCTCGGCGCGCAGCGGGCGGGGTCCACGGAGTGCGGGTCGTGGCTGTCGACGTCGTCGACCGTCCCGACGGGCTCGACCCCCGCATCGAGTGGCTGCGTTCCCCCGGCGGCGCCGGCCTGCCGCCCGAGATCGACGGGCTGGAGGACGCACTCGTCGTGGCCCACGAGTGGCTCGACGTCGTGCCGTGCACCGTGGCCGAGGTGGATGCCGGCGGCGTGCTCCGCGAGGTCCTCGTCGACCCCGAGACGGGCGAGGAGTCGCTCGGAGCCTCGCTCGGCGGCGCCGACGCACGGTGGGCCGGGGACCACTGGGCCGACCCCGCACCGGGCGACCGGGTGGAGGTGGGCGTGGCCCGCGACCGGGCCTGGGCCGACCTCGTCGCCAGAGTCGCGTCGGGCACCCTCGTGGCCGTGGACTACGGCCACACGGCGACCGAGCGGCCGCACGAGGGGACGCTGACGGCATACGCGAGGGGCGGGCTGACCCACCCCGTGCCCGACGGCTCGTGCGACGTCACCGCCCACGTGGCGATGGACACCCTCGACGCCGACGAGCTGCACCGGCAGCGCGACCTGCTGCGCTCTCTGGAGCTCACCGGTGCCCGGCCCGACCACGCTCTCGCCGGGGCCGACCCGCTCGCCTACCTGCGTGCCCTCGAGCGCACGGGCGCCGAGGCGGAGCTCGCGCGGCGCGGTGGGTTCGGGGACTTCTGGTGGGCGGTCAAGCGGGTGAAGGGGCCCGACGTACGCTGACGGCATGCGTCGTCTCGTCTCCCTGCTGCTCGCCCTCGGACTCGGAGCCGGCCTCGTCGCCGGGCTCGTGGTCGGGGCGCCGCTGGCAGCGTCGGCGCACGACGTGCTCGAGCGCACGACCCCCGCCGACGGCACGACGGTCTCGACGATGCCGTCGGCCGTGGTGCTCACCTTCTCCGAGGACCCACTCACGATCGGCGCCCAGGTGGTCGTCACCGGCCCGTCGGGACCCGTCTCTTCCGGTGCTCCGACGGTCAGCGGGCGGGACGTCAGGCAGGCCGTCGCGCCCAGCGCCCCGGGCGGCGACTACACCGTCACCTACCGGGTCACCTCGGGCGACGGGCACCCGGTGAGCGGCACGTTCTCGTTCCACGCGACGTTCGGGCTCGACGGGTCCACCGCGACCGCCGGCGCCACCGTGCACGTGCGCCCCGTCGACACCGAGGAGCAGGCGGCCGCCCGCGGCTCGCTGCTCGTGCCGATCCTGCTCACCGTCGTGTCGACGATCCTGCTGCTCGGGCTCGCCGGCTACCTGGTGCTCCGCGGCCGCGAGGCGGACCGCCGCACCTGACCGGCTCGAGCCCGCTCAGAGGGGCTCCGGCAGCGGCTGGCTGAGGAACCAGCGGTGGCCGAACGGGTCGTCGAAGACGGCGAGCCGGCCGATGGGCGGGTTGTCCTCCGGGCCGCGGTCGACCGTCGCACCACCCGCGCGCACCGCCTCGCAGACGGCGTCGACGTCACCCACCGTGAGGTGCAGCGAGACCGCGTTGCCCCGCGCCCGGTCGGGGGCCGCGACGCCCGCCGACTCGAACTCGTCGGACATCATCCAGCGGGCCCCGTCGACCGCCAGCTCGCAGTGGCCGACGCGCCCGTCCTCCATGACGATCGGCTCGTGCACCACCTCGGCGCCGAGTTGCTCGCGGTACCAGTCGATCGCGGCACGCGAGTCCGCGACGCAGATGTACGGGGTCAGCTCGCTCATGTCGTCTCCTCGAGGCGGCGGGGTCGCCGCACCGACGCTACGCCGGGTGACGTGGGCAGAGGGGCTCACGGCATACTCGGGCGCATGAGCCACGTAGGGTCGACTCCGTGAGCGAGACGAGGACCCCGACGACGCCGGCGGCGTCCTCGGGCGAGCGAGCCCTCACGGTCGGCGTCGGCGCGGGCGGCCTCGCAACGGCCGACATGGTGCTCAACATCGGCCCGCAGCACCCGGCCACGCACGGCGTGCTGCGGCTGCGCATCGTCGTCGACGGCGAGCGCATCGTCAGCGCCGAGCCGGTCATCGGCTACATGCACCGCGGCGCCGAGAAGCTCTTCGAGGTGCGCGACTACCGCCAGATCATCGTGCT